>JBARXS010000185.1:0-13734 GCA_049647465.1 Erythrobacter sp.
CCCAGGGCCTGCCAGAGGCGTATGAGGCCGAATGCGACCTGCGCGTCACGATGCCGATGATGGGCCGCGCGGATTCGCTGAATGCGGCGGTGGCAGGCGCGGTTCTGGCCTATGAGGTTTTGGCGGGGCTGGAAGGAGACAACTAATGGCGCATCGACTTTTCGAGCCATGGGTTGGAGAGAATTACGAAAAGGTCGGCTTGCGAGACGGGCAAAAACTACTCTTGGTCGGTGACAGCCATTACGCTTCAGATATCTCAGACGGCCGAAACACTGATCTGACGAACAAGGTTGTCCATCAAATGATTGATGACGGAGAGTGGGCGTTTTTCAAGCATGTCAGAATGGTCGCCAATGGCCTTGAAGAACCGATTGAAATGAAAAGCTTTTGGCACCAAGTCGCCTTCGTCAATCTCCTTCAGGAGACTCTACCCGAAAGCAGCTCCATCCCCTCAAAGAAGCAAATTGCCAACGGTTGGCTGGCGTTGCGAGAGACCGTCGAAGAACTCAAGCCAGATGTAATGTTCATCTTCAGTGCGAGAGCCTGGGATCAATCGGGTGTAGAAGCCGATCGAATTGAAGAAGAGGCAAGTCCTTTCCAGCCTCTCAAAGACCTATATGGAATAGGCGCATTCCCAAGGATACACGCGACCCAGCTTGTTGCGGCGCGATTTAATCATCCAAGACAGCCCGGTTGCGAACGGAGCGTCTGGCGCGCTTGGGCTGAACTGGCATGGCAGACAGCAACAAGTAAGCAGCGGTAATTACTCCGCCGCGTCTTTCGCCGATTCGGTCTCATCACCCAGCACCGGATAGTCCGCCTCTACCCCTTCGGCATCTGCGCCACTGTAGCGCGGCGCGCTTTCAACTAGCGGCACATCTTCGATCTCGCGTTTGCCGATTTCGATGCCCTTCTCCGCCAGACGTTTGCCTGATGAAAGCACGTTGCGTTCAAAGCTGCCGACGAAGCTGTTGTAATTCTTGACCGCGCTTTCCAATCCGCCGCCAACGCGTTTCAGATGCTGGGCGGCGACGCTTAAACGGTCATACAATTCCGCACCCATCCGGCCGATTTCCTGCGCTTCCTTGGCAAGCCCGTCCTGCCGCCAGACCTGCGCGACTGTGCGAGCCAGCGCGACCAGATTGGTGGGCGTGGCCAGCAAAACGCGGCGTTCAAAAGCGAAGTCCCAGAGCTGGGGATCGGCATCCAGTGCGGCGGTGACAAAATGCTCGCCCGGCACAAACATGATGACGTAATCGGGGGCTTCATCAAACTGGCTTTGATAGCTCTTGGCGCTGAGCGTCTGGACGTGATTACGCATGCTCTTTGCGTGCAATTCGAGGTGGCGCTCGCGCTCTTTGTCATCATCCGCCTCAAACGCTTCCTGATAGGCGTTGAGTGAGACCTTTGAGTCGACAACCAGCTTCTTTTGCCCCGGCACACGGATGATCGCATCAGGCCGCAACCGGCCTTCATCGGTTTCAATCGAGTGCTCCATAATAAAGTCGGTATGCTGGGCGAGGCCGCACTGCTCCAGCAGGTTCTGCAAAGCACGCTCTCCCCAACGACCCCGCGCTTTGGGAGCGTTGGTGAGCGAATTGCCAAGCCGCTGCGCCTCGCGCCGGACCTCCTCCTGACCCTCGCGCATCGACTGGATCAATCCGTGCAATTGCCCGAAGGCGTCCTTGCGCTGATTTTCCAGCGTTTCGACCTGCTTCTCGTACTTCTCGAGCCGCTCGCCAACGGGGTTCAGCAAAGCTTTGATCTTGGCCTCGCCGGTCGCCTCGGACTCCTTGAAACGAGCTTCTGCGCGTTTCAGAAACTCTTCCTGATTGGCCTTGAGCACTTCGGCACCGGTGGCCTTGAACTCGGTCAGCATCGCCTCGCGCGCTTCGATCAAAGAGCGTTTCTGGTCCTCATGCGCTTTCTGCCGCTCAGCCGAGGACGCCTCAACCTGGGCCAATCGTTCTGACAGGGCCATGCGTTTGGTGCGCTCATCCTGATAGTCCCGCTCCAGAGCTTCGATGCGCCCGGCACGCTCTGTCATGGTCGAAAGCTCGGCGCGCGCATCGCTCAATTGCGCCTCACCCTCGCGCGCGCGGCCCTCTGCCTCGCTTAATCGGGTGCGCAAATCAGCAGCCGGTCGCGAGGCGAAGAACCACGCGGCTCCGCCTCCGACAACAAGGCCGATGAGAAGTGCGAGCAGAGAGAGAATCGGTCCGTCCATGCGTGTTTCCTACACGGAACGTAAAGAGAACGCCAGAGGCCTTCGCCAAAGAAGCCAGATCCCGGATCAAGTCCGGGATGACGGTTTGAGTCGGCGGTTCGGGGCGTCAAACGGTTTGTGCAGAAAACACGCAGCGTGACCACGCGTTGCGGCCAATGCCGCGTGTCCTCGCAGGCCGCCCGGCGGGCGATCAGCCGTGAGAGAAAACTACGCCGCCTGGCGCAGTTTCTTGAGCTTCTTCAGGGCGATGCCGCGCTTCAGGCGGCTCAGGTGGTCAATGAAAAGAATGCCTTCGAGATGGTCCATCTCATGCTGGAGGCAGGTCGCCATCAGGCCCTCAAGGTGTTCTTCATGGGTCTCACCATCCAGATCCTGATACCGCACGGTGCAGGTCGCGGGGCGGTCCACATCGGCGAAGATATCAGGCACTGACAAGCAGCCTTCCTGATAGGTCGAAAGCTCCTCTGCCGGATCGAGGATCACCGGATTGATATAGACGCGCGGATCATTCTTTGTGGGCAGGTGGGTGTGGGCATCCCCGTCGCCATGATCCCCGTCGCCATGATCCCGGTCGCCATGATCCCCATCACATTCGACCGGTTCAGCGTCGGGATCTTCGGGTTGCAGGTCAATCACCAGCACCCGTTTGGGAACGCCAACCTGGATCGCGGCCAGACCGATGCCGGGCGCGTCATACATGGTTTCGAACATGTCCTCGACCAGCGTTTTGAGATCTTCGTTGAACTCATGCGCTTCGACGGGGGCGGAGACGGTTTTGAGCCGGGGGTCCGGCACTTCAATGATTTCGCGGATAGCCATATGCGTAATTTAGTCGCGCGGTGGCCGCGCTGCAAGTTGGGTGTTGCGATTTGTGTAATCGCTATTCCACCGGACGCCTTGCCCGCAAGGCTTGCGCCAGCGTGCCCTCGTCCAGATAATCCAGCTCTCCGCCAACAGGCAGGCCGTGGGCGAGCTGGGTGATGCGCAATCCGTACGGATCCAGCCGCTCGGCCAGGTAATGCGCCGTGGTTTGCCCCTCAAGAGTGGCGTTCATGGCCAGCACGACCTCATCAATCGCGTTATCCGCCACGCGGTCCAGCAGGCTGGCGATGTTGAGATCCTCCGGCCCAATCCCGTCGAGCGCGGACAACCGCCCGCCAAGCACATGATAACGGCCCCGAAAAAGCCGCGCGCGGTCCAGCGCCCAGACGTCGGCAACGTCTTCCACCACGCACAGGGCGCGTGCGTCACGCTTGGGGTCAGCGCAGATCGCACACGGATCGCGCGTGTCAACATTGCCGCAGATACCGCATTCGACCAGTGTTTCCGAGACCGTCGCCAGCGCCTCCAGCAGTGCGGGCAGAGCGTTTTCGCGGTTCTTCACCAGCCATAAAACCGCGCGCCGGGCGGACCGGGGGCCAAGGCCGGGCAGCCGCGCCAATGCGCCGGAGAGTTGATCGATTTCCTGTGACACGCCATCCGGATAACCGTTCGGGGTTATCTTGTCGAAGCCCCGCCCTTTCTTTTTCCGGTGCTAAAAGTAAGGACGGCCCCAGGAATGACGTAAGGCAGCAGCTCAGGGCGAACGGATTTGATAAAGTGCGCATAGTTTTCATGGGGACGCCCGATTTCGCGGTGCCAGCCTTGGTCGCCTTGCACGAGGCCGGGCATCAGATTGCCTGCGTCTACACCCAGCCGCCGCGTCCGGCGGGTCGGGGAAAGAAGCTGCGCCCTTCCCCTGTTCAGGCAAAGGCCGAGGCGCTGGGTCTGGCGGTGCGTTCTCCGAAATCGTTGCGGGGCGAAGAGGCTCAGGCGGAATTTGCTGCGCTGGGAGCCGATGTCGCGGTGGTGGCCGCCTATGGCCTGATCCTGCCGCAGGCGGTGCTGGATGCGCCGGTGCATGGCTGCCTGAATATCCACGCCTCAATCCTGCCGCGATGGCGCGGGGCAGCGCCCATTCACCGTGCCGTGATGGCGGGCGATGAGGAAACGGGTGTCACGATCATGCAGATGGAGGCAGGGCTGGATACGGGGCCAATGCTCCATATTGTGCGCACGCCGATTACCGACAAGACGACGGGCGAATTGACGGCTGAGCTTGCCGAACTGGGCGCTGGTGCGATGGTCGAAGTTTTGGCCGATCTCGGTGGCTATGCCGCGCAAGTACAGGACGATACGCTGGCGACCTACGCGCCAAAGATCGACAAGGCCGAGGCCCGCATCGACTGGTCCGCCAGTGCCGAGGCGATAGAGCGCCATGTGCGCGGTCTCGCTCCGTTTCCCGGCGCATGGTTTGAAATGGACGGGCCAAATGGGCCGGAACGCGTGAAGCTGCTGCTGGCGGAGGTGGCCAAGGTGACTGAGCGAGAGGACTATGCCCCCGGCGAAATCCTGACCTCTGACATGATCATAGGGTGTGGAAGCGGCACGATCCGTCCGCTCCGCCTCCAGCGCGCAGGCAAACCCGCGATGGATGTGGACGACTTTTTGCGAGGGCGGCCGGTTACCTCATCCATGTCTGTCAGATGACCCGCTTCGCGCTAACCATAGAGTTTGACGGCACGCCGTTTCAGGGGCTGCAACGCCAGAAGCACGGGCCAAGCGTGCAGCAATCCATCGAAGATGCGCTCCACCGGCTGACGGGTGAAGAGGCTGTGCTGCACAGTGCCGGGCGCACCGATACCGGCGTGCATGCCATCGCGATGCGCAGCCATGTGGACCTTGCCAGGGACATGGACACGTTCCGCCTGTCAGAGGCGCTGAACGCGCATTTGCGCCCTGCCCCGATAGCCATCACGCATTGTGAAGTGGTGCCTGATGACTGGCATGCGCGTTTTTCCTGCACCGGGCGATCCTATGTCTATCGTATCCTCAATCGCCGCGCGCCGTTGACGCTGGCGAAGGACCGGGCGTGGCAAGTGGTCCCCGATCTGGACGCAGAGGCGATGCAGCGCGCGGCAAAACTGCTGGTCGGACGCCACGATTTCACAACCTTCCGCTCCGCCCATTGTCAGGCGAAAGACCCGGTCAAAACGCTCGACCGGCTCGATGTCGAAGTGTGCGACAGCGAATTTGGCCGTGAATTGCGCATTCATGCCGCTGCGCGCAGTTTCCTCCACCATCAGGTGCGCAGCATGGTCGGCTGCCTCAAACTGGTGGGTCAGGGCACATGGAGCGAGGCGCGCATGGGCGAGGCACTGGCCGCCCGCGACCGCGCCGCGCTGGGCCTTAATGCGCCGCCGCAGGGGCTGTATTTCGTGCGCGCGACCTATCCTGACGAAACATTCAAACAGGGGAACAATTGATGACCAACTGGTACAAGATGCCGCCGAGCTACACCATCTCCGAAAAGGAGTATCGGGCCAATATTGATGGCATGAATATCGTCTTTGGCGCGGTGCTGGGCTTTGTTCTGGTCGGTGCGGAGGGTCTGCCGGTCAAGGACTTTGCCCTGACACTGATCCTGAGCGTCGCGATTGTCGTGATGATCCTTTATCTGGGCTCAAGCGAATATAAGCTGTTCCACGGCCTTATCGCTGCTATCAGCATCTACTTTCTGCCAGATATCGCCGGCGGTGTGCTCAAGCTGGCGCATGTTCCCAAGCTTCAGCCAACCCTTGCCATTTGGGCCACCATGGTGGTGGTGGTCGAGCTTATGCCAAGAACCAAAACACAAACAAAACAATCTCAGGAGAACCAAGCATGACGACAGGCAAACAACTCTTCACCACGCTGAGCGCTGACGGCAAACTGACGCTTGAAATCAGCGAGGAGAGCTTTCCCGAGCCCAAGGGCAATCAGGTTCTCGTCAAGATGGAAGCCGCGCCGATCAACCCGTCGGACCTTGCAATCCTGACCAGTGCCGCTGACTTCGAAAATGCGGAATACTCCGCTGGCAAAGTCGTCGCGGACATGCCCGAACCGTTTCTCTCTGGCCAGCGCGCCCGCCACGGCCAGCGCCTGCCCGCTGGTAACGAAGGCGCAGGCACAGTTGTCGCCACCGGAGACGGCGACATGGCGAAGGCCCTGATGGGCCAACGCGTCGCCTGCGTGCCCGGAAACGCTTTCAGCCAGTACGCCATCGCCGATGCGATGATGTGCCTGCCGCTTGGCGATCATTCGAGCGAGGAAGGCGCATCCAGCTTTGTGAACCCGATGACAGCGCTCGGCTTTGTCGAGACCGCCAAGATGGAAGGCCATGATGCGATCATCCATCTCGCAGCAGCCTCCAACCTTGGCCGGATGCTCAACAAGATCTGCATCGAGGACGGCATGAAGCTGGTCAACATCGTGCGTAAGCAAGAGCATGTCGATCTGCTCAAGGGTCTGGGTGCGCAATATGTCGTGAACTCGTCTGACGCTGATTACATGAAGCAGTTGCGCGCCGCGATTGCCGAAACCGGCGCGTTCCTCGGCTTTGATCCGATTGGCGGCGGACAGAACACCGACCACGTTCTGAAAGCGATGGAACAGGTGGCCGTGTCGCAGATGGACGAGTATTCACGCTATGGCTCCAATCAGGACAAGAAGATGTACATGTACGGGCGGCTGGACCTCCAGAACCCGACCATCCTGACCCCGTCATATGGCCTGCAATGGACCGTTTCGGGCTGGCTGCTGACACCGTTTCTCGCCAAGGCGGGCATGGAAACCGTGGTCAAGATGCGCACCCGCGTTCAACAGAATCTGAGCACGACTTTCGCCTCCAGCTATAAGGCGAAGGTCGATCTGGAAGGGATGCTGACCAAGGAAGCGATCACTGACTATCGCCAGATGAAGACCGGCGAGAAGTATCTCGTCACGCCTTGGGGATGAGAAGAACCGAGCGAGTCCCCGCGCAGGCGGGGACCTGTTCGACCTAAGTGTTCTGTTTGGTGAGGTCCCCGCCTGCGCGGGGACTCCCGCTTGGGTCAACGCCCATCATAAGCACGCTGGATCGCGGCGGGATCACTGATCCCGCTTGCGACCAGCAATGCGAGCAGGATGCGCGCTTTGGCAGGGTTCAGTGCGCGCCCTGCGATAAAGCGGTTTGCGTCGTCTTCGGGCTCGCGATCGACCAGGCCCTCCTCCAGACGGCTTGATCGCACCACCGGGATGCCGTCACTCGCCAGCTCAACCAGAGCACGGCGCACCGGATCGGGCATATTGCCCTCGCCCACACCCGCAACCACGATCCCGCGCGTATCCGGCGCGACCAGCCGCGCGACATAATCCGGCGTAATTCCGGCGTGGATATACAGGATCGACACATCGGGCAGCGTCTCGGTAAAGTCGAACTGCGCCCCCTCGCCCGCTCGCCAGGGCGCGCCAAACCAGTCAAGCGCGCTGGGTGTGACCAGCCCGACTGACATGCGCGGAAAGCCTGCAAAGGCGTCCGACCCGCGCGTGCGAGCTTTGCGGATATCGCGCGCCGCAAAGACGCGGTCGCCCATCACCACCAGCACGCCGCGCCCCGCTGCCTCACCGTCGCTCGCCACCCGGATCGCATTGGCAAAGTTGCGAAGGCCATCATAGCCGACTGCGTCTGCAGGCCGCATCGCACCCACCAGCACGACCGGCTTTGTGGTCGGCAAGGTTAGATCGAGCAGAAACGCGGTTTCCTCGATAGTGTCGGTGCCATGGGTGATGATGATCCCGTCGCATTCGGGATCGGCGATGGCCGCGCTGATATCGCGGTGAAGCGCGCTCCAGATTGCGGGCCCCATATTCTCGGAGCCGATATTGGCAATCTGCTTACCCGCAAGCTCTGCGCTGATGCCCAGAGTGCGCACACTATCCAGCAACTGCTCGATCCCGATCTGTCCGGGACGATAATCCGCGCGCGTGGCCTCACCTGCCATGCCCGCGATTGTGCCACCTGTGGCAAGGACGATGATGTTGGGCTTTGCTGAGGCGTCGTTCATGCGCGCCTGATAATCGGCAGCACGGCTCACGGCTACTCGGTAATTGATTTTGAACGAACAGCCGCTATGTGCAGCACCATTGGATGCAGCCAAGGCTGCAACTCAGGGCGGTTAGCTCAGTTGGTAGAGCATCTCGTTTACACCGAGAGGGTCGGCGGTTCGAGACCGTCACCGCCCACCATTTTTTCTCTCACGACAATTCGCCCCTCTAAGTTATTTAGGGCTCGTGTCTCCGAGGGGCGGCCTGACCGGCCGGCGCGCGGTCGCGCTTGCGGGCTCTTTCGAGTTCGAAAGGTTTGAGTGCTGCGTCAGGTGCCGCGCCCCCTACTCGGCCAACGCCTCACGAATCTGCGCGATCGCTTCTTCGCTGTCCCATTCGTAATCGCCTGCGACGCGGAACACTTCTATACCTTTGGCATCGTACAGCACTGTGGTCGGCAGCAGGCCGCCATCGGCCAGTGTCACGCCCAGTTCGGTCTGCGTGTCCATCCACGGCTCCAGATTGGTGAACCCCTCCTGCTCAAAAAACGGGACGACTTTTTCGGCACCCTGAATGTCCTGAGATACGGTCAGCACCCGCACCTCGCCTTTCAGCTCACCTGCCAGACTATCAAGCAGCGGCATTTCCACCTTGCAGGGCGCACACCACGTTGCCCAGAGATTGAGCAGCACAGGCTCGCCAATGGCCGTCAGGTCGAGCTGCTTGCCGTCAGGATCGACCACTGTGAGTTCGGGAATGGCCTCACCCGCGCGGAAACGAACAATCTTGCCCGGCAGCGGCGGCGGTCCGGCCTCACCGGCATTCGGCGCATCAGCGCTCTCCGGTTGCGCCTCCTGAGTGGGGGCACTATCGCATCCGGTAAGGACGAGCGCGGCACCCAGCATTGGCGCTATCATAACGGACGACAAACGAAGCATGGCAAACTCCACTGAAAAAACCTCCAACCAGATGTGGGGAGGACGGTTCGCTGGTGGGCCTAGCGCGATCATGCGCGAAATCAATGCTTCGATCCCGTTCGACAAGGCTTTGTGGCGGCAAGATATCCTTGCAAGCGAGGTGCACGTCGCAATGCTGGCCGCGCAAGGCATCGTCAGCGAAGAGGATGCAAACGCGATTACTCAGGGCCTCGCCCGGATCGCGGGCGAATACGAAGCGGAGGGCGTGCCCGAGGACTGGGGCCTTGAAGACATTCACATGACCACCGAAAGCCGCCTTGCCGAACTCATCGGCCCGGCGGCGGGGCGGCTGCATACCGCGCGCAGCCGCAACGACCAAGTCGCCACCGACTTCCGCCTGTGGGTGCGCGAGGCGCTGGACCAGATGGATGCGGGCCTCGCCGATCTGCAACGGGCTTTGGTGACGCGCGCAGATGAAAACGCCGACGCGATCATGCCGGGCTTCACCCATCTGCAAACCGCGCAACCGGTGACTTTGGGCCATCACCTGATGGCTTATTACGAGATGTTCGCGCGCGACCGTTCGCGGCTTACCGACGCGCGCGACCGGATGAATGAGTGCCCGCTTGGTTCTGCCGCGTTGGCAGGGACCGGCTTCCCGATTGACCGGGAAATGACCGCACAGGCGCTCGATTTTGCACGGCCCAGTGCCAATTCGCTCGATGCGGTGTCCGACCGCGATTTCGCGCTCGATTTTCTCAATGCCGCCAGCATCACCGCGATCCACCTGTCGCGTCTGGCCGAAGAGCTGATCATCTGGGCGAGCCAGCCCTTCGGCTTTATCCGGATGCCAGACAGTCTCTCCACCGGCTCATCCATCATGCCGCAAAAGAAGAACCCTGACGCCGCCGAACTGGTGCGCGGCCATGCGGGGCGCGTGATCGGCTGTGCCACCGCGCTAAGCATCACGATGAAGGGCCTGCCGCTCGCCTATTCCAAGGATATGCAAGACGACAAGCCACCCGTTTTCGAGGCCGCTGGCCTGATGGCGCTCAGCATCGCAGCCACCACCGGCATGATCGAGGACTGCACCTTCAGCACCGACCGGATGCGTCAGGCCGCAGAGCTGGGCTATGCCACGGCAACCGACCTTGCCGACTGGCTGGTGCGCGAGGCTGACATACCCTTTCGCGAGGCGCATCACATCACCGGCGCAGCGGTCAAACTGGCCGAGGATCGCGGATGCGCTTTGGACGCCCTGCCGCTTGCCGATCTGAAAGCGATTGATGCCCGCATTGATAGCCGCGTCTTTGCGGCGCTCAGTGTCGATGCCTCGGTTGCCAGTCGCGCTTCCTATGGCGGAACTGCTCCGGCGCAGGTACGTATTCAGGTGGCGCGGGCCAAATCTGTGCTTGGAATGGAGTCATGATGCGCAAATCGATCTGCATCGCAGGAGTAGCAATGCTGGCGCTTTCGGCCTGCGGGTCGCGCGCGCCACTGGCTCCGCCCGAGGGCGCCAGCCTGCCGGTCGCGCCGCATGGTGCGCCCACGTCCGAAGAGAACAGGCCCACGCCCGAGCAACTCTTGCAACTGGAAACGCTCGCTGCTCCCGAACGCAGCGTGGAACTGCGCCGCCGCTCTGAAGAGCGCGAAGACGATCCCTTCGACCTGCCGCCAGAATAACAGCAACCGATACACGGAACATATGGACCATTTTGAATACCGCGACGGCGTGATGCACGCCGAGGATGTGCCCCTGCCCCGCATCGCCGAGGAAGTGGGCACACCTGTCTATATCTATTCCAGAGCCACGCTGGAGCGCCACGCCAAAGTCTTTCGCGAGGGGTTGAACGGCGTGCCGGACAAACTGATCGCATTCGCGGTGAAATCGAACCCCAACCTTGCCGTGCTCAAGGTCTTGAGCAAGCAGGGATATGGCGCGGATTGCGTCTCAATTGGCGAGGTGCGCCGCGCTTTGGCCGCCGGGATGACACCGGACAAGATCGTCTTTTCCGGCGTGGGCAAGACCCGCGCGGAACTGATCGCAGGCATTGAGGCTGGCATCGGCCAGTTCAATATCGAGAGCGAGGAAGAAGGCCTCGAACTTGCCGAGATTGCGGCTGACATGGGCGTGACCGCGCAATGCGCGCTGCGGATCAATCCGGATGTCGATGCAGGCACGCATGACAAGATCTCGACCGGCAAGGCGGATAACAAATTCGGTGTGCCAATTGATCAGGCGGGACAGATCTTTGGCAAGCTCGCAAGTCAGCCCGGCGTCAACCTGCGCGGCGTGGCCGTGCATATCGGATCGCAGCTCGCTGAACTGACCCCGCTGGAGCGTGCCTTCGAAAAGCTGGGCGTGCTGGTCACATCCCTGCGCGGTGCGGGTCATGACATCACCCATGTCGATCTGGGCGGCGGCCTTGGCGTGCCCTATCGCGGGGACGAAGTGCTCCCCAGCCCAGCCGAATATGGCGCTATGGTCGCGCGCGTAACGGCGGATTGGGGCGTGAAGCTGATCTTTGAACCCGGCCGCGTTATCGCGGGCAATGCGGGCGTGTTGCTGACGCGGGTTGTGCGGGTGAAGCGCGGGATCAACGATCCTTTTGTGATCGTGGATGCGGCGATGAACGATCTCGCCCGCCCTGCCTTGTATGGCGCCTATCATGACTTTGTCGCTGTTGAACCGCGCGGGTCAGATATGACCGCGAATATCGTTGGCCCGATCTGCGAGACGGGGGACACCTTCGCAATGGGGCGGCTATGCGACCGGCTGGAATCGGGCGATCTGGCGGTGTTCCGAACAGCCGGGGCGTACGGTGCGACCATGGCGTCGAGCTACAACTCACGCGGATTCGTACCCGAAGTGCTGGCCGACGGGGATCGCTACGCCATCGTCGCAGACCGCCTGGAGGCGGCTGCGATCATGGATGCAGAGCGCGTCCCCGAATGGCTCGAATGAGGCGCGCTCAAGATGGGTGAGATCGCCAGCCTTCCGCTGTTCCACCAGATCACCGGACAGCGCGTGCTCGTTCTGGGCGACGGCGATGCAGCCGAACCCAAGCGGAGACTGGTTCAGCGGGCGGGCGGGATCATCATCGATGATCAGCAGCAGGCGGTGGATGAAGGGGTACGCATCGCGTTCGTCGCGTTCGAGGATGCCAAGGCCTGTGAGGCCGCGGCCATCAATCTGCGCTGTGCGGGAATGCTGGTGAATGTCGTTGACCGGCCAGACCTTTGCGACTTTACCACGCCCAGCATTCTTGACCGCAACCCGTTGCTGATCGCAGTTGGGACGGGCGGCGCATCGGCGGGGCTGGCGAAACACATCCGCTTGCGACTCGAACGCATTTTGCCTGAGACACTGGGCCTGTTGGCGGACGCTCTGAAGGCGGTGCGCCCTACGTTGCGAGAGCGGTTGCCCGATGGGGCAGAGCGTCGGCGCGCGATTGACAGCGCCTTGCGGGAAGGCGGCGCGCTGGACCCGCTCGATGCGGGATCAGCGGACCGGGTCGAAGGCTGGGCTCGCGGCGGCCTCGATAGCAAACACGCGCAAACTTTTGAATTCACACTGACCAGCACCAATCCGGAAGACCTGACTTTGCGACAGGCGCGCCTTTTGGGCGAGGCCGATCTGGTCTGCAATGAAGGCACGATCCCGCCGACAATCATGGCCCGCGCCAGAGCCGATGCGATGCGGGTGGTGTGTGACCGCGCGGCTTGCACAGTGGCAGCGAATTACGATCACGAACATTCTGGGCAAGCACACTCGCCCGCCCTCCCGCGAGAATGCCCGAAAGCCGCCGCGATGATGAGCGAAAGCGGGCTGACCGTCATCCTGCGCTACCGCCCGTAGAGCATTGGGCAAGCGGGTTCCCGCAATTCCTTACGCAGCGTGGGCCAGCGGCGTTTCCACTTCGGCGAAATAGCGGGCCATCGCGTTTGCACTGCTCTCGTTCAGTTCGATAAAGGCGCGGCGGCGATCATTTTCGTCGGCAACGCGATCAAAAATGCCGCTTTCCACCATCTGGTTGAGCCAGCGCAGCGCGGTCGTGGCAGGCACGCCGGCTGCAATGCACAGCGAAGTGACCGAGACACGCGCGCCTTCTGCGTGGGCGGCTGTCAGATCGAGCAACATATCCCATGCAGGGTCAGCAAACAGATCGGCATCAAAGAACCGCGCACGCGCCTGACGCGCCGCGATCATCTGGCGCACGAAACGCGGATCAGGAAGCTTGGTAGACGCAGCATTCGTCACGGGGGCACTCTTCGCAGGGGTCGTCTTCGCATTTGTCTTCCTGGCGTGATCAGCGAAGGAAAAGGCCGCTCCGGTATCCGCGTTGTATGTGCTTTTGAAGTCGCTCAGGCGCTCGGGCTCATTGCCATCCATACTGGAAATCCGGTCCAGCTCCTGCGCAATCGCATCAACCTGATCCGACAGCCGCAACAGCGCAGCGCGGTCCTGCTCGTCCATTTCGCGCACGCGCCCCCGAAAATGGCGCGATGAAACCTTTGACATCACCCGCCCGACAGCAACGACCCGTTCCGCCCGGCTTGGCTGAACAAGGATCTGTGCACCCGACTGGTCAATCGCACCAAACACATCATCCAGCGCCTCCATCGATGTGGACACGATCATCTGCGCGCCCGCACTTGCCACGCGCATATCAAGCCGCGTCAGCGCCGCCAGCGTGCGCGCATCCA
>JBARXS010000186.1:0-2411 GCA_049647465.1 Erythrobacter sp.
AGGCTTGCCCATTGCTCGCACCTTAACTGCTAAACGGAGTCCAGCAATCGCAAACTTATGCCGCGACGATATGGTCTGAGCGCTGTCAAGCTTGCGATTTCGCGGAAACTTTCGGGAGCCAGAACAATATCCTGCAATGTCCGCTCCGGGGTCGCTTCCAGCATAGCGGCTTCCAACTAGACGTCCGTAGCAGCGGCCCGGCAGGTATCTGGATCGCGCGTCGGCCCGGCTCATGGCCGGGAATGGGTGGTAAACAGACAACTGCTATTGCGGGACCGCTTCGATCACGATGAAGGTCGGGAACGTCATTCCTCTCTCATATTTTCTTGGGTTGACCTCACGAAGGGTCTCGATTGGCTTTGTCTCATGCAAGCCAGTAATCTTGAAATTGGCAGATAGAATTGGATTGATTATCTCTTCGAAGGATCGATAGTAATCTGGGACAGTTACCGGTTCCGCAGTGAAACCGCTCCAGGCCACTTCGCAATAGTGAACTCCGAACGCAGATGGAGGCCGGAACCACTCATACGAACCCATTGGATGTTGCACCGAAAAAATCAGTCGCCCATCTGTTTTCAAGAGACGGTGAAATTCTTTAAGCGGGACTGACCAGTCGCGAACATAATCGATCGCCAGCGACGAGACTATGAGATCGAAGCTGGCGTCCTCCAATGGAATTGGTGCGGCAAGATCGCTGACGAAAATTTCCGCTTTCGATCCGGCTCGATGTTGCGCAATCCGGACCATTGTTGGGCTAACATCGAAGCCTACGACGGATGATGCGCCACCTTGGATTAAGTCTCTGATTAAAAACCCTGGGCCACACCCCGCGTCGAGCACAGATAGCCCGGAGACGTCTCCAATTCTTGATCGGATGGCAGGATGCTCGTTGTAACCATTTTCTGCTTTTGCTTCAGCAGTTGCAGAGTAGCCATGTGCCAGCAGTTCATATGCCTCAAGCGCAATTGGCTTTTCACGATCCTTCATCGCTTGCTGCCCTCCAACGTAACGCA
Organism: Erythrobacter sp.; assembly: GCA_049647465.1. Taxonomy (GTDB): domain Bacteria; phylum Pseudomonadota; class Alphaproteobacteria; order Sphingomonadales; family Sphingomonadaceae; genus Erythrobacter. Next base: position 1,014 of record JBARXS010000186.1, read on the forward strand.
CATTAGGAACAAGCATTCTCCATCGCAAGAACTGGCGGAACGGCAGCACGGGGGTCGGTTGCAGAAGGTCTGCTTTCGGTGAGGAACCCGTTGAAGCTGCCCGGCAGCTTTCAGGATCGCGCACTCAAGCCAATGTAAGCCGAAACCGCGTCGGTCTGGCTCCGACGAGATCTACCGTCCCGCCGTGAGCCCGGGCGATCTGTCGAGCGAGCGAAAGACCGATCCCTGACCCATCCGGCTTCGTCGTGTGAAACGGCCGGAAAATATGGTCCGCGCTCCCGGGAACAATCCCATTCCCGCTATCAGCAACCTCAAGAGCGAGACGCTGGCCCTCTAAACGGCATGACAGGCTGACGCGTGCCGATGATGCGTGGCTGGCTGCTTCGGCAGCATTGTGCAGCATGGCCCACAGCGCCTGATAAAGCTGGTCTCTGTCAAACTGCCACGCAGACGTATGGTCGGCTTCGACAACTATATCGATCGTGGGCCACTGACGGACGAAACCCTGCCGCAGGTCATTCAGGAATTCCGCAACATTCCATTGCTTCATGGTGGGGGAGGGCAACCGCGCCAAATCGCGATAGGCCCGTGCAAAGCGCTCGAGACCTTCTGCGCGCCGCTTAAGCGGGCCGAGGATCTCCCGCACTAATGCATTATCGACCGGATCGGCATCCGCGGCCATTTGCGCACTATCTGCCAGCGAAACAATCGGGGCGAGTCCGTTAAGAAGTTCGTGGCCCAGCACATCGATCAGCTCGGCACTCGCGCGCGCCTCGGCAAGGCTGGCTTCGCTCTCGACATCGACCAGAGCGACAACGGCCGGCAACGCCGGGTCTCCTTCTGCCCAAACCCGGTCAATTCTCCAGCGGCGGCCTTCGTGATGCAGATGGGTCGCGGCTTCGTCTGCAAGGCCGTCTGGGATCGGCAGAATGCGCGCGTCTGTTCCAAATATCTGCCGCGCTGCTCGGTTCAGAGCACGGGCATGATCCTGGTGAAGCGCGATCAGAGGAGTCGGGGCCGCATCGAGCAGGAGCCTGTTAAGCAACACGCCAGTATCGTCCGGCAGTTGGCTAGAGACGGGCTCGACAAACTTGGCGGTTGCAACTGGCAGACGCGCAGCCTGCCAGTAAAGCGAACTGCCTAACCACGCCGTCACCAGTATCGACAGGGTAAACGCCCCCCACATGCCTGCTTGCCATGCCAGCGTGGCCGCGATGGCGCAGAGGGCCATTCCTGTCGCGAGACCGATCGCCCGCGCGCCGCGACTAGAAGCCATGGCGTTCCATTCGGCGATAGAGACTTGCCCGGCTGAGTCCGAGTGCTTGTGCCGCATGGCTGATATTATGCCCGTATTCGCGCAGCGCAGCTTGGATCAGGGCCTTTTCGGTCTGATCGAGG
>JBARXS010000187.1:0-14858 GCA_049647465.1 Erythrobacter sp.
CAGCTGAGCCGTGCAATACGGGGCCTTACACCGTGTATTTCGACTTTGATCAGTCGGACATCACAGCAGGGGCAGCGACCATCCTCAATCAGGCGGTCACATCCTACGCCAATTGCGGCACCGCAAGCGTCATGCTGGCGGGTCACACCGATACGGCAGGCTCAAAGACCTACAACATGGCTCTGGCATCGCGCCGCAACGATGCGGTTCGCGCATACCTTGCCGGACGTGGCGTTCCGGAAGCCCGGATTACTGGTCAGGCCTTCGGTGAGAGCGATCTTCAGGTCCCGACCGCCGACGGCGTTCGTGAGCAGAAGAACCGCCGCGTTGTGGTCACTTACGGTCCGAACTCGGGCATGTAAGACCGGCCATCAGGCACAATCAAAAGAGGGGTCGGAGAAATCCGGCCCCTTTTTTGTGCCTGCGCCCCTCTCGATTTCTGCGATCATGATGAAAGGGGCGTTCGTCACGACAACATCGGCCATGTGCCTCCACTGATGCGAGGGAGGCTGCGGCTGAAACCGCATCGAACAAGGTGACTTGCAAGGTGGTACAGCGCAGTGATCTGAAGGACCGTCATAAGGAGACCAAAGGCACGTCGGTGGGCACAAGAAGGGTAGGCGACGGAGTTTATTCGCCAGTCAGCCTCAGTCGCATATGTGAAGACAGCGAGCCGACCCTGCGGTCGAGACGGCCTAACTCACCTCAGCGCACTTTACGAAAAGGTCGAGTTTTCCTCGATCACTTCGCCAGCTGCTCTCGCTTTGGAGACAAGGTTCCTCGACGCAGCAGGCACCAGTTTTACCGCAGCTAGCAGCATCGCCAGACCAATTGGCGTCACTATCAGGGTCGAAAGAACGCCTGTGCCCAGATCACTATTCACGGTCGACACATAGCCGGCCATAAATGGTCCCAAACCAAGCCCGAGCAGCGTCGTCGAGAGGAAGAAGGTCGCCGTTGCGACCCCTCTCATCCGGGGCAGCACAAGCGACTGACTGGACGCTGCCGCAGCCCCCAAAGCCGATGCGGCAAACATGTTGATGATAAAGCTCAATACATAGAAAACCGGCAGGCTTTCTGTCGTATACGCAAAATAGATGAAGGGCGTCGGGCTCAGCAGTCCGAACATGATCACCCAGATCCGGCCATCTTCCCGCTTTTGCAGCAGCGCGTCGGCCAGTCGCCCCCCCAAAATCACCCCGAGAAAGCCGGCGAGCGCTCCGGGAGCACCCAGCCAGATTGCGATTTGTGCGCTGGTCGCACCAAGCACGCGCTCCGCGAACGGCGCACCCCAATACGAATTGGTGTAGGCCATGAATGCGACCATGCCGTAGCCAACAATCACCGTGATGAATGCGGGCGAACCCCAGGTCAGCATGAATGTCGGCAAATCGCGACTCTTGAGGCCCGAGGCCCAGCTGAACACCGCATAATAGCCGACCGCCAAAAACAGCCACTGATCAGAGACCTTCCAGCTGCCATCCTCAAAGCCCTGAATGATATTGGCCGTTGCCGGAACCACGATTGTCATCCCGAGCGCGATCGCAGCGAATGTGAATGCCCCCAACAGGTTAAACGCCAATGGCGCAGGCCCGCGCAGGCCCGCACCCACAATCGTGAGGGGCGGGATGACCTGAAGCAGCTCCTGAAAGAACCCTCTAAAGGGCGCAGGATCCTCCGGAGTTTCGAGCCCGTCGATTGCGCCGCGCTTCGGCTCTTTTAGTGTTAACACCCACATCGCAAGCAAAAGGCCGGGAATGCCGACTGACAGGAAGGCCGCTTGCCAACCGACGATCCCATACGGGCCGCCATCCGGGAAGGCATCATTCCATCCGTCCTTGATCAGAGCGCCAATCAACAGCGACAGGCCTCCACCGATATACAGCCCCGAGGAATAGATCGCGAGCGCCGTGGCACGCAGGCGAGCCGGAAACCAGTCGGAAATCAGCGAATAAGCCGATGGGCTTGCCGTCGCCTCACCAACGCCCACTCCGATGCGCGCGACAGTTAAAGTGGTCGGATTTTTTGCGAAGCCAGACAGCGCCGTCATTGCCGACCAGAGCGACAGGCCAATGGCAAGCAATCGCACGCGCTTCCAGCTGTCCGCGAGCTTACCCAGCGGAATCCCGAACAGCGAGTAGAACACTGCAAACGCCGTCCCGTACAGGAAGCCTAGGTAGGAATCATCGACGCCGAGATAGGCTTTGATGTCTTCTGCCAGAATCGAAAGGATCTGGCGGTCAACGAAGTTCAAAACGTATACAAGGACCAGCACACTGAGCGCATACCAGGAGTAAGCCGGGACAGGCTGTTCAACCTGCGGCTCTTGTGCCTCAATGTTATCGCTCAAATGAGTTCCCCTGCCCGATCCCTGTGGCGCAGCGCATGATTTGCGCCGCTTTATTCTGCGTAGTGTGTGCTATCGACAATTCCGGCTTCGGCAAAACCCTTTTTGCGCAAGCGGCACGAATCGCACAGCCCGCACGCCCGCATGTCAGGCGTCGGGTCATAGCAAGACCAGCTCCATGATGGATCAAGACCCAGCCTTGCGCATTCCCGCGCGATGTCGGCCTTGGTCATATGCTGGAGCGGCGCATGGATCGCGAAAGGCGCGCCCTCAACTCCGGACTTCGTCCCCAATCTCGCGGTCTCGGCAAAGCTGGCGATGAATTCTGGCCGACAATCAGGATAACCGGAATAGTCGAGGGCATTGACGCCGATAAACACATCGCGTGATCCCGCCGCCTCTGCGCATGCAGTGGTAAGAGCCAGGAAAACGAGGTTACGGGCCGGGACATAGGTGACGGGAATATCGTTGCCGACACCGCCTTTGGGCACATCAATTGTATCGGTCAGCGCTGATCCGCCAAACGGCCGCATATCCAGAGCAATTTCGACATGGCTTGCAAGCCCGAGGCGATCAGCGATGCGCTTCGCCGACTCCAGCTCGATCCGATGCCGCTGGCCATAATCGATGCTCAGCGCGCGCACAGCGAAGCCCTGCTCTTGCGCCAGAGCAGCGGTCACCATGGAATCCAGGCCGCCGGATAGCAGGACCACAGCCACCGGCCGTGCGTCCGATGTTTTCAATTCAGTCATAGAAATGCCGCGCTAGTCTTGCGCGATCATCAAAGCAATCATGCAAGATGGATGGGGTCAGGGTAAACGGCAGGGTCAGCGGGTCAGCAGGGACCAGTCCGGCGCGCCTCGGCCGCGAATTGGAAATTCCGCCCAGACTCGATACCCTGGCTTTCAATCTGCACCAGCGATCCGGTCTCGCGGCGGATCGCAGTGCGACCATAGCCGTTGCCGGGGCAGGTATATTGTACGGCGACTTTGGCCGCTGAATCTTCAACCACAAAGCGGCTGCAGTCCGACTGGATGTGACGCAACTGGATGAGTTCTTCGCCGGTTTTGACGCAAACCTTGCGCTCCGGCGTCCCGTCCCGATATTTAATCGTCCACTCACCTTTGGATAGAGAGCTGAGCATCCTCAGCCCGTCCGATTGCGCGGCGGCTGGCAGAGCGATGGCAAGCAACAAGCCCCCGGACAGGAGCCACGCCGTCTTCGACAATCTGTAAGTCCTTGGTTTCATGACATCAGCTCCGACAGCAATTCCTTGGCCACACTTGGACATATTGGCTTAATAGCGATGAAGCGTGTATTAACATCGTTAAAGCGTTAGAGGCCCAGCGCGAAACTCTTCGAACAGAATGCGCAATCCACCAGAATTGCGCCGTCATCGTTGCGCATCGCAGCCTGTTCCTCCTGGGGGAAGCGCTTGATCACGGACTCGTAATACGTCGCGCTGCACCGGCAGCCTTTGGACAATTTCGCACCCGGCTGGATGCGGATCTCCTCTTCCTCGTGGAACAATCGCCAGACAATGGCCTCCATTGATAAAGCAGGATCGATCAATTCGTCATGGCTGACGGTGCCCGAAAGGATAGAGACGTGCTCCCAGTCAGGGTGGTCCATACGCACATGCAGTCTTTCGCGTCCTTCCTCGCCATCTGGCAAGTGCTGAACGAGAATACCCGCGGCGACCCGCCCCCGGCCACCGGAGGTGCTGGCGACACGAATGAGGGTTGGCACCTGTTCTGACTGGCTGAAATAGTTCTCACATGCCTGTGCGAGCGTATCCCCTTCGAGCGGAACGATCCCCTGATACCGTTCAACCACGCCTGTGCCACTATCGGTTTCAAAGGTAATGGCGAGGTAACCCGAGCCAAAAAGGGCATTGAGCGAGGGATTGGCCCCCAATCCCTGCAAGGCATCCTGATCGAAATCAGCATAGCCGCGCATTTGCCCGCCAGTAAAGTCGCACACGAGCAGGTTCACCACGCCGTCTTGCGTTTGTGCCTGCAACGTCATCTGCGCATCCTGCCCCTTCAGGAGCCCGCCCATCAGCGCGCTGAGCACAAGAGCCTCGCTCAAAAGATGCGTTATTGGCGCGGGGTAATCGTGTGCGGACAGCACATCATCCACGACATTATCCAGTCGCACGACGCGTCCACGAGCATTGCGAGCAGGCAGGGTAAATCCGAGCAAAGCGTCGGATAGGGTCTCAGCTTGGAGTGTCATGGCGAGCATATGGGAAGCGACCACGCCTGCTTTAACCCCCCCTTGTTCCGGCAATTGCGACGGACCGTGGTTAGTCAAGCACGCCAAAGCACCATAGCAGCACCGACTTTTGCGCGTGAATGCGATTTTCGGCTTCATCGAACACAACGGATTGCGGCCCTTCAAAAACCTCTTCGGTGACTTCCTCTCCGACATGCGCCGGCAAGCAGTGCAGGAAAAGCGCGTCCTTCTTCGCGCGTGCCATCGAGGATCCATTGATCTGGAACGGCTCCATCGCGGCCCGCTTTTCCGCTGCGTCTTCCTGACCCATCGATATCCACGTGTCTGTAACCAGCACGTCAGCGCCATCGGCGGCAGCGACAGGATCGTTGGTCAGCGTCACCTGCGCGCCGCCTGCGCGTGCCATCTGCACAAACTCGGCGTCAGGCTCAAATCCTGCTGGTGTGGCGACGCGCACGTTGAATTTCAGCAATCCGGCGGCCTCCAGGATGGAATGCAGGACATTGTTGCCATCCCCGAACCAGGCAATTTCGAGGCCCGGCAGCGCCTTTCCATGTTCAATCACCGTCAACAGATCAGCGACGATCTGGCATGGATGCGACAGGTCAGTCAGACCATTGATAACGGGCACGCTGGCATGGCGCGCCATTTCCTCAATCTTGGCATGATCATCCGTGCGCAACATGATCGCATCCGCCATCCGGCTGAGCACGCGCGCGGTATCGGCGATGGATTCGCCTCGGCCAAGCTGGGTTGAGGACGAGTCAAGGATCAGGGCTGACCCGCCAAGCTGGCGCATGGCCATATCGAAGCTGACCCGCGTGCGGGTCGAGTTCTTCTCGAACACCATGGCAAGAACCCGCCCGGTAAGCGGGGCATCCGCATCTGCAGCTCCCTTGGGACGGCTCGCGCGCGCTTCCTTGCGATCCAAAGCGTCCGCGATCATCGCCGCGATCGAATCGGTCCCAGCGTCACTCAGATCAAGGAAATGCCGTGCCGAAGAAGGGCCTTGCGTCATGCCGGTTCCGGGATCGTAAAGCTCGCCGCACCAGCAGACAGTTTATCGAAGAACTCGTCGATCTCGGCATCGCCGATGACCAGTGGCGGGATCACGCGCAAAGTCTGATCGCCAGCCGCAACGGTCAGCAATTGGTGATTATCGCGCAGGTGGACAAAGAACGGGCGGCTCTCGATCTTCATCTTGAGCCCCAGCATCAGCCCCTTGCCCCGGACCAGTTCGAACATCTCCGGATAATTGCCGATAAACTGCTCAAGACGGGCGCGAATGCGCTCGCCTTTTTCGGTGACCTCGGCGAGGAACTCCTCGTTGGCGACCGCGTCCATAACTGCGCTTCCGGCAGCCATGGCCAACGGGTTACCGCCATAGGTTGAGCCGTGCGTGCCGAATGTCATGCCGCGCGCGCCCTTTTCGGTCGCGAGGCAGGCGCCCAGCGGGAAGCCGCCGCCAAGGCCCTTTGCCGTTGCGACGATGTCCGGCTCAATTCCGTAATGCTCATACGCATAGAGTTTGCCCGTGCGCGCCATGCCGCACTGCACTTCGTCCAGTACGAGCATGAGATCATGCTCATCGGCTAGCGCGCGCAGGCCCGTCATAAACTCCTGACTTGCAGGGCGAATGCCGCCTTCGCCCTGAATCGGTTCAACCAGAAAACCGGCCGTATTCGGACCGATCAGGGCCTTTGCCGCTTCCAGATCATCGAACTCAGCATATTTGAAGCCTTCGAGCAGGGGCGAAAAACCATGATGCATCTTCGTCTGATTGGATGCGCTGATGGTCGCCATCGTGCGCCCGTGAAAGGCGTTGGCGAAGGTGATCATTTCAAACCGGTTCGCATCCCCATGCTCGCCCGCATTCTGATGATAGGCGCGCGCCGCCTTGATCGCAGTCTCGACCGCCTCCGCGCCGGAATTGGTGAAGAACACCGTGTCGGCAAATGTATTGTCGACCAATTGCTGAGCCAGCTTTTCGCCCTGGGGGCTGCCATACAGGTTTGACACATGCATCAATGTCTCGGCCTGTTTCTGGATCGCTTCGATCAAGCCGCGATGCGAATGACCCAGCAGGTTCACCGCGATACCGCTGGCGAAATCGAGATAGCGCGTGCCATCCTCATCAATCAGGTGGCAGTTATCGCCCTTTACAGGACGGACGCCGCAACGCGGATAGACAGGCATAAGCGGGGTGATCGACATCGGCAAAATCCCAAACAGTCAAAGGTGGCGCATCAGCGCAAAAGAAAATGGCGACCCTTGGTAGGGCCGCCATTTGAATAGATATAGCCGCTCTACCTGTGGGTCAAACGGCGTAACTGGCAGTTCAGACTTAACTTTGGACTGGGACCAGGTTCACCGCGGAATGTTTGCCGCGTCGGTCCACTTCAAGGTCAAATTCAAAACGTTCGCCTTCGTTGATTGCGGTAAGGCCCGAACGCTCGACAGCGCTGATATGCACGAATGCATCCGGCTGGCCGTCATCACGGACGAGGAAGCCAAAACCCTTCATCGAATTGAAGAACTTGACCGTTCCGGTGGCCTTTTCACCCGTAAGCTCACGCTTGGGAGGTCCACCGGCTTGCGGTGCTGCGATCACATCACCGACAACCTGAAGATCCTGAGCGGAAACCTTGCCGCCGCGATCAACGAGGTTGAATTCCAGCTCCTGCCCTTCGGCCAGCCCTTCAAGACCGGCACGCTCAACCGCGCTGATATGCACAAACACATCTTCGCCGCCGGTTTCCTGCTGGATGAAGCCAAAACCCTTCTGGCTGTTGAAGAACTTCACGGTGCCCTTGCCGGTGCCGACAACCTGGGCTGGCATGCGGTTGCCACCGCCGGCTGCGCCGCCACGGTCACCACCGCCGCCGCCGCCGAAGCCGCCGCGATTTCCACCGCCACCGCCGCCGTAGCCGCCACGATCACCGCCGCCGCCACCATAGCCACCGCGGTCTCCACCGCCGCCGCCATAGCCGCCGCGATCACCACCGCCGCCACCACGATCATTTCCATAGCTGGGAGACGGGAACCCGTCATTGCCGCCGCCAAACGGGTCGAAACCCTCTTCGCCGAATCCGTCGCGCTTGTCCCGGCCGCGCCGACGTCCTCTATCGTAACCCATAACTTCGTACGTACCTTGTCACGCTGCCCATCCTCCAATGCACTGGCGACGGGAACAGCGAACCGCACCAAGCGCAGATGGCACACCGGACAAACCAGCTCCATCTCGATACCCCGGTAATAGCGTATAAAGCCTCTTGTGGCGAACGATTTAACCGGCACGCCCCTTTTCACGCGGAAATGTGACAATTTCGAGCGGCGCAGAGGCCCAAAATTTCCCGATGGCTTCAAGAAATCAGCCTATTGGGCGGCGCAAAGGAGCATCCTGGCGTGAACCGATACATGCGAGTCGCCCGGTTGCACTTATCCGCGCAGCCGCGCAAAACGCGCATCACGAACGCTATCAGGAGAGCGACCCATATGAGCGATTTTCGCAAACTGTCAGACACTGTCTTTGCCAGCCCCCAGATCGATCACTCCGACATAGTCGAGGCCAAAGCTGCCGGCATCACCATGATCGTTAACAACCGTCCAGATGGGGAAGAACCTTCAGCGCCCCAGGGCGATGCGATTGAAGAGGCGGCGAAGATGGCGGGCATGGCCTATGTCGCGATCCCGGTCGGGCATTCGGGTTTTAGCGAACCGCAGATCGACCAGATGACGGCTGCGATGGACAAGGCAGAGGGACCGATCCTGGCCTATTGCCGGTCTGGCACACGCTCCACATTTCTGTGGGCGCTGGCCAGCGCAAAGTCCGGCGGCAATCCCGATGACATCACCAACGCAGCGATGGCGGCTGGCTATGATATCAGCCCAATCCGCCCGATGCTGGACATGCTGACCGCGCGCTGATCCGTTGCCGTGATCACTTGCGATAATCGAGCGGCGGCGGACGATCACCCAGAAGGCTTTTATATTCGTAATCCTCGCCTCGCGCCGCTTCGAATTCGGCACGGGCTGCATCGCGTAGATCGGGGTTGGTAAACAGCTCAACCGCCATCAGAGTCATCGCTTTGGCCGCGACCTGAGTGCCCTTGTGGCCAATCGAGTGCCCGCTCGCAGCGACCGCTTGCCAGCTATGCGCGCTGGTCCCCGGAACCCAGGTCGCCGTGCGCACGCCGACGGTTGGCGTCGCATAGGACACATCGCCCACATCCGTGGAGCCATAACCAAGAGACTTGCCGTATTCCTCTATCTCGCCTGCGCTCTCCAATGGTAGCGCAGCATCGCCGAGCGAGGCCTGAATCGTCTGAGCCCATTCGCGCTCTTCATCGGTGTATTCAACGCCGCCCACCATGCGCAGCTTTGCATCCATGACCTTTGCCAGCGTTTCATTGACGAGCAGCGGATTGTTGCCGTGGATCACTTCCCATTCAACCTTGGTCCCCGTGCCCATCGCACCCCCGCGCGCCGCGTTTTCCAGCCGCGACCAGATCGCCTCGACACCATCGGGCGAGGGGTGGCGCACGTAATAAAACACCTCGGCAAAATCGGGCACCACGTTTGGCGCGTTGCCGCCGCTGGTGATGACGTAATGCATGCGGGCATCTTGCGGCATATGTTCGTGCAGCATGTTGGCCATCATGTTCATCGCCTCAGCCCCATCGAGAGCGGACCGCCCTCGCTCCGGAGCGCCAGCTGCATGGGCAGAGACACCGGTGAAGCGAAACTTGGCAGAGCGATTCGCAAGGCTAGTCTGCGCGGCGGCACTGTTCACATCATCGCCATGCCAGTGGATGGCGATGTCGACATCTTCGAACATTCCAGCACGGGTCATATAGACTTTGCCTGAGCCGCCTTCCTCGGCGGGCGTCCCATAAAGACGGATGCGGCCCGGTGTGCCCGTCTTCTCCAGCCACTTCTTCACAGCAATCGCGGCGGTCAGCGACCCCGCACCAAACAGGTTGTGCCCGCAGGCATGCCCCGCGCCTTTACCTTCGACAGGATCACGCGTCGCCAAGGCTGACTGATTGATACCGGGCAAAGCGTCCATTTCCGCAAGGATCGCGATGACCGGGCCACCCTCTCCCCACTCAGCCACGAACGCGGTCGGGATTTCGGCAATGCCCGGAGTGATCGCAAACCCCTCTTCGCGCAATTCGCTTTGCAGCAGGCCGGTTGAGCGGGTTTCCAGATAGCCAAGCTCGGCAAAATCCCACAGGGCCTGCGCAACGCGCGACGTGCGCTCTTTCTGTGCGGCGACCAGCTGAACCGGATCGGTGCCGCCTTCAGTGTGTCCGTCCGCCATCGCAGGCGCGGCGGCCAGCATGAGAACGGTGAAGGCGGTTGTCGCAGAAATGCGGGCAGACATTTTCATTATAGGTCTCCTGTTGCGCTACCAAGCTTGCCGCAATCGAAGGCGCGTGCCAATCCCTGACGGACAAAGGTTTGAGGCAATGGAACTGCACCCCCAGCTCACACAATTCGGCGGATCATTGATCGCTATCCTTGTGCTTGCCGGCATCGCATGGGCGCTCAAGCTGGGGGGAAAGCCTAAACTGCATGATGATGCCGACGTGGCACGGGCGGCCAACGAGGTCGAGGACGGCTTTGTCCCGGGCCGGTCCTCCATCAGTCGCGAAGGGGCCGCAGCCCTCGCCAGAGATCAGGCGGGCCGCATTATGGTGATAAAGCGCCATGGCAATCGCTTTGCCGGACGCATCATCGATGGACGCGCACGTTGCCGCGAAGAGGTTGACGGACTGGTCGTCGAAACGGGCGATGCACGCTTTGGCAGCGTTCGGCTCTCATTGATTGACGCGTCGTATTGGGCTGACGCGATCAATCGGCTATAGCGGCGCTATGCCTGACTTCTCACCCACGCAATATGCCGTGCCACTGTTTGTGGTTGCGATTCTGGCCGAGATGATCTGGTCGCGGCTCCGCTCGCCTGCCGCCTATGAGCCAAAGGACACACTGGTCAGTCTGGCCTTCGGGCTCGGTTCAACCATCTCTGGAGCGCTGTTCGGCGGCCTCTCAGTCGCTGCTGTCATCGCCGCCTATGAATATCGCTTGTTCGACTTTGGCGAGCAATGGTGGCTGGTATGGTGGGCCTGGCCGCTGGCCTTTGTGCTGGATGACCTCAAATATTACTGGGTTCACCGCGCGGGCCACCGCATCCGCTGGATGTGGGCCGCGCATGTGAACCATCATTCCAGCCAGCACTACAACCTCTCAACCGCACTGCGACAGACATGGACGGGCACCTTCACATTCGGCCTGCTATTTGCGCTGCCGCTGGTTCTGCTTGGCTTTCATCCCGTAATGCTGGCCATCGTGGGCGGGTTCAACCTGATCTATCAGTTCTGGATCCACACCGAAGCGATCGACCGGATGCCGCGCTGGTTCGAAGCGGTGATGAACACGCCCAGCCACCACCGCGTGCATCATGCCACCAATCCGCGCTATCTGGACCGCAATTACGCCGGTGTCTTCATCATCTGGGACAAGATGTTTGGCACATTCGAGCCCGAGCGGGACGACGAACAGATCCGCTATGGCATCGTCAAACAGTTGGGCAGCTTCAACCTCTTATGGTCGGTCTTCCATGAATGGATCGGGATGATCACGGATATCATACGCGCGCCGTGGAGGCACAAACTGTCCTATCTGCTGCGCGAACCCGGCTGGACCCATGATGGCAGCCGCGAGACATCGGACATGATCCGCGAAAAATGGCGCCAGCGAACGCAGGGCGCAACCGGGAAGGTCCACGCCCCAGCCGTCAATCCAGTGGCCAATCGAAACCCGATTGCGCCGCCGCACGAAGCTGCCTAGTCTCTCTTCAAGAGGAGAGAATAATGGAGAGTTTCGACTACATCGTCATTGGCGGTGGCAGCGGCGGCAGCGCGGTTGCAGGACGATTGGCTGTCGACGGTACGAGGCGCGTTTGCCTTCTGGAAGCAGGCGGACGCAATAATAATGTGCTGATCAAGACGCCGGGCTTCATGCCCTTCATCCGCAATTCGTCGAATTACAAATACGACACCGTCCCGCAAAAGGGGCTGAACGGGCGCATCGGCTATCAGCCGCGCGGCAAAGGGCTTGGCGGATCATCCGCGATCAACGCCATGGTCTATATCCGTGGCCATCGCTGGGACTATGACAACTGGGCCGAAATGGGCTGCACCGGCTGGGGCTATGACGATGTCTTACCCTATTTCCGCAAGAGCGAATCCAATGAACGCGGCGCGGACGATTTTCACGGTGAGAATGGCCCGCTGTTTGTCTCGAACCAGCGCTTCCCCAACCCGGTCAGCCATGCCTTTGTCGAGGCCGCGCGCGAGCTTCAGCTGCGCACGAACGAGGATTTCAACGGGGAACGCCAGGAAGGCTTTGGCATGTACCAGGTCACCCAGCGCAACGGAGAGCGCTGGTCGGCCGCGCGTGCCTATGTCGAACCGATTCGCGACCAGGGCAATGTCTCGATCCGCACCAACACCCTGGTCGAACAACTGGTGGTCGAAGGTGGCCGGGTCACAGGCGTGCGCATGCGCAAGGGCAAGAAACCGGGGAGCGGCTCGGAAATACTCTACGCCAAACACGGCGTGATCCTGTGCGCAGGGGCGTTCAACAGCCCGCAAATTCTGATGCTTTCAGGCATCGGCCCGGCTGACCACCTCAAACAGCACGGCATCGACGTTGTCATGGACAAGCCTGCAGTCGGCTCGCACTTGCAGGACCACATCGACTATGTCTCGGCATGGGAAACCGCCAGCGACGTGCCCATTGGACAATCGCTCAAAGGCACCATGAAGATGGCCAAAGCGATCCTTGAGCACCGCCGGAAACGCACCGGCGCAATGACCACGCCCTATGCCGAGAGCGGCGGTTTCTGGTCCGTCATGCCCGATTCGCCATGCCCGGATATTCAATGGCATTTCGTGCCCGGTGTACTTGAGGATCATGGACGTACAGCTGTGCGCGAACATGGCTTTTCGCTGCATGCCTGCGTTCTGAGGCCCGAAAGCCGTGGCACCGTGCGACTGGGATCAGGCGATGCGGGCGCGGCCCCGGTGATCGATCCCAATTTCCTTGATGACGAGCGCGATATTGCCACCCTGCGCGCAGGGGTTCGCCTTTCACACAGGCTGGCCAGCGCTCCCGCCCTGCAGGCCTATGGCCCGAGCGATCGTCATCCGGTTGATATCGATGATGATGCGCAGCTCGACACTCTGATCCGCAATCGCGCGGACACGGTCTATCACCCCGTCGGCACCTGCCGTATGGGTGCAGATGCAGACAGCGTGGTTGATGCGCAATTGCGGGTGCGCGGAATTGATGGCCTGTGGGTCGCCGATGCGAGCGTCATGCCCAAGATCGTGAGCGGCAACACCAACGCTCCCAGCATCATGATCGGGGAGCGGTGTGCGGACTTTATCAAGGCAGCAGAAAAGGCGGTCCAGGCCGCCTGATCTCCATTAGAACTGGAAGAAAAAGGGGAGGAGCGGCTCTAAGGCTGCTCCTCCCCCTTTCTTAGTTGTAGGCGCGTTCGCCATGTTCGGCGATGTCGAGGCCGTTGACCTCATCCTCTTCGCTGACGCGCAGGCCGATTGTGGCTTTCACCAGGAAACCTGCAAGCACGGTCCCGGCACCGGCCCAGCCGATGGTGATGATGACGCTCTTTACCTGAATCCAGAGTTGGGCACCCAGCGCGACCGAACCGTCGCCCGGACCGCCGATCCATGGCTGATAGACAATTGCGGTGCCAATCGCGCCCACGATCCCGCCAACGCCATGAATGCCGAACGCGTCGAGCGCGTCGTCATAGCCCAGCTTGGCCTTCACCGTCGCGACGAAGATATAGCAGACACCCGACGAGATAATCCCCAGCAGGATCGCACCGAACGGTCCGCTGTTGCCAGCCGCCGGAGTTACCGCGACCAGGCCGGCGATGACGCCTGAGCAAAAGCCCAAAGCAGAACCTTTGTGGCCCGCCAGTTTCTCGATCACCATCCACGCAAGACCACCCGCCGCGGTCGCGACGAAGGTGTTGATCATGGCAAGCCCTGCCGAACCGTCGGCTTCAAGAGCGGAGCCGGCATTGAAGCCGAACCAGCCAACCCACAGCAGGCCTGTGCCGATCATCGTCATGACAAGGCTATGTGGCGGCATCGGCTCTTGCGGCCATCCGCGACGCTTGCCCAGCAGATAGGCCAGCACCAGTCCCGAAACACCGGCATTGATGTGCACCACCGTGCCACCGGCAAAATCAAGCGCCCCGTCTTCGAAAAGCAGGCCGCTCGCGCCAGCGTCCCCTCCATCGAACCAGACCATATGCGCAATCGGGAAATAGACGATAGTCAGCCAGATCGGGACAAACATCATCACTGCGCTGAACTTCATTCGTTCTGCCGTGGCACCAAGGATGAGCGCTGCGGTGATCGCGGCAAAGGTCATTTGAAAGCTAATGAATACATATTTGCTGATAACTTCATCAGAAAAGGTCGCTGCTGTGCTATTCATATCCGTCCCGGAGAGAAAATAGCTCCCACCGCTAACATATGAACCGAGCGGCGCAGGATAGGCCGTATCGCCAAACGCAAGACTAAAGCCCCACATGACCCATATGATCATCGCGAGGCTTGCGGTCGCGCCTATTTGCGTGAGCATCGACAGCATGTTCTTCGAGCGTGTCAGCCCGCCGTAAAACAGCGCAAGGCCCGGCAGGATCATGAGCATGACCAGCACCGTGGACGTCATCATCCAGGCATTGTTGCCCGGGTTGGGCACAGGCGCAGCAGCCAGAGCAGGCGCAGCGGTAACCAGCGCAAGGGAGGAAAGTGTCAGTTTTTTCATCATGCGGCCCCCATCAAAGCGCGGTTTCGCCGGATTCACCGGTGCGAATGCGGGTCGCCGAAGCGAGATCGAGGACGAATATCTTGCCGTCTCCAATCGCTTCAGTGTTTGCGGTTTGCTGGATCGTTTCGACCACTTGCGCCGCGACTTCGTCGCTCGCGGCGATTTCAAGCTTCACCTTGGGCAGCATGTTGGTTGAGTATTCTGCTCCGCGATAGATTTCGGTCTGCCCCTTCTGACGGCCAAACCCCTTCACTTCCGAAACCGTCATGCCGGCGATCCCGATACTGCCCAGCGCTTCGCGGACCTCGTCGAGCTTGAATGGTTTGATTATGGCAATGATAAACTTCACAGCCTGCTCCCCTTATGGTTTTTGGGCAAAGAGGCCCGTCAGTGGTAA
>JBARXS010000188.1:0-33614 GCA_049647465.1 Erythrobacter sp.
ATCAGCACAAACCACGTGCCCATGAACAACAGCGTCTCACCCAGATTGGGTTGCAGCATCAGCAGCGCTCCAATCGCCAGCGTGATGCCGGTTGCAAGCCAGAACACCGGCAGATGCGGATCGCGCAGTCGCCAGCTGAGAATCCACGCCAGCGCAATGGCAAAGCCGGGTTTCAAAAATTCGCTCGGTTGCAGGCTCATTCCGACATTCAGCCAACGGGTCGCACCCTTCTTCTCAACGCCGATAATCGGGACCAGCAGCAGGGCCACAAACATGATGAGCGCGACCAGAATGGCGAGCCTGCGCGCATCATCACGGCTGGCCAGCGAAACCGCGATCATCCCGCCAAAACCGGCGCACAGAAACGCAATATGCCGCTTGAGAAACCTGAACGGATCGACCGTGACCTGAGAGGTGGAAAGCTGATCCGCGCTGGCAGGCGATGCGGCCAGCACAGCCGCCGTGCCCACCGCCATCAGCGCGATGATGAGGAACAGCAGAACCCGGTCAACCTCACTCCACCACACGCGCAGCAACTCTCGCCAGCCGCGCCGCACGGGAACGGACATGGGCGCGGACATGGGCACCGGCGCGTGATAGGTTCCGCCGCCCGCTGCAGGCGCTCCAGGCGCTCCAGCCTGGGCGACCGGACTTACCGGGCCAAAAGCGCGCACGCCGCTCATGCCGCGGTGTCTTTCAGGAAATCATCAGGCCACGGATCAACGCTGCAATCCGCTATCACCCCGACAAGCTGGCGAAAATGCTCCCCGCGTTTTTCGTAATCGCGAAACTGGTCATAACTGGCGCAGGCGGGGGAGAAGAGCACAATGTCTCCGGCACGCACGGCCTCCTTGGCGCGGCGCACAGCCTCGGAAACCAGCTCACAGCGCTCCACATTGGGCACACGGCCCGTCAGCAAATCGGCGAAGCGCGGCCCTGCCTCACCCACGGTATAGGCAACCGCAACATTGGCGAGGTGATCTTCGCACGCGCCCAGCCCGTCTTCCTTGGCAAGGCCGCCGACGATCCAGTGAATGCGCGGCGTGCCATCGGCGGGCGGAAATGCGGCCAGCGCGGGCGCGGTAGAGGCGGTGTTGGTTGCCTTACTGTCATTGATATAGATGACGCCCGCATCCTCGCCGACATGCTCCATGCGGTGCGGCAGGTTGCGGAAGCGCGGCAGAGCATGGCGCCATTGTGCCTCGCTCACGCCCAGTTCCTCAACCAGAGCGACGGCGACGGCGACATTTTCAAGGTTGTGCGGTCCTTGCAAGGTTGGCCATTCGCCTTGCATCGGAGCCAACCGATCCATGTCGGCTGCAACCGCGCGCCCGGCGAGGCGGCGGGCCTGCTCCACTTCAAAAACGCTCAAAGCCGGATCAGCAAGCGCTCCGAACACAGCGAAGGAGCCCCCGGACTGCATCGCAAACAGCCGCGCCTTTGATGCGGCATAATCGGCAAAACCCGCATAGCGGTCCAGATGGTCCGGCGTGATATTGGTCAGCGCCGCCGCATCGCAATCCAGCGAGAAGGTGAGGTCGATCTGAAAGCTGGAAAGCTCCAGCACATAGACGCCCAATCCCTGTTCGTTCGGGGCAAGCGGTTCCTGCGCCAGAATCGCCTCACCGATATTGCCGCCCAGCACGCTGGGAATACCCGCCATTTGCAGCAGGTGGTGGACCAGCGCGACGGTGGTGGATTTGCCATTCGTGCCCGTTACGCCAACAACCTTGTGCGCGGGCAGATCGGCGCGGGCCATGGCAAACAGCTCGATATCGCCGATGATCGGCACGCCGCAATGTGCCGCATGCGCGGTGATCGGATGGGTGTTGAGCGGAACTCCGGGTGACACAACCAGACCGTCAAACCCGGCCAGGTCCATCTCCAGCGGATCGGCAAGCGTGCAGCGCCCCTCAAACGGAGCGCGCGCCACATCCTGCCGGTCCCACGCGGTCACCTGCGCCCCGCTTTGCAGCAGCGCCTCAGCCGCCGCCGCGCCAGACCGGGCGAGGCCCAGCACAGCATAGCGTTTCGCGGCGAAGGCGGGGGAGGTGATCATCGCAGTTTCAGCGTCGCCAATCCGGCCAGCGCCAGCACAATCGCGATGATCCAGAACCGGATCACGACCTTGCTCTCGCTCCAGCCCAATTGTTCAAAATGGTGGTGGATCGGGGCCATGCGGAACACGCGCTTGCCCGTGCGTTTGAACCAGAAAACCTGAATGATGACAGAGACCGCTTCGAGCACG
Organism: Erythrobacter sp.; assembly: GCA_049647465.1. GTDB lineage: Bacteria > Pseudomonadota > Alphaproteobacteria > Sphingomonadales > Sphingomonadaceae > Erythrobacter. The sequence goes on from JBARXS010000188.1 coordinate 2,249, forward strand.
AACAGCCCGCCGACAATCGCCAGCACAACCTCGTGATGCGAGGCAACGGCGATCGCGCCCAGCGCTCCACCAAGTGCCAGTGAACCGGTGTCACCCATGAACACCGCCGCCGGGGGCGCGTTGAACCACAGGAATGCAAGCCCCCCGCCCATGATCGCCCCGCAGAATATCGCCAGCTCGCCTGCACCCGGCACATGCGGGATGCCCAGATATTCGGAGAAATCCGCGCGCCCGACCAGATAGGCGATGATCGCAAATGTGCCCGCCGCGATGATCACCGGCATGATCGCAAGCCCGTCCAGCCCGTCTGTCAGGTTCACCGCGTTGCCCGCGCCCACCATCACGATGGCGGCAAAGACATAATAGGCCGGGCCCAGCGGGATCGAGACATCGGAGAAGAACGGGATATACAGATTGGTGTTGATCTGGCTGACGATGATATAACTCGCGACGCCCGCCACCACAAATTCGGCCAGCAGGCGGACCTTGCCCGATACGCCGTGATGCGAGTTCTTTGTGACCTTGTCATAATCATCCAGAAACCCGATCAGGCCAAAGCCGATGGTGACCGCGAAACACGCCCACACAAACGGATTGCGCGGGTCCATCCAGATCAGCATCGACAGTGTCAGCGAGATCAGGATCATCAGCCCGCCCATGGTCGGCGTGCCAACCTTGGCCTGATGGCTCTGCGGTCCATCAGCGCGGATCGGCTGACCCTTGCCCTGGCGCACGCGCAGCAGGTTGATGAAGCGCGGCCCGATAATCAGACCGATAATCAGCGCCGTGATCAGTGTCGCACCCGCACGAAACGTCTGGTATCGAACCAGATTGAACAGGCCATCAAATTCCAGCCATTCCGCGAGAAGATACAGCATTAAGGGTCCCTTTTGCGCATCATTCAGGCGCGCTCGTGAAATGTGTCACCAATTTGCCGAGACCCATGAAGTTGGAGCCTTTGACCAGTACAACGTCCCCGTTGGTTAGCCCATAGTCTTCAAGCGCGATCACAGCTTCGGCAGTGTCCTGGCAATGCGTGAAGCTTGGACCAAAGCCAAGCGAGCCCGGTCCCGCTTTCCCCAATTCAGAGGCGAGTTCGCGCATGCCATCGCCCACCAAAATCGCATGGTCGACATTAGCATCGACCAATGGTTCGGCAAGCTGGCGATGAAACCGCGTCGCCATATCGCCCAATTCCCCCATTGTGCCCAGCACCGCGATACGGCGATGACCAGGCGTCTGGCCAAGGCTGCGGAGGGTGGCGCGCATGGAGGCGGGGTTGGCGTTGTAACTTTCATCAATCAGCAGCGCCTTTCCGCCCGTCACCGCGATTTGGTGGCGTGCACCGCGACCTTTCAGCCCGCCCATTTCAGCCAGAGCCAGACCTGCGCTGGCCATATCCCCGCCAGCCGCGCGCACCGCTGCCATCACCGCGAGTGAATTGGCGATCCAGTGTTCACCCGGCTCGGCAATTGTGTAACACAGGCGCTGGTCGCCCAGTTCGGCTGTGACCAGAGAGCCTCCGGACTGGGTCGGGATCGCATCGAGCAGCCGCACATCGGCATCCGCACTGCGCCCGAAAGTGACCGTCTTGACGCCCAGCCTTTGGGCATGACCGATCATGCGCGGCGTGTGTTCGCTGTCGGCAGGAATGATGGCAGTGCCGCCGGGCATCAGCCCTGTGAAAATCTGCGACTTTTCATCGGCAATCGCCTCAATGCTGCCGAGATTCTCGATATGCGCAGGCGCAATTGTCGTTATGATGGCGACATGCGGGCGCACGTGACCGGCCAGCGGCGCAATTTCGCCTGCATGGTTCATGCCCATCTCGAACACGCCGAACCGCGCGCGCGCTGGCATGCGGGCCAGACTGAGCGGGACGCCCACGTGGTTGTTGTATGATCGCACAGAGCGATGCGCAGCGCCCCGGCTGGCGCGGTCGAGAGCGGTGAAGATCGCCTCTTTCACGCCCGTCTTGCCGACCGAACCGGTAACGCCAATGCGCACCGCTGCGCTGCGGTCGCGCGCTGCCGCAGCAAGTGCATGAAGCGCGGCGGTGGTGTCTTCGACGAGGATATGCGGGTAGTCGACTGGACGGTCCACAATCGCTGCAGCCGCGCCCTTTTCAAATGCCATGGGCAAAAAGCGGTGGCCGTCCATCGCCTCGCCCTTAAGCGCGACGAACAGATCACCCGGCTTCACATCGCGGCTGTCCGTTTCAACGCCGGACACCTGAAAATCCCCGCTCGCAGTCCCGCCTGTGGCCGCAGCGATGGCATGCGCATCCCACAGCGCCAGCGGCAGAGTATCGCGCGCGCCCAGCGGCCCGGTGATAGGCCATGCGCGCAGCAACGGATGCTGCTTTACAGCAAGCGCACTCATGCCCCATCTCCCTTTGCCAGCGCCCCTGCGCATTCACGTGCGACGTCTACATCGTCGAACGGCAATACCTTCATAGTCTCTCCCGACCCGATAATCTGCCCCTGCTCATGCCCTTTTCCGGCGATGAGAATAATGTCGTGCTTGCCCGCAGCCTTGATCGCGGCGGCAATGGCTTCGCGGCGTCCGCCGACTTCGCTGATGGCGGCTTGCGCACCAGCATCTTGCGCGCCTTCAAGAATGGCTGCGCGAATGGTGGCAGCATCCTCGCCGCGCGGATTGTCGTCTGTCACGATGATCGCGTCGGCTGCCCTGGCGGCGACTGCCCCCATCGGTGCACGCTTGCCCGTGTCACGATCTCCGCCTGCACCGAAGACGACGATCAGCTTGCCTTGCCGGTCCCCATCCACATGCGGGCGCAGCGCGGCAATGGCAGCTTCCAGTGCATCGGGCGTGTGGGCGTAATCGACATAGACGGGCGCGCCCTGCGGGGTAAGGCAGGCGCGCTCCAGCCGCCCGCGTACCGGCTGCAACCTGCCCATCGCGTCAAAGACCTGCCCCACCGGTGCGCCTGTGCTCATCGCGAGCGCGGCAGCGACCAGCGCATTGGCAGCCTGATATTCCCCGATCAGCGGAAGTTTCACCGTGCGCGCCTCGCCCGCATGCTCGATGGTCAGCGTCTGGCCCAGCTGGCTGGCTTCGCGCGCCGCGAGGCGCAGGAAATACCCGCCCTCGCCCACCGTGCGCACCGCCAGCCCGCGCGCCTGTGCCCGCTCGACCGCCTTGTCGGTCCATTCCGAGCTTTGCGCGCCCGCATGGATCACCGCCACCCCGCCGGGGGCCAGCACTTCATCAAACAGCCGCATCTTGGCCTCGAAATAGGCCTCCATCGTGCCGTGATAATCCAGATGATCGCGGCTGAAATTGGTGAAGGCGCCCGCCGATACTGTCAGCCCTTCATTGCGGAATTGCGAGAGGCCGTGGCTGGATGCTTCATAGGCCACATGCGTCACACCCTCGCGCGCCAGCCCGCTCATGTTGCTTAGAAACGTCACGATGTCAGGCGTGGTCAGCCCGGTGGAAATGCTGCCATCCGGTGTCGTCACACCCAGCGTCCCGATGCTGGCTGCGCGTTCTCCGCACATGCGCCAGATCTGGCGGGTCATCTCCGCGCAGGAGGTTTTGCCATTAGTCCCCGTCACCGCGACGATTGTGCCTGGCACAGGCGTGAAAAACCCTGCTGCAAGCTGTGCAAAGGTCTGGCGCGGCTCATCGCTGGCGATATGGACTGCGCCTTCAACGCGCGCTTCGGGCCGCGCGACGACCGCCACCGCACCCGCTTCGATAGCGGCGGGGATGAAATCCTCGGCGTTGAAACGCTCACCCACAAACGCGCCGAACACCGTGCCCGGCGCAACCTTGCGATGGTCGATTGCAAAGCCGGTGACGCTCTCGTCGCCCCCTGCATTCAAAACCAGATCAATCCGCTGCGTGAGCACGCCGAGCCTCACTTGCGCCCCTCCACCAGATACTTCAGATCGCTGATATCAACATCGCGCGTGTTGTCAGGCCGCACACCCAGCATGGGGCCGGCGCGGCGGATCAGATTGCCGACAATCGGAGCAGCATTCCATGCGGCGGTGCGGCCCTTGATCGCCTGGGTGATGCGCGGTTCGTCCAGCGCCACCACCACCACATAACGCGGGCGATCCATCGGAAAGGCAGAAGCAAAGGTGCTGATCAGCTTGGTCTTGGAATACCGGCCATTGACCAGCTTTTCCGCAGAGCCGGTCTTTCCGCCGACCCGGAAACCGGTCGCATCAGCCTTTCGCCCCGTGCCGTAAATCGCGACCATCCGCAAAAGCTGGCGCATCCGATGGGAGGTCGAGGCCTTGAAAACGCGCTTGCCCGGGTTGGCCTTGCCCGGCTCCACCTTGCGCAGGGTGGCGGGACGGAAAATCCCGCCATTCACCATCGCGGCATAGGCATTCGCCAGATGCAGCGGCGTCACCGAGAGGCCATGTCCATAGCCCACCGTCATGGTGGTCAGTTGCGACCATTTGCCTTTGGGCCAATAAGGTCTGCCGCGCGCCTGCAATTCAATTTCAGGAGCGACATTCATACCCAGATCAAGCATGACCTTGCGCAGTTGTTCCCCGCCCAGTTCATCGGCCACGCGCATCGTCACCGTGTTCGATGAATAGGCCAGCGCCTGCGGGATATTCAGCCGGTCGCCCTTATCCTCGAAGTCCTTGAAAGACCGGTTTGCCACTTCGACAGGCCGCGCATTCCAGCTTGCGCTGAGATCGCGCACCACGCCCGCATCAATGGCAGCGGCAACCGTCAACGGCTTGAACACAGAACCCAGTTCGCCCGTCAGATAGCTGACGCGGTTGGTGGTGTTATCGGCGTCTTCCTGCGAAATTTTGTTGGGGTCGAAATCAGGCATTGAGGCCATCGCCAGCACTTCGCCCGTGTCCACATCCAGCACGATGCCCGCGGCACCCTTTGCCTGGGCAAGCTTCATCCCGCGGCCCATCTCGTCTTCGAGCGCGCCCTGCACCCGCACATCAATCGACAGCGGCACAGGATTTGCGCGCAATGTCTCATCGCTCAGCTGCGCATTCAGCGCCTTTTCCATGCCGAACGCGCCGACATTCTGGCCGTCATCATTCTCAATCACGCGGCCCAGAATATGCGCGGCCAGTTTGCCTTGCGGATAGTGACGTCCCATTTCGCCCGGCGTCTGCACCGCAACTTCGCCCAGCGCCCAGACGCGGTTTGCCTGTTCGGGCAGGATGCGCCGCAGCAGATACCCGCTCTCGCCCGATTTGAGGATGCGCACCGCGCGCTTCTCATTCAGATCGGGGAAAATCGCCTTAAGCTCGCGCGCGACCTCTTCGGGAGAGCGGACCAGCGGCGCACCGCCATCCTTCATCGCCTGCGGATAGAAATAGAGTGAGCGCGCGGGATATTCGCTGGCAAGCGCCGCGCCGTTGCGGTCGGTGATTTCGCCGCGCGCGGGCACCAGCGTGTTGGAAAAGCGGCTGACCGAGGAGCCCGCCTTGTCCATTCCTAGCCACACAATCTGCACCATCGCCACCAGCGCCAGCGCGGCAAAGGCGAGCACGAGACCAAACACCCGCTCGCGCGCTGAAAGCAGCAGATGGGCGCGCTGTTGCATCAGGGTGTTACGGCCCATCTGAGGGGAAGCGGCAGCGGCAGCAGCCGGTGTTGGCGCCGGTGTTGCAGGCGTTTGGGCAGCCGCGCTGGATCGGGCAAGCGCTGCGCCAATGGCGAATTTCCGCTTTGATCTTGTTGCCGATTTATCGTTCGATTTTGTGCCTGCTTTGCCCAGCAGGTCTGCTGCGCTGTCAAACAGGCCGGGCTGCGCGTCGCTCAGGGATCGCGCATTCGCGCTCATTCCGCGACCTCTGGCGTGTAGCTTGCCCGAGTTGTTTGAGCCTTAGCCTGACGGATCGGCGAAGCCTCAATCAGCATATCACCAAACGCCTCAGCAAAGGCGGTTCCGGCGGTTTCCTGATTATCCAGCGCGGCCAGCGTGATCGGCTCCCCGCTCACCGGAGAAACCATCGGGCGCGTTGCAGGAACAGCGTCCGGTGCGGTGTCAGACGAACCGGCATCCAGACGCGCAACGCGGATCGGCGAAGGCGCATTGGGGCCAACCGGCTGGCCAAACGCTGCAAGGTCCCGGCGGGTCTCAAGATACTGGTCCGCGCGCGGTGCCGTATATCCCAGATCGACATTGTTCCACAGCGCCAGTTGGTGCTGGCTGGCGCGCGCCTGAAACTCGGTTTCCAGCCGCTGCTTTTTCTTTTTGAGCGCAAGGATCTGGCGGTCTTTCAGCACCACTTCGTTGCGCACAGCATGCACCGTGACGCTCAGAACGATGAACGCGGTGATGCACACGGCCAGCACTGCGCTCCAGCCGATCTGGCGGCGGCGTGATCCAGTCATTGCCATAAGGGGGGTCATCATCGGGGTCATGACATGGTCCTTTCATGAGCAATGCCCGCCCCATCAAAGCGTGAGGGCGCGGCGGTGCGGATGGCGTGGCGCAGGACGGAGGAGCGGCTGCGCGGGTTGCGTTCGATCTCTGCTTCAGAAGGCCGGATCGCCTTGGAAACCTGCGTAAAAGTGGGCGCGGGTCCGGGCACTTCGCCGGGCAGGTGACGCGACACCGCGCGGCCTGCACCCGATGCCTCACGCAGGAACCGTTTTGAAATCCTGTCTTCGAGCGAATGGAACGATACGACCGCCAGCACGCCGCCTTCGCGCAACAAAGCCTCTGCCGCGGCAAGGCCTGCGCGCAGTTCACCCAGTTCATCGTTCACATGAATGCGCACTGCCTGAAATGATCGGGTCGCGGGGTCTTTCTTGTCATGCGGCTTATAGCCCAGCGCACGGCGAACCACGCGGGCGAGATCGCCGGTCGTCTCAAGCGGGCGCGCGGCCACAATCGCACGGGCCACGCGGCGCGACTGGCGCTCTTCGCCATATTGATACAGCACATCGGCAATCGCGGCTTCATCGGCGGTGTTGAGGAAGTCCGCTGCGCTTTCGCCGTCAGCCGCCATGCGCATGTCCAGCGGCCCGTCCTGCTGGAACGAAAACCCGCGTCCGCCCTGATCCAGCTGCATCGAGGACACGCCGATATCCATCACAACCGCGTCAACCTGAGGGACACCCAGCGCATCCAGTTCATCAGCCATTTCTGAAAAGCGGCGCTCATGCAGGGACAGCGCGCCGCCATGGCGCGTCACCATCTCGGCCCCCGCCGCAATCGCGGTGGGATCGCGGTCAAAGGCATAGACGCGCGCGCCGCCAGCCAGCAGTTGCTCCGTGTACCCACCCGCGCCGAATGTCGCATCGACAATCGCCATGCCGGGCGCAGGCTTTACCGCCGCGATGACCTCTTCGATCAGAACGGGGACGTGGGGCGCGGTCATGACTTGCCGCCCTTGGTTTTTCCCTTGGCCGCAGCCTCGGCCTGAAGGCTGGCGCAAGCGGCCTTTGCCATCGCCCAACTGTCACCCATCTTTGCAAGTTCAGCCGGATCCCAGATCGTGAAAAAGCGCCCGCCACCCTGAAAATACAGGCTGTCGGTGATGCTCGCGAGGCCCCGCAGGTAATCGGGCATGATGAAGCGGCCGCTGTCGTCAAACGGCACTTCGAGGAAGGTGTGCAATTGCGAGGACCGCTCATCATAGTCGAAATCGCGACCCAGTTTCAGCGCGCGCTCTTCTTCCTTTTCGAGCTGCGCGTCGAATTCATCCTTGCGCGACAGGCCAAAGCCGACAAGGCACTGCCAGCGATCATGTTTGGCAAGGCACAGGATCTTGGAGCCTGCGCCGCTTTCCTTCACAGCCTTGCGGAAGGCAGGAGGCAGGACATAGCGACCCTTATCGCCCGCAGGCGAAAAGGCTTGTCCACTGTATCCTCCAAAATCCGACACGCGTGCGGATCCCCTTCATATGCGCTGCTCGGATCGCTCCCCATTGATTGATCCGGCGATCAAACCCGCCCGTGTGCCGACATAACTTCCCCGATCGCGCCCGCAGATGAGCGGGCACCACGCGCAAATCGAAAGATCCACGCGGGGCACACAAACGTGTTTGATGGTCCCCGGTATTATCGGGGATATGCTGGGGTTTCTAGGGGTAATCTGGGGATTTTAGGGGATTGAATGGTAAATGTATGATTTACCTATGCTTTCCCTTACCCTTTACTGGCGCAAAATCGCACGCCACAGTCGATGTTCTCGTAGATTTGCGCGCCATGAACCTGTTTTCTCCGGCAAATCCCCAAGGATTTCCGGTTTTGTGGCTTCGGAGTCGCAATGGAAAACCGGGCTTCCCGTGATATTCCCGAAATGTCCGAAACTGGTGGTCACGCGCCGCTCCTCACGGGGAAGGCATAGCGGAAAAGCGCCAGAAAAGCCTCGCCTTTTTCGCCTGCTAGCTCGCGATGCTCGAAAATAGCGGCGTCCGCCATGACAGTGACAGAGCCCTTGCCGACAGTGCAGCGGGCGAGCACGGCGGCCTTGGAGATCGTGCAATCATTTGGCGCGCCTGCGGCTTGCTGAAGCGCTCCACCAATATGGACGGGCAGATCGGCCCCTCCCAAGTCCACAAAGCCCAGCTCCTCATTCTGATCCGGGTCAAATGTAACCTCCAGTCCCCAGCGGGCGACCACCGGGGGGATCAGCGCGCCGATGGTCGGGTGGCGCGGATCGGTCAGCGCGACGTCGTAATGGCCGGTCAACGCGGGATCGAGCACCAGCAACGCCTCACCCCCGGCCCGCACCCAATCATCCAGCGCGACATTGTCAGCGGGCGAAAGTCCCCGCGGCTGGATGATCGCAAGGCGCTTCACACCGGCCAGCGGATCTGTCCCCTCGCCCTTGCCGCCCAGCGGCGCAATCGGGGACAGCGTATCAAGCGGGGCGAGAGCAAAGCGCTGTTCGATCAACGGTCGGCTCCACGGTTGCGGGGCGGTGCCAAAGGCAATCGCCATCATGTCGGCCTCCAACGGCCAATAGAGCGGCAGGCTGGTCATCAGCGCGAGCGGCTCATCCCCGCGCGGCAGGTCGGGCAAGCTCGCCTGCGTTGATGTATGAGCGTGATCCGCTGCCTCACTGTGCCGAGCGGCAGAATGATCGGCGTCGCACCCCGCCAGCACCGCAGCGAGAGCGATCGCCACGCCGGCCATACCACTCACTTTACCACGCACGTTTCTGGCCTCATCGGTCAGCTTGCGGCTCTGTTGGCGGCGTGTCAGGCACTCTTCCTGGCCCCAGAATCGGTTTGACGCCTTCGCCAAGCTCGGACTTTGGTGCAGGCGGCGGGACTGCGGGTTCCACCGGAATATCAGGCACCACGCCCGCATCGGCCAACGGATCGCGCTGAGGCGGCGCGGCAGTTGGTTCTGTCGTTGGTGCAGCATCGGGCACGGCGGCCTCCTCGGCCCGCTCCGCCTGTGTGCCGATAGCGCTGGCCAGACCGACCAGCAGGACCATCGCGAAAATTCCGGACAGGCCGACTTGCAGCCGCTGAAGTGCTTCGGCTCGCGTCCCGCCCAAGGGCGCTTCGGCAAGGGGATCATCGGACCCATCCTCGCCATCGTCACCCAGAGCAGAAGACAACAGGGGCCGCGACATCTTGCCGCGTACCGCATTGCCTCCAAACCGTCCGAAAAGATCGCGTGCCGCCATACCGCCGCGCTCTATCAGTCCTCGCCCGCCTGTTCCAGCCAGTCAAACACCGGCAGGCCCTTCGCCCTTAGCCAGTCGGCATTGTAAAGCGTGGAGAGATAGCGGAAACCGGTGTCGCACAGGATCGTGGCAACCTGCGGGTTTTCATGACCCTCGGCGACCAGTTGCTGGCCCAGAGCCACCGCTCCGCCAACATTGATGCCGGACGAAAGGCCAAGGCACAATCCCTCCTCGCGCAGCAGACGGCGGACCCATTCGATGCCTTCTTCATCAGAGATGCGGAATTGCGTATCAATCGCCGCGCCTTCCAGATTGGCGGTGATGCGGCCCTGCCCGATCCCCTCCGCCACCGAAGAGCCTTCGGATTTCAACTCTCCATGCGCGTAGTAATTGTACAGCGCCGCGCCATGCGGATCGGTCAGGGCGATGCGGATATCGGGGTTCTTTTCCTTCAGGCCAAGTCCCACACCGGCAATCGTGCCGCCCGTGCCCGCGGCGCAGGTGAAGCCGGAGATTTTGCCACCGGTCTGCTCCCACAGCTCTTTCGCCGTGCCTTCGATATGCGCGCGGCGGTTGGCGGTGTTGTCGAACTGGCCAGCCCAGATCGCGCCGTCTGTTTCCTCGGCCATACGGCGAGAGACATGCTGGAAATGGCACGGATCGGCATATTTTGTCGGCGGCACAAGGACCAGCCGCGCGCCCAAGGCCCGCAGCGTGTCCATCTTTTCCTTGGACTGGTTGTCGGGCATGACGATGATCGTCTTGTAGCCCAGCGCATTGGCCACCAGCGCGATGCCGATGCCGGTGTTCCCCGCCGTCCCCTCGATCACGGTGCCGCCGGGTTTCAGCTCCCCGCGCGCCTCTGCATCGCGGATCATATACAGCGCCGCGCGATCCTTCACGCTGGAGCCGGGATTGGCGAATTCGCACTTGCCCCAGATATCGCAGCCCGCCGCCTCGCTCGGCCCGGCAAGGCGGACCAGCGGCGTGTTGCCGATTAAGGCGAGCGTATCGCCAATAGGTTGAGTGATGTTCATGGGACGGGAGTTAAGAGCCTACCCCCGCGCCCGCAACCAACTTTAATCTTCGGGGCTGATAGTAACCTTCATCCCGTCCAGCTCCGGCGTCAGCGGGACCTGGCAGGACAGGCGCGAGGTTTCGTTGCGGTGTTCGGAAGATTCCAGCAAGTCATCCTCGTCTTCGCTCATCGCGGGCAGCTTATCCTTCATCGCCGGATCGACATAGACGTGGCAGGTCGCGCAAGAGCAGCACCCGCCGCACAGCGCCAGCAATTCGTCAAAGCCGTTGTCGCGGATCGCTTCCATGACTGTCAGGCCATCCTCGACATCAATTTCGCTTGTTTCCCCGTCGCGATTGGTGACGATCAGCTTGGGCATGAGGCGTAACTTCCTTTTGGATTTGATAGATGTTGAGCGCAAGAGCCGCGCTATCGGTAGAACAGGCAGGCTGCTAGGATGTTCCGGCGGGCAACGCAATATGGCGGGGGCTGGCAATTAAGGCAGGAGATAGGCAGCGCTGATGGGACTGACCGCCGAACGGATCAAACACGGGCTTGATAGCCTTGCAGACACAGACGCCCGTGTGGCCGAGCAGCTGGAGCGCGTCGGCTATCCCGAGCCGCGTCTGCGGGATCGCGGGTACAAGACATTGCTGCGCACCATCGTGGGCCAACAGGTCAGCGTCGCGGCGGCATCTTCAATGTGGAACAAGCTGGAAGGCGAGCTGGGCGCGCAATTCACGCCCGCCTGCCTGTTAAGCCGCGATTTCGATACGCTGCGCGCTTGCGGCCTCTCGCGCCAGAAACAGGGTTATGCCCGGTCCCTGTGCGAGCTGGTGGAGGCGGGCGCGCTGGATTTTGACGCGATGCCCGATGATGACGAGGACGCGATAGAGCAGCTCACGCAGATCAAGGGGATCGGCCGCTGGTCAGCCGAGATTTACCTGCTGTTCGCAGAAGGGCGCGCCGACATCTGGCCCGCCGGAGATCTGGCGGTGCAAGAGGGCGTGAAGCGACTGCTGGAAATGGAAGAACGCCCCAAGGAAAAAGAAACGCGTGCGCTGGGCGAGCAATGGTCCCCGCACCGCGGACCGATGGCGATCTTTACGTGGCATTATTATGCAAATCCGGCGTTGTAGTTGGTTTGCTGCGCATCCGCGCAGCATCCTCGGTGCTGTTCCCTTCCCCCGGATCAAGTCCGGGGTGCGGGGCACCTCCGGGCGCACGGTCGTGCTTGCAGCCTGAGGCTGTATTGTCGGGCGCGACCCGCTCTTGCATCTAGGAAAAACAACCGTATTGTGACCGCAATACACCAAAACCCCGCTTGAAATGGAGAGACCCCGATGCCCATCTTCACCAAATCGCTGACGACGCGCCTGCTTGCTGCCACGGCTGCTGTTGGTGCGATTGCCATTCCCAGCGCGGTGTCTGCCGACGCTCATACAGATAAACAACCCGCCGGAGAGACAATGACCCAAACCGCCGCTGTGAAAACTGCTGAAGCTGCCCCCCTGATCCCGCGCGATGCGCTGTTTGGCAATCCGACCCGGGCGCAAGGGCGGCTCAGCCCGGATGGCAAGTGGCTCAGCTGGCTCGCACCCAGGGACGGCGTGCTCAACATCTGGATTGCCCCGCGCGACGATCAAAGCGCGGCAAAGGCTGTCACCAGCGCCACCGACCGCCCGATCCGCAGCCATTTCTGGTCACCCGACAGCAAGAGCGTCGGCTATATTCAGGACAAGGGCGGCGATGAGAATTTCCTGCTCTATAAGATCGACGTGGCGAGCGGCGAGGAGACCACCCTCACCCCGTTTGAGAACACCCGTGTCGAGATCATCGGCGCGTCCGAGACGATCAAGGACAAACTGCTGATCGGGGTGAACAATCGCAATCCGCAATTCCATGACGTCCACCTGCTCAACATCAACACGGGCGAGCTGGAGCTGGTTTACCAGAACGATGGCTATGCCGGGTTCATGGCGGATGACACGCTGACCTTGCGTATGGCGATGCGCCAGAACGAGGCGGGCGGCACCGACTATTTCGAAGTGACGGACAACACGGTTGCCGAAGAACCGTTCGAGACGACGGCAATGGAGGATTCGCTCACCACCTCGCCGGCGGGCTACACGACGGACGGATCAATCCTGTACTGGCTGGACAGCCGGGACCGCGATACCGCCGCGCTGTATGCTCAGGATACCGCGACGGGCGAAAAGACCCTGATCGCACAGAACGACAAGGCTGATATCGGTGGCACGATCCGCGACACCAAGACAGGCGTGGTACAGGCCTATTCCGCGAACTATCTCACGACGGAATGGACCGCGATTGATGCGGAGATGAAGGCCGCGCTCGACTGGCTGGATGAAAGGCTGGACGGCGAATTCGGCATTTCCAGCCGGACCGACAATGACCAGACATGGATCGTCTGGAACGACCCGCTGACCGCGCCTTCGCAGAGCTTCATTTATGATCGCGCAGCCGAAACGCTCACCCCGTTCTATGTCACACGCCCCGAACTCGAAGGCGCGCCGCTGCAAAAGATGCATCCGGTGGAAATCGCCAGCCGCGACGGGCTTACGCTGCCGTCATACCTGACGCTGCCGCCGGGCTCTGACAGTGATGGCGATGGCCGTCCTGATGAAGCTGTTCCGATGGTCCTTCTGGTCCATGGCGGCCCGTGGGCGCGCGATGAATACGGCTTTTCCAGCGGGGTCCAGTGGCTCGCCAATCGCGGCTATGCCGTGCTGCAAGTCAACTTCCGCGGCTCCACCGGGTTCGGCAAGAACTTCCTCAACGCAGGCAACCTTGAGTGGGGCCTGAAGATGCATGATGACCTGATCGACGCCACTGACTGGGCGATCAGCGAAGGCATCACATCGGACGATCAGGTCGCGATCATGGGCGGCTCCTACGGCGGTTATGCGACGCTGGCCGGGCTTGCCTTTACCCCCGAGAAATTCGCCTGCGGGGTTGATATTGTCGGCCCGTCCAACCTTGAAACGCTGCTCGGCACCATCCCGCCTTACTGGGCGCCGCTGGTGAAGATTTTCCATGAGCGCATGGGCGATCCGAACACCGAAGAGGGCCTTGCTTTGCTGAAAGCCGCCAGCCCGCTTTACAAGGCCAACGAAATCACAAAGCCGCTGCTGATCCTGCAAGGCGCGAATGATCCGCGTGTGAAGCAATCGGAGAGCGACCAGATCGTGAGCGCGATGAAGGAGGCGGGCATTCCGGTGACTTATGTGGTTTATCCGGACGAGGGCCACGGCTTTGCGCGCCCCGTTAACAACATCGCCTACACCGCGATCACCGAGAATTTCCTCGCGACCTGCCTTGGCGGCCGCAGCGAGCCGATCGGGGACACAGTGAGCGAGAGCACTGCGCAGATCCTTGAAGGGAAGGAGCATGTCGCGGGGCTGGAAGAGGCACTGGCGGATTAAAGCCACGGTGAGCCCCCGCGCAGGCGGGGGCCTCCTGCCGCAGAGCGCCATTCTATGAGATCCCTGCCTGCGCAGGGACTCACTGCGTCGAAATTCCGCGGATGACATTGTGTGGCCCCTCTCCTAAACAGGTTGCAAACAGCAATCCATTGGAGAGGGATCACACATGAGCACGACCGCTGGCAACGGGCCGAAACGCTCGATTTTCATCACTGGCGGAGGCTCAGGGATAGGACGCGCGACCGCCTGGTATTTTGCCGAGCGTGGCTGGTTCGTCGGTATTTCAGACATTGATGTGACCGGGATGGAAGATACGCTGGGCCATATCGAGGGCGGCTTCAAATACATGCACAAACATGACGTGCGTGACCGCGAAGGCTGGGATACCGCTCTTGAGGCTTTCTCCACCGCCGCAGGGGGCCGGATCGATGCGATGGTCAACAATGCCGGGATCGGCACTGGCGGCGCGTTGGCAGATATGGACGTCGATGAGATTGACCGCTGCCTCGACATCAATCTGAAAGGCGTGCTGTACGGCGCGCAGGCGGTCTATCCGCACCTGAAAAAGACCGCTCCGGGATCGGCGCTCGTCAACATCGCCAGCGCCGCCGGGATCAACGGCAACAGCGGAATGAGCGTATATTGCGCGACCAAGTTTGGCGTGCGCGCGGTGGCCGAAAGTCTGGACGCGGAATGGGCAGAGGACGGGATCAAGGTGAGCTCGGTCTGCCCCAGCTTCATCGACACGCCGCTGCTCGATGGCACCGGCAACCGCCATTCAAATGAGCGCGTGCGCGACGCGGTGACAGCCGCCGGGCTTGAGATCACGCCGGTCGCAGAAGTCGCCGAAACCATCTGGAACGCGGTGCACGGCGATGATCTGCACTATGTGGTGGGCAAGACCGCAAAACAGCTGAACTTCGCCAAGCGCTGGATGCCCGGACGCATTCGCAAACAAGGCCGCAGCGCCGCAAGGTCATTGCTTGGGCGGTAACTGGAGGCAGGCCTAACGCCTAAACCAAAGCATCAATCGCGCGCGCCATGTTTGCGTCGCGGCGTGAAAGTCCGCCTGCATCATGCGTGGTCAGCGTGATCTCGACCTTGGCATAGACGTTGAACCATTCGGGGTGATGGTCCTGACCATCCGCGAGCAAGGCGACGCGGCTCATAAAGCCCCAGGCTTCGGAAAAATCGCCAAACTGGAATGTGCGCTGGATCGCCTTGCCTTCGCGGGTCAGTTCCCATTTGGGATGATCGACCATCAGGCGGTCGCGGTCTTCGGGGCTGAGTTCGGGGACTGTGGTCATGATCGGTTGGGCCTTCGTCTGTGGAGTTGTTTGAAGTGTCGCTTTTCCCTAACGCATCACTCGATGCAAGGTTCTGATGCTCCCACACATTCTGCAGCGATAATCGCGCGCGACCTTGCGTGCCAGCGGGGTGACCGGCTGCTGTTCCGGCGATTGACGCTGACATTGGGTGCGGGCGAGGCCTGCCATATCACCGGCGCAAATGGAGTGGGCAAGACAACGCTGATCCGCACTCTGGCGGGGTTGTCGCTGCCCTATGCGGGTGAGGCGCAATGCACCGGGACTGTCGGCCTGCTGGATGAGCGCACGGGGCTGGACCCTGAGCAGCCGCTGGGCCGCGCGCTCGATTTCTGGTTCGGGCTGGACGGGACGGCGGACGCGGGCGCTGTGATGGAGCGCCTGCGCCTCGCCGACCTTGCCGAAGTGCCTGTGCGCTATCTCTCCACCGGTCAGCGGAAGCGCGCGGGGCTGGCGCGGCTGTTGGGTCAGGCGGCGGATGTGTGGCTGCTGGATGAGCCGCTCTCGGGGCTGGACACGGCCTCGCAAGCTCTGGTCGAGGAAGTGGTGCGCGAGCATATCACACGCGGCGGGGCGGCGCTGATCGCGTCGCATCAGGCGCTGCGGATTGAAGGCCTGCGCACGCTCGCGCTAGAAGATTTTGTCCCACCTATGGAAGCGCCCGAAGACGCGGAAGCACTCGCATGACCTGGCGGCTGCTGAAGCGTGACCTTGCGCTGTTCTTCCCTTTTGTAGGAAGCGGGGGGAGCGGGGGCGCGGCGCTGCCGGTGGTGTTCTTCGTCGCGGTGGCGATGCTCTATCCCTTCGCGGTCGGCCCGGATGCAAGCACGCTTTCGCGCACAGGCGGCGGGGTGGTGTGGATCGCCGCCCTGCTCGCCGCGATCCTGCCGCTGGACCGGCTGGTGGCGCGCGATATCGAGCTGGGCCATTTCGACCAGTTGCGTCTGCGCGGTGTCAGCGAAGAGGTAATGATGGCGGTGCGCATGGTCGCGCACTGGCTCAGCTTTGGCCCGCCGCTGATACTGGCAGCCTTTCCGGCGGCGGCCTTGCTGCAACTGGACGGGCCAACGCTGCATCTGGTGCTGTTGGGCCTGATCGCGGGAACGCCGGGACTGGCGGCGATTGGTCTGATGATCGCGGCGCTGACCGCCAGCCTGCGGGCCGGAGCTGCGCTTTCGGGCCTGCTGCTGATCCCGCTTGCCCTGCCCATCCTGATCTTTGGCGCGGGTGCGCTCGCGCGACAGGATGCCGCCAGTATCGGCTTTGTCGCGGCAATATCTCTGGGCCTTTTTGCGATCGCACCATTTGCAGCGGGAGCCGCAATCCGCGCCGCGCGTTAAAGACCCCATGCACGGGAAACTCGACTACTTCTTTGCCACCCACCGCACCCCCATGCTGGATGGGCGCGCGGCCAATGTCTGGCTGGGCCATATCGCGCTGGGTCTTTTGGTCTTTACGGTATTCGCTTTCGGGCTGAAGGCGGTCACCACGCCGGCAGTCCATGCGCGTTACACGCCGATCGTGGTCATCCACGCGCTCAGCATGATCGCATGGCTCATGCTGTTAATGACGCAGGCCTATCTGATCGGGCGCGGTTCGCTGGGGTTGCACCGGCGGCTTGGGCAAGCCTCGATCACACTGGTCGCGGTGATGAGCATCTCTGGCGGCATCATCTCGGTCAATATCGGCGAAGAGCTGGGCCGGCCTGAAGTGACCGTGGTCAACCTGTTCGCCTTTTTCACCTTCCTGCCGCTTTATGCCGCGGCGCTGTATTTTGCCCGCCGCCGCGACATCCAAACACATCGCCTCGCCATGCTGATCGGCACGCTCGCCTTCATGACGCCGGCCTATGCGCGGGTGGTGCAAGTGCTGGGCCTGCCCGATCCCGTCGCCATTGCGGTGGACGTGGCCCTGACCGGGGCGATTGCCGTGGGCTATGACTGGGCAGCCAGCGGGAGGATCACGAAGGCACTGATCTGGATGCTGGGCTTCAGCTACGGACTGCTGGCGGCGATGATCGCAATCCTGGTGATCTGGTTCATTTAGGCCAACAGCGCGCGCGGCGGCGCGCCTGCGCCGAATGAAGGTGGCAGGTGCGAGACAATGTGACTGTCTTATGATTACATTGTCTTGGAATATTAATACAAGAAACAATGCATTTGTAAGCAAGCTGTCATGTCAGTCTGGCATACAATCCGCGTCGGAACCTCCTTCCCGTACTCCGACGAAACGAGGCGATTATGCCAGTTATCCCCTTACCCTGTATTCGATCTGAAAGGTTTGATGCCATGCTCAAGATCACGTCTTTTGCCGCTCTCGCACTTGGCCCCGTACTTGGCCCCGTACTTGGCCTGTCTGCTGCGAGCCCCGCCCTTTCCCAAAACACTCCGCCGTCAGTATCGGTGTCCTACGCCGGTCTCGATCTCACCAGCGAAGCGGGTCGCGAGACCCTCGACCGCCGCCTTGCCCAAGCCACGCGTTCCGTTTGCGGAGGCAAGCCGAGCATGCGTGAGTTGGCGAAGATGGCGGCGTTTCGTGAATGCGTTGCTGCCACCAAGGCCGGTTACGAAGCGCAGCGCGTAGCCGCACTCAAAGCAGCCAACGAGAAGCGCATGGCGTTCCTCTCCGGCAAGCCGAGCGCCATTCTGGTGCGCTAAGAAGGCTTTTCGGCTCTGAACAGACATCGGGCCGCCATTCCTTAACGGGGTGGCGGCCCTTTGTGTTCGAGAACGTCGATATGAGTGTCTGGATTGCGGTACCTTTTCAGATTGACCGGCCTTGCACCTCAGCCTGCCTGACGATCCAGCCGCCACGGCTCAATCACCAACCACCACCACGAAACCGCCGAAACAGAACCAGCGAGCAACGCCAGGGCAAATCCTGCAGCAGCCGCTCCCCAGGCATCACTGTTGCGAGGCTGGATGGTTTCGGGCGCGGAATAATCCCAGGTGAAAATCAGGAAAAGAGCGAAAAAGGCGAAGCCTCCCAGCACGCTCAAAAGCCAGTGGACAAGTGCTCCCCCTGCCCGTTCTGACAGCCAGCGGGCTTTGGGCATCTCGACAAGCACCCCGCCAAGCAGGGACAAGGGCAAAGCGAAGACCGCGCCTACAAGGGCAAGAAAACCGCCAAATCCAAGAGCGGTCCTCAGTGTTTGTGCCGAGATTGGCTCGGCGAACAAAAAAATGCTCGTTACCAAAAGAGCCAAGAGAGAAGGAGTGACGAGACCGGTGATCAGAATTGCGGCAAGACCACGCCAGACAAGCCGGAATTGTCGCACTTGGCCGGCCTCGTCCATCCGCGCACTCCTTGATGACGCTAATCCCGGATAGGGCATGGTGTCCTTGCACGTCAGGCTTCTGAATATCTACCTCAGATATTCCGGCGCGATCACGCCGTCATATCAAGCCGCGCTCAGAACGGGCGTTCCGTCGTTTATGGGAAGTTCCTTGCCAAAGTCCGGCATCACGAAAGGCTCACCCTTGCTAAAGCGTATGGCGGCTGCCTTTGCGTCGCGCCTCTTCGTGAAATGATCGATGGCGGTTCCGGCCAACGCCGCTGCATCGCGCTTGGCCACCACATAGGAATAGACCAGCCCGTCAACGAGGATTGCTCCGGTTTTTCCGGAGACTGCGGGCACTTCATAGATCATGCCGACGATGATACCGCCCACAACGATGCACAATAGCGCAAGCGAAATTCTTGACATACAGAATGGTCCTGATCCGGATTGGTCTGGTCACCTGAATGCCTAATTCTTGTGATTAAAGGGTGTAGCGACGCCGTTAACTTTAGGTTGCCAGCGATAAATGAACTGGAATCCGCCCATCACAGCTTGTCACTCAATTCTCACGAAAGAAGCAGGCGGGCTCCCCTCAATAAGGCGGCTTGTCCTTGCCGGTCGGGCTTTTGGTGAAGATTTCCACGCCGTCTTCGGTGATCGCGAGGGAATGTTCGAACTGGGCCGAGAGCGACTTGTCGCGCGTTACCGCAGTCCAGCCGTCGCCCAACACTTTGGCCCATGGCTTGCCCAGATTGATCATCGGTTCGATGGTGAAGAACATGCCCGGTTTCAGCTCCGGTCCCGTCCCCGCCTTGGCCGCGTGGACCACTTCGGGGGCGTCGTGGAACAGGCGGCCCAGACCATGCCCGCAAAATTCGCGCACCACGCCGTAACGGAACTGGCGCGCATGGCCCTCAATCGCGGCGCCAATATCGCCGAGCCGCGCGCCCGGTTTCCCGGCCGCCTCGATCCCCAGCATCAGGCAGTCATAGGTCACATCGACCAGACGCTTCGCCTTGATCGGGGGCTCGCCGGCAAAGAACATGCGGCTGGTATCGCCGTGCCAGCCATCCAGCAGCGGGGTCACATCGACATTCAGGATGTCGCCCTCTTTCAGCACTTTTGGCCCCGGAATACCGTGGCAGATCACATGGTTGATCGAGATGCACGAGGAATGGGTATAGCCGCGATAGCCAAGCGTCGCAGGCACCGCGCCGCCATCCAGCATCATGTTGCGGATGGCTGTGTCGATGCTTTCGGTGGTGACGCCCGGCTGCACCAGATCGGCGACTTCGTCCAGGATCGTCGCGGCCAGATGCCCGGCCTTGCGCATTCCGTCAAAACCGGCCTCGGTATGAAGCTTGATCGTGCCGTCGCGATAGACGGTCTCGTCGCTGTCGATGAGCTGATATTCTGTCATCCGGCCCATATAGCGAACCATTCGCAAGATTGCGAGAATTAGCCGCGCCTAGTCCTGACCTGCGTCCTGACCGGCAACCGCGAAGGCCTCGCGATATTGCGGCTTTACCGCTTCGATCACGCCTTGCGTCACAGGCACCTGCACCTGATATGTCCCCTCCACATAGGGTCCGGCCACGTATGGCCCTGCGAGGAACGAAAGCTCATTCAGCGATCCTTCGTTCGTGGAAAACGGGATCATTACCAGACGATCCATCTCCGGACATTTGCCAAATATCTCGTCATCCGCGCGATAGGCATCGCCGCGCCGCTCTTTCTGCAAATCCTTGAGCATGGCGCAAAATGTCGGGCGCACGGTATCTTCCAACGCACGCTTTGATACAAACAGGTCGATCGGATCAAGCTGAGCGCCCGCCCCGCCATCGGCTTCGCGATCCCACAACAGGACTTCGAAAGACATCATGCCATGCGCGCCGCCGCTGTATCGGTATTTTTCGGCCCCCATGGAGAGAAAGCGCGCGGTGTCTGCGCCGACTTCCCAGTCGGTGGCATGCGACCAGTTGACGCAAGACTCACAATCGCTGCCAGCAAATTCCACCACTGCGGATCGCCATTCTCTGGCTGTGCTGGCGAATTCCTCGGCGCCGCGCTTCTCCAGAATCGCTACAAGGCCGGGTATTTCGCTCGCTTCCTCGGGCCAGTCATAGCGGAATTCGCGCGTCGCTTTGCCAAGGCGCTCCATGCTGCCGAACTTGTATCGACCAATTTTCGCTTCCGCGCTGTTTTCGCCATCGGCCGCAGCAGCATCCTGCGCCGCCGCACTGTGTTCCCCATCAGGCCCCAGGGTCGCCGACCCAAGGCCCCCGGCAATCGCCAAAGCCAAAGCCAAATATCTCATCATCAAACCGCCCCTCTTGCCAAACCGGCGTCAATTCTCGCGTGACATGTGTAACGGCGCGATTATGGACGGGCTATGACTGATATCACTGATTGTATCCAGGCGGATCGCGGACAAGACGCGATCACCATCCGGCTCGTTACCAAGGCGGGGTTCGAAGCTCTCAACAAATCGCTCTCTGCGGGACAGCGCGCCAGCCTTGAAGGGCAGAAGTTCGATGGCTCGCCGGCGACGGTTGGTATCCTTACTGACGGGGACAGCTTTATCGCATTGGGCGGCGTCGCCGATCCCGACGCCCTGACGAGCTATTGCCTTGCCGCGCTGGCGGAAAATCTTCCTGCGGGCACATATCGGCTGGCGGATGAGGCGCAGTCCGGAGCAGGGCTGTTCGGCTGGATCACCGCGCAATACAGCTTCACCCGGTACAAGGATGAGGAAAACCCCACCGGCCCGCGCATCCTGCTAACCGCGCAACCGGGCCGCATTGATGCCGCCATGGCAGAGGCGCAGGCGGAGATGCTGGTGCGCGATCTGGTCAACACCCCTGCCGAGGATATGGGGCCTGCCGCGCTGGAGGCGGAGTTCAAGCGGCTGGCAAAAGCCCATGATGCCGAACTGACCGTGACGAAGGGCGATGCGCTGGAACAGGAATATCCGATGATCCACGCGGTGGGCCGTGCCGCCGCGCGGCACCATGCGCCGCGCCTGCTGCATCTGGAATGGGGGCCGAAAGACGCGCCTGTTCTGGCGATTGTCGGCAAGGGGGTGTGCTTCGATTCAGGCGGTCTAGATATCAAACCCACGAGCGGCATGCGCCTGATGAAGAAGGATATGGGCGGCGCTGCCCATGCGATTGCGCTGGCGGGCCTCATCATGGGCGCGGGGCTGAAAGTGCGCCTGCACCTGCTGGTCCCGGCGGTTGAGAATGCGATTGCCGGATCCGCGTTCCGCCCCGGCGATGTGCTCAAAAGCCGCAAGGGGCTGTCGGTCGAGATCCACAATACCGACGCCGAAGGGCGGCTGGTGCTGGGCGATGCCCTGACACGGGCGAGCGAGGAGGAGCCTGACCTGATCATCGACTTTGCGACGCTGACGGGTGCAGCACGCGTTGCCCTTGGCCCGGATTATGCCGCCATGATGGCGCGCCGCGATGAAACCGCGCAGGCGATGATCGATGCAGGCCGGGCCAATGATGACGAGCCGTGGCGGCTGCCTTTGCCAGAGGCCTATCGCGAATATCTGGCCAGCGACATCGCCGATATCGTCAACGCGCAGTCCAACCCCTATGCAGGCGCGAGCGTGGCGGGGCTGTTCCTTGACCTCTTTGTCGCAGATGGCATCGACTGGGTGCACCTCGACACCTTCGCATGGCGACCCTTTCCCAAGCCGGGCCGGGCCAAGGGCGGCACGTCCTATGGTCTGCGGGCGGCCTTCCACATGCTAAAGGCGCGCTATTCATAAGCTGCGGTGCGGCATGGTGGGCACGCCCGTCTTGCCCGCCACCCTGCCTGCCACCGTCCCCGCTCCTTGGCCCGCCACCTTGCCCGAACTTGCAAGTGTCGCTAACCCGCGCAATCCGGCGTGGCCGGAACAGATGAATTTCTGGGGCGATTAAGGATTCAGTCTGCATGAGCAGCCGCGCGAACAGCGCTAATGACAAAGGCGCGAACAGCGCTAATGACAGAGGCGCGAACAGCGCTGAAAAAGAGGGCGCATCGCGTTACAGCGTGCCGCAGGGGATACTGGGTCTGAAAGGCCCGGTCAAAAAGCCTGCGCCCGGCACGCTGCCCTTGCGCGGAGACCTTGCTCATATCGCGCTCGCCGGAACGCATCTCGCCGCGCATTACGTCATCCCTCAAATCCGCGTGATCGGCGCAGACGGCGCGGATGTGATGGAAAACACCCGCGATGACAGCCCCGTCGTCACCCGCTTTGACGCGGGGACTGAGATCGAAGTGCTCGATGCGGCGGGCGCGTGGGTGTGGGGCTGCATCGGACCCGAAGGGCCGAGCGGTTATATCAAGGCCGATTGCCTCAGCGACTGATCGCGCTAAGGCGGGCGATATGACGCAGCGTATCTTTATTGATGGAGCCGCCGGGACGACCGGCCTTGAAATCCGCGACCGATTGAGCGGGCGCGACGAATTTGAGCTGATCGTGCTGGATGATGCCCGCCGCAAGGATGAGGGCGCGCGCAAGGAAGCACTGCATGCCGCCGACGTGGCAATCCTGTGCCTGCCCGACGACGCCGCGCGCGCCGCGGTGAAACTGGCCGAGGGGTCGGGCACGCGAATCATCGACGCATCATCCGCGCACCGTGTGGCCGATGGCTGGACCTATGGCTTCCCCGAACTGGTCGGACACGAGGCGGTGGCCGGTGCCCAATTTGTGAGCAATCCGGGGTGCTATCCCACAGGCTTTCTCGCGCTGGTCGCGCCGCTGGTGCGTGCCGGTTTACTGCCAGCCGATTGGCCCTATACCGTCAATGCGGTGAGTGGGTACTCTGGGGGAGGTAACGCCCTGATCGAGCGGTTCCGGACCGAGGCGGACCTTGGCTTTCGCACCTATGGCCTTGACCTGGCGCACAAGCATCGCCCGGAAATGAAGCGCCATGCGGGCCTGAAACACGGGGTGATCTTCGCTCCCTCGGTGGCGCGCGTCTATCGCGGGATGCTGGTGGAGGTGCCACTGCATCTGGGTGCGATCAGCGGCAATCTGACGCCGGATCAATTGCGTGATGCCTTGTCACAGCATTACGCCGCATCTGGCGTGATTGCGGTCGCCCTCAAAGAGCCTGCGGCTGAACTGGTCCTGCACGAAAATGAAGCGGCCAGTGATGCGATGACGCTGTATGTGTTTGGCAATGAGGGTGGCTGGCACGCCCGCCTCATCGCCCGGCTCGACAATCTGGGCAAAGGCGCAAGCGGCGCGGCGATCCAGAACCTCAACATCATGTGCGGCCTGCCAGAGACGACGGGCCTGAGATTATAGGTGGCTTGCGGCGTTAGCCCTGCTCAAGAATTAGGCATATCGGACATTCAGCTAACAATGGTTGCGCTGCGCTGCCCAATGTTGCACTTTCTTTAAGCAGGCGGGATGATCCTTGCGCGGTGCAACGGATACGCTACCTCCTTGTGACAAGCCTCGGCCTGATTCTTGGTCGATTTGAATATGCGTGTGAACTGGCCACGCGAACTTTTGGGGATCGAAATACGTGAAAAAGATCGAGGCGATCATCAAACCTTTCAAGCTGGACGAAGTGAAAGAAGCGCTACACGAAATCGGCGTATCCGGTATCACCGTCACCGAAGCGCGCGGCTTTGGCCGTCAAAAAGGCCACACAGAACTGTATCGCGGCGCTGAATATGTCGTCGATTTCCTGCCCAAGGTTAAACTCGAAGTCGTCGTCAGCGACGAACAGGCCCCCCGCGTGGTGGAAGCCATTGCGGGCGCTGCACAGACGGGCCGGATCGGCGACGGGAAAATCTTTATCACCGCCATCGAAAGCGCCCTGCGCATCCGCACCGGCGAAACCGATGATGACGCGGTCTGACATCCAGAGCCGAACCACCTCTCAACTCCCAAACACTGGAGAACACCGAATATGGCAACCGTGAATGACATCCTGAAACAGATCAAGGATGAGGAAATCGAATGGGTCGACCTGCGCTTCACCGATCCCAAAGGCAAGTGGCAGCACCTCACCATGGCCGCCAGCGCCATGGACGAGGACGCGCTGGAAGACGGCCTGATGTTCGACGGTTCCTCGATCGAGGGCTGGAAGGCGATCAACGAGTCTGACATGATCCTGAAACCGGACATGGATGCCGCCTATATCGACCCGTTCAGCGCGACCCCGATGCTGAGCCTGTTCTGCAACATTGTGGAGCCTTCCGACGGCCAGCTTTACAGCCGCGACCCGCGCTCAACAGCAACGCGCGCCGAGGCCTATCTCGCCTCCACCGGCATTGGCGACACGGTCTATGTCGGGCCGGAGCCTGAATTCTTCATGTTCGACGATGTCCGTTTCGAAGACGGCTATGCGGGCAGCGGATATGCTATCGACGATATCGAATTGCCGACCAACACCGGCAAGGAATACGAAATGGGCAACATGGCCCATCGCCCCCGCGCCAAGGGCGGCTATTTCCCCGTCGCCCCGGTCGATAGCGCGGTGGACATTCGCGGCGAAATGGTCGCCACGATGATGGAAATGGGCCTCAAGATGGACAAGCACCATCACGAGGTCGCCGCAGCCCAGCACGAACTCGGCATCACCTATTCCTCGCTGACCCGCGCGGCGGATCAGGTGCAGGTTTACAAATATGTCGTGCAACAGGTCGCCCATGCCTATGGCAAGACCGCGACCTTCATGCCCAAGCCGATCAAGGAAGATAATGGCAGCGGCATGCACAGCCACATGTCGATCTGGAAAGACGGCGCACCGACCTTTGCGGGCAACGAATATGCCGGCCTGTCGGAAAACTGCCTGTTTTACATTGGCGGCGTCATCAAACATGCCAAGGCGATCAACGCCTTCACCAACCCGACCACCAACAGCTACAAGAGGCTGGTTCCCGGTTTCGAAGCGCCCGTTCTGCTCGCCTATTCAGCGCGCAACCGTTCGGCTTCGTGCCGCATCCCATACGGCGCGGGCGACAAGGCGAAGCGCGTCGAGTTCCGCTTCCCCGATCCGCTCGCCAACCCTTATCTCGCTTTCTCGGCATTGCTGATGGCGGGTCTCGACGGGATCGAGAACAAGATCCATCCGGGCGAGGCGATGGACAAGAACCTGTACGACCTGCCGCCCGCAGAACTCGCCGAAGTGCCGACCGTGTGCGGCTCCTTGCGCGAAGCTCTCGAAGCGCTGGAAGCAGATCACGAATTCCTGCTGAAGGGCGATGTGTTCTCAAAGGACCAGATCGACGCCTATGCAGAGCTGAAATGGGAAGAACAGCTGCGCATGGAAACCACGCCGTGCCCGGTCGAGTTTGACATGTATTACAGCGCTTAGTTTTCAGCGCCCGAGGGCGCTACATTGCTAATGTACGAAAACCCCGTCCGGATCGTTCCGGGCGGGGTTTTTTGCGCATAGCGAGAGTATAGGTGCTCCGCCTGACAGACAGAGCAGAACCTTCGTCGAGTAATGCATGCCATGCGTCGCCAAACTGGTCAGGATGGCCCCACTATGAAATCATACGCATTGATCGCCGCTGTTGCAGCCACACTCCCAATCTCCGCAGCCGATGCGCAGCAACCTGCGAAAATCGAAGTCACGGATGAGGTGGCGGCCAGTCGGTTTGACGCGTTCCTCACCCGATTTCTTGCTGATAATCTGGTCCCTTCAATGTCGGTGATGGTGCTGCGTGACAGCGGGCCGATCTTCGAAAAGGCGTATGGCTGGTCTGATGATGAAGGCGAAACAGCGACGACGCTGGACACGACGTATTCGATTGCATCGGTGACGAAGCCCGTTGCCGCAGCCGCGATCATATCAGAGGCCGAAGCGGGCGGTCTCGACCTGTCCCTCGCCATGCGCAACGATAGTGGCTGGCAGGGTCTTTGCGATTGGCTGAGCGGCAGTGCAATCGTATTCGGAGGCGGTGGTACGGATGCTGACGGGACCAATGTGATGCCGGTAAACTGCGATCGCGACACGACCCTTGCGGACATGTTGAACATGAGGGCAAATGGGGATGGATCCGCTTTCGTTTACAATCCGATAGGTTTCGCACGCATCGACAGAGCGATTTCCGGAGCAGGTGGGCGCGACCTTCGCGACATTGTGCGCGAACATGCCATTGAGAAGGCCGGGATCAGTGACATTGCCCTTGGCTGGCGCGATCCGGAAGGCGGTTCGGCCCTGCGCCTGCTGGCCCTGCCCTTCAAAGTAGAGAACGGCAAGCGGATCAGAACCGCGGTTGGCGATGATGATTTCCGCGCAGCTGCAGGGATCAAGGCCAGCGCCCGGCATCTGGCACAGTTCGACCGCGCACTCGAAAACAGGATGATCCTTCCCGAGGGCTGGTACGAGCGTATCTTCGAAACACCGATTGCTCAGGATGAGGGAGATTATCGCTGGGGCTGGTTCGTTCAGGACTGGGCAGGCTATCGCCTGGCTTGGCACTCGGGATGGGATCCTGGCCGCTATTCAGCGATGTACCTGAAAGTCCCCGACAAGGATCTGACGTTGATCGTTCTTGCGAATACTGAGGCGGTGTGGTGGGGGAACAGCGTGGCGCGCGCCGAGATTGAAAAGAGTCCGATCGCTCTGGAATTTCTGGAGCAATTCGTGCGCTAGGTCACCGGGACTGTGGGGGTGCCAGCGGCAACCCATTTTCCTGCATCATCCCTGCCCGCTGTGCAGCCGGTAGGGGCTCTTACACACTGTCAGCCCTCCACCCAACACGTTAGCCGGAAACGAAAGCGGGTTGGAAAAGTGTCAAATCACGCAGGAAATTTTCATGTGCCAATCCGCACGAATCAAACCCGCGCTATTCCTCGACATAGCCCTTGCGCGTTTTCTCGAGGATCAGCTTGGTCGCCTCGCGCTTCGCGCGTTCCTCGTCATCATAGCTTTTGGTGACGGTCTGCCCCTTGGTGCCGCTGCGCCCGTAATTCACGACCAGATCGGCCCCACGCTGGGCAATGCGCCAGAATTTGTCGGATGATCCACGCTGGAAACGGAAGGTCTGCCAGTCATCGCCAGACGGCGGCGCGACCTCTTCGACGGTGGGCTCCTTCGGCTTGGTCCGGGGCACGCTAACACTCGCGGCCTGCGGAATGTCCGCGAACGGATCGTCATAGCCCGGCGGCAGCTCACGGTGCGCCAGCTCCGCTTCGATCTGGGCGATCACCGCCTCGCGATCCTGCCGCCATGAATGCGACGGAATGTCGATCACGCGCCAACCGAAAGCGCGCAGGATTCCCGGTTTGAAGACAAAGCGTTCATAGGTGCGGTATGCGTCTGCCTCAACGGCGGCGTTGATCCCGCCATCAATCAGGATCGCCAAAGCATAGTCGGTTCCGTCCTGCGACTTGATCGCCAGATCGGCGCGGAAACTGGCCCCGCCGACATATTCCTCCACCGCATGGCCGCGCATTGCCAACTCGCTGGCGATGGACGCGCGTACCGGATCGGCAGGCGGCGCAGCGGCAAAGATGGTGCGCGCATTGGGATTGATGCTGGCGAGCGCCGAGCGCCCCAGTTCCGCATCGCCCTGCGCCCGTGCCCGCGCAAATGACAGGAACGTGCGCAGCGCCATCGCGCCGTCATTGTGAGTGTTGGTGATCGCCTCGGGCTCAATCGTGGTGACCACGGCCATGTGGTGGCGCGCCCGGCTGAAGATGACGTTGAGGCGCTTTTCCCCGCCGCGCTGGTTTATCGGCCCGAAATTCATCGCCATCTTGCCCTTGGCAATCGGCGCGTAACAGATGCTCAGGATGATGATGTCGCGCTCATCACCCTGCACGTTTTCAAGGTTCTTGACGAACAGCCCGTTAAACTCGCCGTCATCCTCGCGGTTGAATTCATCCTCCAGCCGGGCGGCGAAGGTTGTGTCGGATTTCGCAAGGTCTTCCAGCGCGGTCTCGATGCAGCTTTGCTGGGCTTCGGAGAAAGCGACGATGCCGATGCTCTTGCCACTTTCGCCATCGGGCATGGGTCGCATCAGAATGTCGCGCACCATCGCGGCGATGAGGCGTGCTTCGGCCTGGTTGGCGCGGTCTGCATAAACGCCGTCGGAAACGGTGTGGACGCTGATCGGACGCTCCAAAGTGCGCTCCACCGCAATGGCGGGCGCGGTATCGTCTTCGGAGCTCAAGGCCGAGGGTGCCTCGCCCGGAACAGGGAAGGTCTGGTCGGGAATGGTTACCAATTGCCCGTCGTAGAATGCGGCGTTGGAAAAGCTGATGAGTGCTTCGGACCGGCTGCGATAATGCCATGCCAGCAGAGTCGCAGGCAGGTGGCGGGCGGACTGGGTCAGCAGGCTGTCTGCGTCCAGCATGATGTTGACCACCTGCCCTTCGTGCTCGACCTCGATCTCCATGTCGTCACCGTCGATGGAGGAGGCGAAGAAACTGGTGGGCGGCAATTGCATCTCGTCCCCGACCACAATCAGCTGGGGCGCGCGGCACAGGGCCGGGACGCCATCCTCGACCGGAATCTGGCTCGCCTCGTCAAAGATGACCACGTCGAAAAGGTCGGCGTCGAGCGGCAGGGTGTCGGAGACCGAGAGCGGGCTCATCAGCCAGATCGGCTTGAGATCGCTGACGACGAGGCCGGTGTCCCCGCTCGCCATGTCGCGGATCGAACGATAGCGCATGGACTTGCCGAATTCATGCTCGGCCTCACGGCGGCCATTGGCATAGGCTTTCTTGAGCTTTTTGCCCTCGGCATCGAGTTGCGAGGTCGAAAGCGTGGAGTGGCGGACCCTGGCGAGGAATTCGTTATGGGCACGGCCCACAATGGTCTGCGCGTTCTGCTTTGCGAGGATGGAGCGCGCCTTGGCCGTGCGGCGCGACAATTGCCCCAGTCGCGCAGCGTCAAAACGCCGCAATTCGGGCCGGGTGCGGAAGAAGGCCTGAAGCGCTTCGTCCACCACCAGCGCTTCCATGCCAGCTGAGGTCTCGGCGACATTGCGCAGGACAAAGCCGGTCTTTGGATCGGCTGAATAGGCAAGCGTGAGGAGCGGAAGGATGTCAGGCAATTCCTCCAGCCCTTCGCGCATGTCGCGGATCGTCTCGGCAAGGTCAGCCAGCGTGATCCGCCCGGCATCCTCAAGAGTCGCATCCAGCCGGTCCTTGAGCGCCAGCAGATCGGGCAGCATGTCCGCGAGAGTGACAATGTCGGCGGTGCCGGAGCCACCGGGGTTGAACAGTTTTTCGACCCGCGCATCCTCGCGCAGCTTGGCCGCAACTCCGTCACGCGTCTCCAGCAGGAGCGCGGGCGCATCGGTGCCGAATGCCGCGCCCATCGCCTGCGTGGAGGCTGCTATCTCCGCCTCGGCATTGTGAAGCGCGACAAGCTTTTCCAGCGCGTTGGTAACCGTGGGCTTCACCGCATGGGCAGTGAAATCATAGCGCGCCTCAACCGAGGATTTGAGGCTGCGCCATGCGCCGCTCAGGAATTTGAGGAAAGACGGCTCCTTCGCCTCGGCCAGCGCCAGTCCGTTGGCGGCATCTTCGGGCGCAAAGGGGTCACTCCAGTTGGCGGCGGCCTTCGCGGCCTCGTCCCGCTTGCGTTCGAGCGCCTGATACTCGGTCTGGAACTGAGCCAGCTTTGCACTGCCGGGGGAGTTGGCGTCGAGCAGCTCGAGATTGGCGGCAAGCTTACAGGCGCGCGCGTCCTCGCTAAGCCGGGCCAGCGCGACGAGGTCATCGAGCGGCACGTCCGCGTCTTGCAGGTATTCGGGCAAGCGTTCCTGCTGAGCCGTCAGCCGGTCTGCGAGCGGTTCGGCGGCGTCGATGAACTCCTCGGTACGAGCGAAGGCGCGCTCATCCTCGACCACGCTTTTGGACAACAAGGCAAACGGCATATCGGAGAGGCTGACCACGCCAAAGGATTGCTGCATCGATTGCTCGATCTGGATGGCGAGCGATTTGTGCTGATCCCACTGCGCGGGCGCGGGCAGGCGTTCGCGGATGGAATAGGGATAGTCACCCTCAACCGGCGGCAGTTCCATCTGGCGCCGGATCAACGCGCGGATCGTGGGCGCGTCCTCACCCTCCATCTGAGACAGTGCAGTCTCAAACGCTTCGATCTGGCCGAAATTGTGGCTCAGCGCCTTGACCGTCCGGTCCCGCTCAACAGTCAGGCTTTCCAGCCCGCTTTCCGCGCTGACCCACCCTTCATAGCAGTCCCTCAGATCGTGGATGAAGGACTTCTTGTCCTCCTGACTGTCATGGATCAGGGTGGAGAGCCGCTCCAGCCCGGCCTGTTTCAAGCGGTTGAACACCACATCGAGCGCGGCGCGTTTCTCGCACACAAACAGCACGCGTTTCCCGCGCGCGGCAAAATCCGCAATCAAATTGGTGATCGTCTGCGATTTGCCGGTGCCCGGTGGCCCCTGAATGATGAAGCTGTCGCCCCCCTGTTCCCCGCCACGCGCCATCGCAACGGCATTGTCCTGTGTGCGGTCAGAGGCGACTACATTCCACTGGTCCTGCGGGGGAAGAGCGGCGATCTGGCGCTGTTCCAGATCGCGCGGCGCAATCGAGAACAGCCGGTCGAACGAAGCCTGTTCCGCCTCCTGATCCACCAGCGCGGAATAATCGCGCACCAGCGACATCTTGCGATAGTTGAAATGCGCCAGCGTCACCTGCGCGCAATCAATCTCCCACGCAAATTTGCCCTTGTCCTCTTTATC
>JBARXS010000189.1:0-21480 GCA_049647465.1 Erythrobacter sp.
AGGCTTGCCCATTGCTCGCACCTTAACTGCTAAACGGAGTCCAGCAATCGCAAACTTATGCCGCGACGATATGGTCTGAGCGCTGTCAAGCTTGCGATTTCGCGGAAACTTTCGGGAGCCAGAACAACATCCTGCAATGTCCGCTCCGGGGTTGCTTGCTGAACGGCAGGAATTTTTCACGATCAGGGCAAAGCCGACATGCCGCTTTCGGGGTCGCGAGTTGGCCCCGCTCATGACCGCTCATGGGGGTGTTTTGCGACTGTCTGCTATTGGGCCGGGCCATTGTCGAAGCCGTCATCACCTGCGCGCTCCAAACGGCATTTTCGATCGCTAAAGCGCGGCTACTTTAGCATCATACTATTGACTGTATTAGTGAGCTATGACACCAAGAATATAGTCTTAGACCGGAGAACTGGTATGAAGAAGATGCTTTGGCCGCTCGGGATTATCGCGTCGCTCTCAACGAGCTGTGTGGAACCTTCTCTTAGAGAAACCAAAGCATCGGCTGACCCGGACTGGACGACAAAAGGGCTAGCCAGCAGTTCGGGCATCGATTTTTCAGCGATCGATCGCACCGTAAACGCCTGCTACGACTTTTATCAGCACGCTTGTGGGGGTTTCATCGACTCTGTGGAGCCTACACTAAGTGAACCGGTAATATCCTTGGCAAACCAGAAATTCGAGATCAATGTCGGTAGAAGTCTAGAAGAGCTGTTTGCTATCGAGGCGCAGCCCGGCAGTGAATTAGAGCGATTGAATACTTTCTATAAATCGTGCCTCATAGATCAAGACGCTAGCGTAGCCTTGTCAAGGCGTTGGCTCGACAGGATAGATTCTGCGGAAACGGCGGAAGAAATAAAAGACTTGATGTTCGCCCTCAGCGCGATCGGGGTCAATCCCTTCTTCAGCTATGCTGGAGTTCCTGATCCGAACAATCTCGAACTATATCGCGGTCAGATCAGTCACAGCAATCTTTGGCAGGAGCCGGATGTAGTGGAGCGCACCTTCGAAGCGACGGGACTACCAACCCAACAAGCCAGCTTGGACGCTAAGGCTGTCGCATCGATCATCACCCGGCTTCGCGAATTTCGGACAAGTAGCGATGAAACGAAGGCCTCAGAGAACCCTGCTTCTTTGTTCGAGCTCATGCGAATCGCCCCGGCCATCGACTGGCCGCGATACTTTTCCCTGGTGGGCGCTCGGCCGGTTCGCCCTGTCAATTTGACATCTGATCGCTATTTACAGGCTGTCAACCAAGAACTCGAGACCCGTTCTCCCGCCGAGCTTCGGGCGTATCTGCGCTGGGCCTTTCTGTTTTCTCTTCGTGGCGAACTCCCAGCGCCTTACAATCAAGCATTCGGAAACATCACTCCATCCTTACGTGTAGCGCTTGGACAGCCAGAAAAGCGCTGCAGGGAAGCTTCGATCCGGGCCATGGGAGTGGAATTCTCACGCCAATACGCCCACAATGTCCTTGGGATCCCCGCGAGGGATGCCGCATATCGCATCGGCAATTCTATCCAAAGCGAAATCGTCGATGCGGTCGAGGACGCGGCGTGGCTTTCATCTGCTGGGAGAGACGCGACCGCAGACAAGCTTCGCCGGACTGACCTGAAGCTCGGTTTTCCCGATCAATGGCCGGAAGTCGGCGACTTCGCGCTTTCTAGTGACAATTTTCTCGCCAATGTCCTGTCCGCGCGACGGTTCGAAGAGCAGCGGGCTTGGCAGCGAGCGAACGAGCCGCGGTCCCGGCAGGCTTGGGACATGCTGGTATACCCATGGGTCGGAGCCGGAATGGCCGTCGCGCGTCTTGCTTCGCCGAATGCGTTTCCCGACAACAACACGAATTCGATGGTTATGACCGCGGCGTTTCTTAACGATCCCTACTTCGCTGCGAATGCGCCGATCGAGACGAACTATGCCACGTTCGGCGTCGTGTTCGCGCACGAGTTCGTCCATCTCGCGGAGAGTTACGAGTTCGGGGAACTGGGGCAGCGCCAGCAGCTTTGGTCGCAAGGCGATATCGCTTCGGCACAAAGGCGGCGCCAATGCGTAATTGATCAGGCCGAAGCTTCGCCCGCACCGGAAGGGTCAGAGATTAGTGGACAGTTCAACTACAGCGAAAACGTGGCAGACCTCGGCGGCGTCAGAATAGCCTTCGAAGCGCTCAGCAAGAGGTTGGGTAGTCGTCTTGATCAACAGGACGAAACCGGCATTACCCCGGCAAAACGGTTCTTCTACAAGTATGCCCAGAATTTTTGCGTAGCAGCGAGTCAAGAAACCTTAGGCAAGTTCGTTTCCGGAGATCCTCACGCTTTACCTTCATACCGCGTAAATGGTCCACTTTCGAACCTGCCAGGCTTCAGCAGGACTTTCGAATGCGATGCTCAGGCACCGATGCGGCGCACAACTGACAGAATATGCCGGGTATGGTAAGCGCCATTAGCGGAAACGGCCGGATTTAGGAACAACGCCCCTAAAGCCGAATGTCCGGAACTGGGCCGCTAGAAGGACGTCCGCAATTGCTCCGCTGGCGGCGTTACCCGGACTGTCAGCCATCCTAGACCACTTGCAGGAAACTGCCGCGCAGTCGTCTCGAAAAACCGTATTGCGAAAGAAAGCAGGCCGCTGATTCAGGGCTGCTAGTTTTCAGCAGTTACATCCTTTGGCTTGCTCATTGTAAACCTAACCCGTTCGATGCAGCGGGTTTGTGCCTGTTCATCCGGTTCGAAGCGTGCTGATTGCAGCATGGCCTTCCCGGCAGCACCGAATTCCTCGCTGGGCTGGACTGACAAAACAGCAATGTTGCTGATCACCCCGTCCGCTCCGACGTCAAATCCCAGCACTGCCCAGCCTTCAATCGCCCGTTCAGTGTATGGTTGCGGGAAAGTGAGTTCTGGAGCTACGGCCCATTGGCGGTGAACGTTACAATCTTGGTAGTCCGCAAACTTGCTGTCTTCCGGCAATGGAGGCGCAGGGATTACGCCTGGATCGCGCCACCAATGCGTAGCGCATCCGGCACGTTTTCCTTCGGCGAAGCGACTTTGGCTGATCGCGCGCAGGCTTTCCCGATCGAGATCATCATGCCCCGACGAAGCAACGACTGTGACGTTGACCGGCTCGCCTTCCTCATTAATATCGAAGTCGATCCAGTTCCATTTGCGTGCGCCATAGCGTGCCGAGATCGCCCGCCAATCGGGATAAGCACGAAGCGAATAGGCCGGCCATCCCACCGTATTGCAATCGCCTTCGGCAAACTGATCATATTGCGTGGGGCCGATCTTTAATCCCGGAACGGCGGCAATCGTGGCGAGCTTATCACGAGGGAGATCAGCTGCTTTGACATACTCGGGTGTGTAGATAACGCGGCAGCCGTTTTGCGGTGTGTCCCTCGAGAAGCGGCTAGCGCGCAGGGAGGGCATGAGATCGCGAACTGAAAGGCTCTCGATCAGATTGTCCGCCGAGAGTTTCAGCATGTTCTTCTTTGGGTCCAAGAAGGCTTCGAACTTGCCTTCGACATAGCCGCCCTCAAGCGCCCTGATATCGACCGCGCGACCCGTTTCATCGATCGCAAATTGGAGGGTCACTGGATATTTGCTCAGCTTCTCTTTTGAGAATTGCAGATGGGGAGCGACCCATTCCGTCGCCTCCACCACGCCGCTGTCGCAAGTAACAGTTTCGTTCTCCCACAAAAGCACGAAATCCCCTGACGCCATCGGCGTGACCTTTATCGTCACTGGGTTTATGCTTCGCAGTAACAACACCCCTGACTGTGCGGCAGCAACAGCGGGCTGCGGTGTGAGCACGAACGCCAAAGCGGTCGCGCTAGCCGTTACGATCCTTGTCATCCAAGCACCTCGCGATTCCCAAGAAATTCTCCCCTAGATAGCAGAGGCACTTGACTTTTTAAACTCCCGAGCGACCCATTGAGCAGAGCTGCGCCGACCACTGCACTTGGTCATCCCATCGAACTTCTGCCCCGCTTGAAGTTACGCGGTGAATACGGAAGGCTCGGCCAGAACAGCGCGCATGTCAGCTATTGGGTCGATTCCGCTCCATCAGTTTTGTCGTCACTTGGGGTCGGAAGCCGCTCGGCCGCTTTTGTATGGGTATCGATCCGGTCCATGATCGATTGTGGGGGTGGGAACCTGACTGTCTGGTTTTGAGCACCAATATTGCCATTCGGACATAATCGAGCAATTCTCTTGGTTATGGAAAACGTAGAAACAAAACGGTTGATGCCACCCAAGATCGTCGTGCTGAATGGTGTTAGCAGCGTTGGCAAAACGTCTGTGGCCAAGGCAATTCAAAATCATGCAAGCAGAGCTTTTCTGCATGTGCAAATGGATGATTTCCTGAAGATGCTTCCTCGCCGTGCTTTTGAGAGCTCGGAAGGATTAATTTTCAAACGCATCGACCGTGATACAATTGATGTGCAATCCGGCGATCTGGTCGAGCGCGCACTGGCTGGCATGCGCAATGCCGTCGCCTCGATGGCTGAATGCGGCAACAGCATGATAGTCGACGACGTGTTTTTTGCGGACGAAGACGCTGATTACCGCCGATTGTTGAAAGAATATGATTTTCAGTTGGTTGGGCTTTTCGCACCGCTGGAGGTAGTCCAAGAGCGGGAACGTATACGCGGAGATAGAGATATCGGCCTAGCGAAAGGCCAATATGATACTGTACATAGGAACCGAGTTTACGACCTTAAGATGGACACCTCGCAGACCTCCCCGGATCACATTGCACAAGAAATATGCAAGGCTTTCTGTCTCTAGTTAAGCGCGAGGCTTGCCCGTTCTCGCATGGTTTTGCGACCGCTGGTATCTATTCAATTTGCCACGGAGCGCTCAACTGCAACATCGCCCGCACCAATTCCGATGGTCGGGCGGTTTGCGGGCAGTGGCCACCATCGATCTCGTATGGAGTCCTTCCCAAGCGCTCCCTTGCAGCCTCTCGCATCCAAAGCGGCGTCAGGGTTCGGTCGTGCCGGCATAGAATGTATTCCGACCTTCCTTCGAATACCGCTTTCGCTGGAAAGACCTCCGACATGGCTTGTGTCGCGATCATTATACGACGGGATGCTAGAGCGTCCTCAAGCTGTTCAGGCGGACAATCGTGAAAAAGGAAGTGCTTAGCTACGCTATCGTCCATCGGATCGGCCCCCACCCAACCATCGCTGAACATGTGGGGGTCTTCGGCGAGAGTGTGCATCAGACTAATCCCTGGCGAAGGAGCATAGGCTGCAAGATAAATTAATCCCGCAAGCGACTTGCGGTCGATATGCTGGGCAGCCCAAGGTAGAAACAAGCCGCTTGCGGAATGCGCAAGGAGCCAGACACCTCCATCCGCAATACGGAACCCCTCGTGCACGGCGTCAGCGATGAAGCGACCATATGTGTCTGCTGGACTGCTCGGATCCATGTTCCCTAGATCAGGTACGATCACGCTGTGCCCATGCCCTTCTATCTGTTTTGCAACCTCGTGCCAGCACGATGCGTCTTGAACGCTACTATGGATAAGACAAAAAGCGGTCATAGCCGAGGCGTGCTTTTAAGCATCCTGACTTCGATAATAGAATGACCGCGGTCGAGCGAGCATCTCGATCCGACGCACAACCATTTTTTGGGTAAAAATTGCAGTCCAATAAACATGCAAATCCTAATCGCCCTCGTCGTTCAGATTGCGCTTTAGGAAAGCGACCATTTTTGGAAAGGCGTCGTCCAGCGCTGTGGTGTTCGCTTCCACAGTTCCCCCAAGCATGCTTAGCTGCGCATAGGCTGGATCATCTGGCTCAATTGGGGCGCCGAAGGCCAAGTGTCCCGCGTCCTCATAGGAAAGCAACTCAGCATCCTCGCGCCCTGCCGCCTCTAACCGGTCGATCTGACGGCGCGCCATCGGGCACGAATCCCATACAACGTCCCTTCCGCCGCAGATCAACAGTACCGCCGATTGCGCCTCTTCGACCGGTATATTGGTCTCGGGAAACTCATCTTGCCTCTTGAGAATCTGACGTTTGGTCTCCTTGAATTCTTCGGCGCTGCTGAAGAAGGAGCCGAGATCGCTGAAGTCCAGAAACGGCAGGTCTTTGCCTTTCCATGTCCAAGCGCTTTCAAACGTGGCCCACGGTGCTTCCCAAGAGAATCCGGGGTAAACAGCACTGCCGGGCATGCCGAGCACGATAGCCTTGAGTTGCGGATCTCGGATTGCGACCAACTGCGTCGCTTCTGACCCTCGCGACCAGCCCATCATTGCCACGTTTTCCGCGTCGACCTCGGAGCGAGAACGCAAAAAGCGTAGCCCTTCCATAAACCGTTCAAGCGGAATGCGTTCGAGCTTTTGCGCTTGCCCTGGCGCCCGCCAGTAAGATTGGTGTAGGACTGAGAAGCCCTCAGCATTAAGGGCCTTCGCCAGGCGGGTCATTTCCGCGCCCAACGCTCCCTCACTGCCTCCAATTAAAAGTATACCTGGTCCCGACTCAGTCCCCTCCACAGGGTAATAATTGGCCAGCAACTCGCCCTGTTCGATCCGCTGACCTATCGGCGAGGGATCGCTCATCAAAGCAGGCACCATTGATGACCATGGTTTCCATATCCAGATTCCGATGGCAGCCACGATCAACACGCCCAAGACACCCAGACAACCGAATTTAATAACTTTGCCAACCCGCATCAGAAACCCCTTTATAAGTGAAAGCCTACTATGAGGCTGGCGGGAATGGAACGCATTCTAACGGAAGCCTTACGTCGTTTGTCAACGCCTTGTTTCTTAAGAGTTGTTCCGATGAGCTCTTCATCAATATATTTCGATCATCGGTTCTCAGTCGCTCCCTTTAGCGACAATTCAATGCCCGCTGTTGGGGGCCAAGCTGAGTTTGCATGTCGACAATGGGGTCGCTTTCAGAATGGCAGGAGTTTTCCAGCAAGGAGGCAAAGCCGCCATGCCGCTTTCGGGATCGCGCAGCAGCCCTACTCATGACTGCTGATGGGTGGATTTCAGAATGGCCGCTTTTGACCAGCTGCCTCAGCCGCCTAGCCGTCAGTGCAGAAAGATGCTCCAGAATTTCGAATCTTTAATGAAGCACTTTACATTGCAAAGTGTATCTGACATCCCACACCCATGGATGCAGAAACCGTAGAACTCGCAGAAGCCGAATTGATACGCTCTCTTGTTGACGCCGGGCGGCGGGTAGCGGCGCTCGACGGATTGCACCTTTTCGGCTGGGGGCTGTTCGCGTCCATTATGCTGGCGCTGCAATATTTTGCCGAGGTGGGTGACTGGCTGCCGAGCAACGTGCTGTGGCTGTGGCAACCGGTGGCGCTAGCAGGCTTCGTGCTGACTATGTTCGTGCTGCGTCGGGGAGCAGGACGGCGGCTCGGGAACCCAGTGTCGCGCGCATATGCCACCGCCTTTTGCGCGGCCGGGGCGGGGCTCGGGGTGTTCATGCTTGCTTCCACCGGTGCGGGGCTTCCCGACGGCAGGGCGGCGGCCATGTTGCTCGGCGCCGCGATGGGCAGCGCCTTTTTCGTCCTCACGCTGATAGCGCGCCTCTCATGGATGGTCTGGCCCGCGCTCGGCTGGTGGGGCGTTCTAGGCTTCTATTCCGCGCAAGGCGCGATAATCCCGCTAGACTGGCTGCGGCTGGCGGTGGCTTGCGCTATCTTCCTAGCGCTTCCGGGTGCCGTGCTGATGCGAGAGGCGCGCGCATGAGCGCGTTCGACTACCGCGCACTCGATGAGGTGATCCATGGCCGGGTGCGCCTTGCGATCATGGCCTTCCTAATGGGGGCCCGCCAATCGGATTTCAATGAACTGAAGAAGTCCCTCGATCTCACCGACGGCAACCTCGCGGTGCAGCTGCGCAAGCTCGAGGAGCATGGCCATGTGCGGATCGAGAAAGGCTATCTCGGCCGCCGCACTCGCATGACGGTCACCATTACACCCGAAGGAGATGCCGCAATGACGGCCTATCTGGCCCGGCTCAGCACGCTTTTCCCCACCACCTGATAGACCTGCCTTCTCTAGGAGACACCCTAATGCGTTGGTTGCATCTCGCTGCCGCGGCCGCCTCCCTTTTGGTGTGTGCGTGTGCCGGATATGGGCCGCGGCTGGCCGTCCCGTCACCGCCGGGACCCTATGTGGATACCATCGGCGATCCCCGCTGGCAGACGGCGGCGAGAGAGGCGCGCACGACGTTGGAGGATGCACGCGCCCGGCACGGCCTGCCCGCATTGTCGGTGGCAGTAATGATCGATGGCCGCCTCGTCTGGGCTGCGGCGACCGGCTGGTCTGATCTAGAACGCGCCATTCCGGCGAGCCTCGCCACCCGCTACAGGCTCGGCAGCTCCTCCAAGGCGATCACGGCAACCGCGCTGGCGCGGCTCGTCGAGAAGGGGGCAATGAGCCTCGATGCGCCTATCTCCACCTGGCGGCAAGATCTTCCCAATTCAGCCTGGAACGCGCTGACCCCGCGCCAGCTAGCCTCGCATACTGCGGGGATCGTCGACTACGACCAGAACCGCGACCTCGTCGGCCTGTTCCATTCGCTGCGCGAGGGCAAGCAATTCGCCAGCGTCGGCGAAGCACTATCAGTATTCGACGGCAACGGGCTGAAATACACTCCCGGCACCGACTTCCGCTACACCAGCTTCGACACGGTGCTACTCTCGGCAGCCATTGCGGGCGCGGCAGACAAGCCCTTCCTCGACGTGCTTGACGAGGAGATCGCTCGTCCGCTCGCGGTGCCCAGCCTCTCGGCCGACTATCAGGACCGCGCGGTTCCCGATCGCGCCACCTTTTATGCGCGCGGCGAGAATGGGTTGCGGCGCTGGCGGCGCGTCAACCACAGTTACAAATGGGCGAGTGGCGGACTGATCGCCAGTTCTTCTGATCTCGCGCGGATCGGCGCGGGATGGCTCAACGCTGCCTACATCACCCCGCAGACTCGGAACGCTTTCTGGGAGCAACAGCGCCTCGCGAACGGCGAGGCCAATGAGCAAAACTATGCGATCGGATGGCGCTCGAACTCCAATCGTAGCTTGCTCGGATTGGAGCAGCCCGTCTGGCATGTCCATCATGGAGGGGTGTCGAAAGGCGCCTATAGCTGGCTGGTGATCTATCCCGACTTAGATATAGTGGTGGCTCTGAATGCCAATGCGCGATTGGACAACTTTCAGGATTTTATAGCCATAGAGCAGGCGATCACAAGGAACTTTGCGACAGAACCCGAGCTTGCGAAGTGAAGCGCTTACGTCCGAAACGGGGTCGGAACCTGAAGGTCAGCTTTTTCGAGATAAGGGCGAATTCCTGCCATTCGGCTAGCGACCCCTGCTTGACGGCTCAGGCATGCGTCAGGGTCCATAATCTCACCGTTTGCGATTCGGAAGTTTTTAGCCCGCTATGCGCGCCAGAATGAGTTGGCTGGTTCCGCCACAGACCGCTTTCTGCACTCTGTTGTTCGATGTTCCCGATCTTCCTTTGCAATTCGCCCAGCATCACGAAAATTGCTCGCAGGGGGTTTCATCAAAGCGCAATCAGTGGATCTCAATTCATGCCCGAGCCAAACCGTATCATCCGCTTGAAAACTGTTCTGAACCGAACCGGACTGTCCCGCTCTACTCTTTACCGCAAGATTGCAGATGGCACCTTTCCTCGTCAGCTGCGAATAAGCATCAACGGTGCGGGTTGGAGCGAAGCTGAAGTCAATCGTTGGATAGCCAATCCTCCGGCCTACAGGGCTTCTTCGTCTGAAAATAAAATGGCCTAAGAGCTTTCACGCGCCTCCGCTTTTTTCAGCCCGCTGAAGGTAGTCGGCCCACCATTGCATCATTGTGCGCCGGGGGCCGAGGTATCTGGCTGAATTGTAAGCTGCCCGGACGCCTCGTGGGACGTGCGCCAGCTGAACCTCAATCCAGTCAGGTTCGAATTCACCGGATTCATTGAGGACCGTGCTTGCCAGCCCGCGAAAGCCATGAACGGTAGCCTTGCCTCGCAGGCCCATGCGATAGAGGATGTCCAGCATCCGATTTTCGCTGATGACGTTGCTTTTGCTGGTTGCGACCGGAAAAAGGTATTTGCCCAGCTTTAAATTACCAGCGGCGCGGTACTTATTTTCGACCTCGATCTCCCTGAGCAGTTCCACCGCCTGTCTTGGAAGCGGCACGAGATGCTCGCTTCGCATCTTCATGCGCTCGGCTGAAATGCGCCACAACGGCTGCCCGTCATCCAGCCCCTCGATCTCGTCCCATGTAGCAAACCTTGTCTCCTGTGTGCGCACCATTGTGAGCATCGTCCAGCGCAAGGCCAGGTGACTCATTCGTGTCCCTTCATCTTGTGCGAGCTTGCGAAAGAATTCTGGGAGCTGGCGCGCGTCGACCTTGGCGTGATGTTTCACCGGGGCAGGGCGCATCATCGCAGGAGCAATGTCGCGACTGGGGTCGCTTCGGCACCTTTGGGTTGCGATGCCATATCGGAAGACTTCTCCGACATGATTGCGAATACGGTGGGCCATTTCGATGGAACCGCGCTGTTCGATCTTACGCAACTCGGTAAGGAGCATCACCGGGTCAATGTCCGCAATTGGAACAGAACCGAGGCCAGGGAAGATATCTTGTTCCAGCCGCGTTTGGGTGATGCGTGCATAGCGCTCGGACCAGACGCGGGACCGGGTGTGAAGCCACTCACGAGCTACAATCTCGAAAGCGTGCTCGCCCTTAGCTGCCAGCGCTCGCTTTTCGGCCTTTCTGACAGCACTAGGGTCGCGTCCTTCCAGCAAATGGCTTTTGGCTTCGTCGCGCCATACTCGAGCTTCGGCTAATTTGACGATCGGGTACTGGCCACCCGAGAGCAACTTTTGCTTGCCGCAAAAGCGGTAGCTGAGTCGCCAGAACTTTTTTCCGTCCGGGTTCAACAAGAGAAACAAGCCTCCGCCATCGGCGTGCTTGGATGGTTTGGGGCCAGCCTTCAGGCTGCGGATTTTCGCATCGCTAAGCATTGAGACAAGCTAGCGGATTCGAGCTTCGCTACCAAAATTCTTACCAACAAAGTGCAGGTAACTCGTGAAACTGGACGAAACGCGCTGATACAAGGTGGTTCAATTATCTATATGAAAATATGAGATAATTTGGACGAAATGGCGCAAGGTGGGATTGGCTGAGAAAAGAAAATGGTCGGGGAGACAGGATTCGAACCTGCGACCCTCTGCTCCCAAAGCAGATGCGCTACCAGGCTGCGCTACTCCCCGACACTGTTGTTTCAGGCCTGGTATTGGCCCTGAAACGCTTTCAAAACTGCCCATGTGCCGGTTTCGCATACCGGTGGGCCCGGCAGGATTCGAACCCGCGACCTAGCCGTTATGAGCGGCCAGCTCTAACCGCTGAGCTACAGGCCCTTATGGTATGCAACCGGCGTGAGCCAGCGCAGCCCCTACAGCGGTGTTTGCCCGCTTACAAGCGCTGGCATCGCCCTATTTCACTCTATCGCCCCACGATTATGTGCGCGCAGCGGCGATGATCTGCGGTAAAGTCACATTGCGCACGCCGCGTTTGGCCAGATAGGCATAGATTTCGCGGAACCACGCATACAGCGCCTCAACCTGTGCTTCGTCCTTTGTATAGGGCGTGCAGCCGGGCGCGAGCGTGGGCGAATGAAACGACAGGACGAGCAGCGGCAATCCGTCATCCAGCGCAATATCAATGCCGCGAATGGCCTCTGACACGGTTACGCCCTCCGGTGTCAGCGCAATGCGTTCCAGCAGCCCGAGCCGCGAAAAGGCGGCAAACATGGTGGGCACGTGGCGCTGCAATCGGTGCAGCTGCTTTCCCTGACGCCGCAGCGGCCCCCAATAGGCGGTCGTCACGGGCAGTTCGAGCACGCTGTGCGCCTCGTCCAGCCAATAGGGTGTGAGCGGGTGGTTGGAAAAATCCGGCCCGCCTTGCGCGCTGTAATCGAACAGGGACCGCACCGAACTGTCGATCACCACGCCATTGTCACGCAGCATCGCGGCGGTGTGTGGCCCGACGCCATAGCGCCCCGCGCGATAGATCAGCGGGGCAGCGCCAAACGCCTCCTCCACCCGGTCGCGCAGGGTGGTGAATTTCGCAGATTCAAGATCAGGCGGCAGATTGCCAGCGAAGGAATTGAGCGCGTTCACCTCTTCATCGAAAGGCGGATTGACCCATGGGTGCAGCTGGACCCCGATTTCGGCAACGCCGCGTTTGATTGCATCGGCAATGACCTCCACCGCGCGCGGCTCATTCGCGATTGGCCAGTCGACGAGATAGACCGGATGCGCGCCGATTTCTTCGCAAAAGGCCTGAAACCGGGCGAGCTGTGCGACGTGGCTGAGCCCGTATCCGTCGCGCTGGAACGGGGCGCTCCAGTCAAATTCCTCTTCGGTATCGACGGTCAGGAGAACACGTTGCCCGAAATCCGCGCCAAAGCGGGCTTGCGCGGATGCGGGCGGGGCCTCCAGCATTGAGCGGGGCTGAGAGTTGTGCGGTGACGTTTGCAGCGGCGATTGGGCCGGTGATTGGGGCGGAGTTGTGGACATTGTGGCACCCTCCTCACCGGGCCTTGTCAGGCCGAGAGCGCGCGTCCCGCTTATCGAAGTGGTCGCAACTGCCCCCAGTTTATCCCCTAGCGACATTTACGCGGACGCATCCGCAGCACCGATCTCACCGGAGCTATTGCCCCTGCGGCCACTGGTCAAGTTTGAGCCGTTACCAGCGTCCTCGGGATCGCGGGCATCACCGATACGATCTTCACTCTGCAGCAGTGGCATCCGCAGAATAATGGTATCTTGCTCATGCTCCAGACCGCCTCCCGCCATGCGCGCCTCGGCTCTGGCCAGTCGTAGTGAGAACCCTGCGCCAAACACGCCCGCATTGATCGCGGTGCCGATGGGCTTTGCCTCGGCGGTGAAGATGTCGTCTTCCTCAAGCAATTGGCGCGGCAATTCGACGGTCAGGATCGCAGCGTCTCCGCTCGCTTCCAGCACCGCTTCGATCGTTTCCCCTGCGCCGCAACCGCCACCCAGTGTCGCGAGCAACCGCCACAACAGCAACTCGGCTTCCTCAGGGTCAAGGTTAACGCGCACGGGAATATCTGCGCGAATATCGATCTCAAGGCCTGCCATTCGTGGACTCAGGACATGCGCCAATTGCCTGACTGTGCGCTGGGCAAGGGTGGCAATATCGGTATCGCCCGGCTCCATCGCGATGATACCTGTCTCCAGCCGCGCGAGCCGGTCCATCTCCTCAAAGCCTGCAAGAATGCGCGCCGCATCCGCTGCGATGGCAGCCGATAAAGCGCGATATTCGTGCGGGGCAGGGCCGAACAATTGCTGCTGGATCACTTCGGCATAGCCCTGAACCGCAGTCACCGGCGTGCGCAATTCATGCAGGATCTGGCGGATGCGATCAGCCTCCCGCTC
This sequence comes from Erythrobacter sp., assembly GCA_049647465.1. Lineage (GTDB taxonomy): Bacteria > Pseudomonadota > Alphaproteobacteria > Sphingomonadales > Sphingomonadaceae > Erythrobacter. The sequence goes on from JBARXS010000189.1 coordinate 13,435, forward strand.
TGCCGGGCCGGGCGCGTCGGGATCGCTTTGTGCAGGCCTGCGAAACCGTCCGACATAGCCGGTGAAATGACCGTCCTGCGTGAAGCGCGGCTGAGCATCGACGATCCAGTCACCCGCAATTGCTGCCGCACCGCGCAGCGAAGCCTTGGCGCGGGTAACGGGTTGGCGCTGTGTCATGGCGCGTTGCAATGCGGTCCGCTTGCCTGCCTCTCCCAGAACCGGCGGAGCGACCAGCTTTGTGCCGACCACCATGGTGGCGACTTCGGGATCGGCCCATTCGATCCGCCCGGCGGCATCTGCCGAGAAGCCAAAACCGGTGGCGCGGCGCGATGACGGCGTCTCAAATTCACCCAAAGGCAGGCGCGGGCTGCGCTCGCTATCGATGACGCTTTCAATGTCTTCGGGATCGCGGGTCCGCTTGAACTGGGCAATCCGCTCGACCAGCGCGGAGATTTCGCTGCGCCCGCGTTCGATCTCGTCAGAGCGGGCAGAGGGCATGAGCTTGCTGGGAAACGGCACGGGATCGGGCTCTGGTGCCTGTTCGGGCTCAGGACCGAACCTTGCCTCAGACGCTTCAGGCGCTTCGGCAGGCTCGGAATTGATCAGGGTTTCGATAAAGGCCTCATCGGCGCCGGCGGGTGGCGGAGGCAATCCACGGTCGCTCACCCCCAGCCGATCCAGCAAAGTCTCAACATCGACTGGCAAGTCTTTGCGCAACCTCAAAAAGCCTCTTGCCCGCACCGGCAGGCGTGGGATCAGAGCGTTCCAGTCCTCCGCGCTCAGTTGTGCCCGGTTCAGCGCGGCCGAGGCCACTTCGGGTTCAAAGTCGGCAAGGTGGGCCGCCAGATCAGCGCTGCGAAAGCGCCAGCTCGGCTCCCGGATCATGGCGGCACGCTCACTGGCAGGCAGCGTCCGCCCCAACGCATCCATGCGCAACCACGCGGCTGCGATCAGGCTGCGATCCGCGCCGTCATTCGTCGCAAATTTGCGGTTGCCCAGAATGTCGAGCAGCTGGCGGAACTGGGTTCGCTGGCCGATCTGGTTAAAGCCCTGTTGCCGCAACACTGTGGCAAGGCGGTCATCGAAGAACATTCCGCCTCCCTTGATAGCGGTTACAAGACGTTAGGCCGTGCACCCGATACGCAGCGGCATACACAATGAGGTGATTCTGCCGTTCTCTATCAGCTTGCAGGTCTTGTCACAGCTTAACACACAGCCTGCGTTGCAAAGCGGGACAATTGCTGGCAGACATAATAATATTAGCCGGACAGGTGTATTGTCACGCCTGTTCTTACACTCTTTCGTTAGTGCGGGTTCGTAAGAAGCGGGCAATTCATCGCAGAATACGACCGTCGCATCGGAGCATTAGAGCCATATGGCCAATCTGGATGAGATCGACAAACGCCTTCTGAGCGAACTTCAGGCTGAAGGGCGCGTGACCAATGTGGAACTGGCACAGCGCGTCGGACTGACCGCGCCGCCGTGTTTGCGTCGTGTACGCGGGTTGGAAGAAGACGGTGTGATCCGGGGCTATCACGCCGATCTGGACCCGTCCAAGCTGGGCTTTGCAATCACCGTGTTTGCGATGGTGAGCCTGAAAAGCCAGGCCGAGGATGCGCTGCGCGAATTTGAAGAGCATATGCGCGATCTGCCTGAAGTGCGCGAATGCCACATGCTCAATGGCGAGATCGACTTCATCCTGAAAATCGTCAGCCAGGATTTGCAGAGCTTTCAGGAGTTTCTGACCGGCAAGTTGACGCCGGCGCCGAATGTGGACAGCGTGAAAACCTCACTGACGATCCGCACGGCCAAGCATGAGCCCGGAGTACCACTTTAGGAACTTTGCGACGGGGAGAGCCTCGATATGAGCGAGATGTTTGAAGCAGGCGCCGTTGAAGGCGCAGAAACACTGGACCAGCCGCTTAAGGGCCGATGTCTGTGCGGCGCGGTTTCCATCACACTCAACGGCATGCGGCCCGAAATCGACGTGTGCCACTGTGAAATGTGCAGGCGCAATTACGGCAGCTTCGCCGCTATGGTCGCCGGATCGGACTTCACCATCGAAGGCGCAGAGCACGTCTCCACCTACAAATCGAGCGAGTGGGCAGAGCGCAGCTTTTGCAGCGAATGCGGCAGCGCGCTGTGGTATCGCTTTACGCCGACAAACTTTACCAGCTTTGCCGCAGGGCATTTTGACCTGCCCGAAGGCCTGCCGATCAAGCAGCAGATCTTCGTCGATGAAAAGCCCGACTGGTATGATTTGGCGCAGAAAAGCCCAATGAAAACAGGGGCCGAAGTCATCGCCGAGGCAGAGGCGGCAGGAATTAGCTTCGAGTAGGCCGCTGCGTCTGGTATGGCGGAAACACCATGTTGGACGCACCGCCCGCCGTGATAATCGAGCTTCCTGAAGAAGCGCCTGAGGAGGTTGCCCCGCATCTGCCGATGGAAGACGCTGCGGATGGCACTCTGGTCATCGACCTGATGCCGCTCGCGCCGAAGGCCCAGCCGCAAAAATGCATAGAGAGCGACCCCAACCCGCTCGAAAACGCAATTTTGGTCTGCCGCGATCTCACAATCGATCAGCGGTTTGGTCCCGAATACGGCCCCACCAATGAACCTGACGATTTTGGCAGCGCTGTGCCGCGTGCAAAGTTCCGCATTTCGGACGATGCGACAGGCGAGGTGAACGCAACCAACCCGTCGGTGGGAGGCTGGAACGCGCAAGGGGCCGAAGCCCGGATCAGGATTGATTTCTAACGCCTGATTGTCTGCGTATCCCGCTGCTGCTACCAACTTGCAATAGCTACAAGAGTGCGATGCGCAGATGGAAAGCCACGTCCACATCCCATATTTGCGCGAAGTGCTGCTGTTCTTGGTCGCGGCGGGTCTTGTCGTTCCCCTGCTTCAGCGGTTTGTCAGCCCGGTCATCGCCTATTTCCTGATCGGCGGTGTCATCGGCCCCTATGGTCTTGGCCTGCTGGCAGACCGGTTTGAGCCGGTTTCATATTTTGTCATTACCGACCTTGAGGGCGTGGCTGTCCTGGGTGAGCTGGGGGTCATATTCCTCCTGTTTGTCATAGGCCTTGAACTGTCTTTTCAACGGTTATGGGCGATGCGGCGGCTTGTTTTTGGCCTTGGCAGCGCGCAAATTCTGGTGACGGGCGCGGCGATTGCGCTGCTCGCCTTTGCGTGGGGCAATCCATTGGCCACCTCGATCATTCTTGGCGCCTGCCTCGCCCTGTCATCCACCGCCATTGTCACGCAATTGCTGATCGAAGGCGGCAGGCTGGGGACGCCGGGGGGCAGGGCGACCTTTTCGATTCTGCTGATGCAGGATCTGGCGGTGGTGCCGATCCTGTTTGCCGTGAGCGTGCTGGGCTCAATGGCTATCGAGAATGTTGCGATAGGCTTTGGATTGGCCCTGCTGGAGGCGGCGATCACGATTGCGGTCATTTATGTCATTGGCCGGATCGCGCTCAGACCCGTGCTGCGGTTGGTGGCGGGCACGCAAAGCCGCGAGGCATTTGTCGCGATTGTCCTGCTGTTATCAATCGGCACCGCAGCGCTCACGGGCATTGTCGGCCTGTCGATGGCGCTTGGTGCATTTCTGGCCGGATTGCTCGTGGCGGAAACCGAGTTTCGTCATCAGGTCAAAATCGATATCGAGCCGTTCAAAGGCCTGATGCTCGGACTGTTTTTCCTGTCGGTCGGAATGGGCATCGACTGGCGCATCGTGCTGGAAAACCCGTTCTGGATAGTGGCCTCTGCCATCGGCCTGATCAGCCTGAAAATCGCGATCAATTTTCTGCTGTGTCTGGGCTGGAGACTGCCAAAGGACCGCGCAGCCGAGGTTGCGATCATGCTGGGTCAGGCAGGGGAATTCGGCTTTCTGGTTGTCGGGCTGTCGGTCAGCGTTGGCTTGCTTGCGGGCGATATCGGCCAGTTCATGCTGATCGTTGTCGGGCTTACGATGCTCGCGACCCCGGCTCTGGACTGGCTGGCGCGCCGCATGGCGATGGCGCTGCAATCTGGTGATGACGGTGATCCCGCCTTGGAAGTACTGGATGACGAATTGGAAGGCCATGTCATCATTGCCGGGTTCGGGCGTGTCGGCACCACCATCGCGAGCGTTCTGGACCGGCAGGACATCCGCTATATCGCGATTGAGCGTGACCCCGCGATCGTCCGCGAAGCGATCGAAGCGGGGCGACCGATCCGCGTCGGCGATGCGTCGCGTTTGGATGTTCTGCACGATGCGGGCCTAGGGCGAGCTTCTTCCGTGGTGGTCACCATTGCGGACAAAGAGGCGACGGAGGCCCTGACTGAGGAAATCCGCCGCCTTGCCCCGTTGTTGCCGGTTTTCGCCCGCGCAAGAGACGCGAGCCACGCCGCGCGCCTGCATGATCTGGGGGCGACAGTGGCTGTGCCCGAGACTGTGGAGGGAAGCCTGCGACTGGCGGAATTGCTGCTGATCGAAAGTGGCACCGATGATGAGGTCGCAAATCGTCAGGTCGATTTTGAGCGACCCTTGGAGGAGGCTTAGTGGACTGATGTTCGAGAGAATTCTCGCTGCGATTGACCGTGACGATCCTGTGGGTGCCGCGCTGATTATGCAGCGCTGCGCCGGTCTGGCAGCCGCGCATGGCAGCAGGCTGACGATGATACATGTGCGACCGGCTCTTTCGCGCGCCTATATCGAGCCCATGCCCGACCAATGGGAGCAGCGCCAGCGCAGCGATGCGGAAAGCTGGCTGAATTCGCTGGCGCGCGAGCATGGCCTGTCTGATCGTATTGATACGATCACATCACCGGACGGATCGATTTCGACGAACGTCATTGAAACGGCGAGCGCCTGTGAAGCGGACGCAATTGTCGTCGCCGCGCACAAGATGAACATCGCGCGGATGCTGCTTGGATCGAGCACCCAGGCGATTGTTCAGGGCGCGCGGTGCGATGTGATCGTTGTGCGCCAAAAGGCCTGATAACCGTCGCAGCGGTCCAGCCGGTTCAGCCCGCCCGTTCCTCCAGCCAGTTTTCCAGCCATTTGATCGAGTAATCGCCTTCCAGAACATCGGTCTGGTGCAGCAATTCCCGGTGCAGCGGGATGTTGGTCTTCACCCCTTCGATCACCATTTCCTCCAGCGCGCGGCGCAGGCGCATGATGCAGCCTTCGCGAGTGCGACCATAGACGATCAGTTTGGCGATCATGGAATCGTAATAGGGCGGGATGCGATATCCGGCGTAAAGCCCCGAATCCACGCGCACATGCAGGCCGCCCGCCGCGTGATAATAGGTCACCTCACCCGGCGACGGGGCGAATGTGAAGGGGTCTTCCGCGTTGATCCGGCACTCGATTGCATGACCGCGAAATTCCAGCTCGTCCTGGGTGACGGAAAGCTGTTTGCCCGCCGCAATCCGGATCTGTTCGCGCACCAGATCGACGCCGGTGATCGCTTCGGTCACGGGATGCTCGACCTGCAGACGCGTGTTCATTTCGATGAAGTAGAACTCGCCATCTTCCCACAGGAATTCAATCGTACCCGCTCCGCGATAGGCCATGTCGCGCATCGCTTTTGAGCAAACCTCGCCCATGCGCGCTCGCTCGGCATCGCTGATGACGGGGGAGGGGGCCTCTTCGAGAACTTTCTGGTGGCGGCGTTGCAGGGAACAGTCGCGCTCTCCCAGATGGATCGCAGCGCCATTTCCATCGCCGAACACCTGAAATTCGATGTGGCGCGGATTGCCCAGATATTTCTCGATATAGACGGTCGCATCGCCGAACGCAGCTTTCGCTTCTGAGCCAGCCTGCTGCATCAGCGTTTCAAGTTGGTCTTCGCTTTCGCAGACCTTCATCCCGCGCCCGCCGCCACCACTGGCGGCTTTGATAATGACGGGATAGCCGATTTCGGCGGCGATTTTCTTGCCCTCTTCGGGGTCTGACACCGCGCCATCCGATCCCGGAACCAGTGGCAGGCCAAGGGCACCGGCGGTCTTTTTCGCCTGAACCTTGTCGCCCATCGTGCGGATATGCTCGGGCTTTGGCCCGATCCACTTGATGTCATGCGCTTCGACGATCTCGGCGAATTTGGCGTTCTCTGACAGGAAGCCATAGCCCGGATGGATCGCATCGCAGCCTGCGACTTCGGCGGCCGATATGATTGCGGCGTGATTGAGGTAGCTTTCCGATGCAGCGGGCGGCCCGATGCACACCGCGTGATCTGCCAGCCGCACATGCATGGCATCGGTGTCGGCGGTGGAGTGCACCGCGACCGTCTCGATCCCCATTTCATGCGCCGCACGGTGGATACGCAGAGCGATTTCGCCGCGATTGGCGATAAGGATACGGGTGATTGCCATCGGTGCCGCTTACCCGATAACCACAAGCGGCTGGTCAAATTCGACCGGCTGCGCATTGTTGACAAGGATCGACTGGATCGTGCCCGATTTATCGGCGGTGATAGGGTTCATGACCTTCATCGCCTCGACAATGACAAGAGTGTCGCCTTCGGAAACTGTGTCACCCACCTTCACAAAGTTGGGCTTGCCCGGTTCCGGGGCGAGATAGACGGTGCCCACCATCGGCGATTTGAGGGCGTTCGCGTGGTCCGCTTCTGGAGCAGCTTCGGGAGTGGGCGCAGCGGTTGCAGGAGTAGGAGCCGCCGGACCAGCGGGTGCGGGAGCCGCCATGATCTGACCACCCATGATTTGACCGCCACGCGCTACGCGGATCTTGCGGTCGCTATCCTCCACCTCGATTTCGGTGAGACCGGTTTCGTTGAGCAGTTCGGCAAGTTCGCGCACCAGCGCGCTGTCGATGTTCATTCCACTCGGCTTTGACTGAGCCATGCATACCCCTCGTTTGGTTTAACGGCTGAGTATTCACGCCAATTGCGGCTGGCAAGTGGCAATGCGTCAATTGTCAGCAGGGTTATGGGGCCGGTTGCTGGGAAAGCGGCTCAAATCTCGCCCGACGCTACGGCTTCCAGTGCGATGCGATAGCTGTTCGCTCCGTGCCCTTCGACAGTGAGCGCGGCGGCCATGCCGATATAGGATGTGTGGCGAAAGCTTTCGCGCGTTTTGGGGTCTGACAGATGCACTTCGACCACCGGAGTGGTGATCGCGCGCGCCGCGTCCAGCAGGGCGATGGAGGTGTGGGTGTAGGCGCCCGCATTGATCAGGATTGCCCTAGCGCCCACCGCCTGCGCCTCATGCATCCAGTCGACCAGCATCCCTTCGTGATTGGTCTGGCGCATGTCGATGGAAAGGCCGAGTTCGCTTGCCCGATCCTCCAGCATTCCGGCGATTTCGTCGAGCGTGGTGGAGCCGTATATCTCGGGCTCCCGCAGCCCCAGCAGGTTGAGATTGGGGCCGTTCAGAACGTAGATGGTGCCAGATGTGCTCGCCATGGCGGCGCATTATCGTATAAGCGTCGATAGCGAAAGGTGAGGTGATGAGTTTGCGAACGGCGTTGATCGGCCTCTTCGGCAGTCTGTGTGTGAGTGCATCGGCGCAGCAGCCACCCGATATCGTGGCAGAGGCCGCCCGCGCGATTTCCCTGAACGATGCACGCGCCCTGCGCGAGATGCGCTTCACCGCGCGGGGGTTCGATTCAAAGCCGATTACCGTCGCGCAATTGCTGGACCGCATTGATGGGTGCGCGAAAACGGCAGAGTATGAGCGCGGTGTCCGGTCAATGGCGCACCAGATGCACTATGATTGCCCCGGCGCGGCCAAGCCGAAGATGAAATGCGCCAGCGCCACGGTGATCGTCGCAATTGACCGGGCAAGTTCCCCCGACGTGACCGCCTATCTCAGGCACAAGCGACTGGATACGCCCGAATGCAAACTCCCGCAATTGCCGGGATATTAGGGCGCGGCTCTAACGCTCCACGCCCCGCACCTTACCCCACTGGCGAGCGGCGGTGTAGCCGAGATAGCCGGTGCCAAACAGCGCATAGAGTGGTTCGGGCAGGCCGTTGAGATAGGCGTTCATGCCGCTCGCAATCTCACGCGCGACGCCGGGGTGGAACGCGGCGAGCACGCCCA
>JBARXS010000190.1:0-1760 GCA_049647465.1 Erythrobacter sp.
AGCTGCGCGTCCTTGCGCTTTTCGGATGCCTCAACTGCGTTCCACAGCTGCTCGCGGTCGGTGAGATGCTCGGGTGCGCCCTCGGGCAGCAGCACCTCGGAATGAACCACGCCGCCCTTGTTGGTGAAGTCATGGGTGCGATCGATCCGCTCATCATGCAGGCGTCCGGCACAGCGATAGGCAGCCGCCGCCACTGCGCTCCGCCCGGCAGAGCGGCTGATGACTTTCACGGAGAGGTGGTAGATCGCCATAACGGCCATCCAGTTACACCGCACAAGCCACGTCGGCACGACGTATAAGCGCGCCCTCACATGATAAAATCCTGTTCGGGACTACCCGGTCTCAGACGGTCCCGACGACCCTAAAGCCTTGGCGGCGCTCAGCTACTATCATCAGCGCATCACCCCGATACGGAGAACCATGATGCGTAAACCAAGAGATATCGACGCCGAGCTCAAGGCGCTCGCCGAGAAGGCGAAGCAGCTCAAGGAACGCCGCGTCCAGCAGCTGGGCGAGCTGGTGATCGCAACCGGAGCCGACAGCATCGACGCCGAGACCTTGGCCGGCGCGCTGCTGGTGATCGCCGAGACCAACGATCTGGCCAAGAAGGAGAGCTGGCGCAAACGCGGTGCGGTGTTCTTTCAGGGCAAGAGCCGCAACACTGGCAAGGGAACTGAGCAGCAACCGAGCATCGCTAACCCGCCTGACAGCGGCGCGGCATCGGCTTGAGGCAAGCAAGGCACGCACCGGCATGCGCGACTGGCAGATCAAACGCCGCGAGCGGACCAAGCAGCTGATCGAACTCGGCGGGCTGGTCCGGAAAGCTGGACTGATCGAACTCACCGATGATGACCGGCCCGTGCTGCTGGGCGCGTTCCTCGCCATTGCTGCCAAATTGCAGGGTGAGGAACGCGAACAGGCGTTGGTCCTGTGGCGGCGGCGCGGCAAACGCGCCTTCGAACAAACAGAGTAAGAACAAAGGTGCAGCGCGAGTCTGCCTTTGCTACACTCGTCTGACCATGCGTACTGACCTCGACCATTTGCCCCCGCAAAAGCAGCGCGAGCTGGAGCGCGTGGTGCAGCTGATCTTTGAGGAGTTCGACGATGCCTTTGCGCTCGCCAAGCACGAATGGAAGAAGGCCGGGCGCATCCTGAAGGTGATCCTCTACGGCAGCTACGCGCGCGGCACCTGGGTCGATGAACCGCATACCGCCAAGGGCTACCGTTCGGATTTCGACCTACTGATCATCGTCAGTGACAAACGGCTCACCGACCGGGTGAAGTACTGGGCCAAGCTCGATGAGCGGCTGATGCGCGAGTACGGCGTGACCGGCACGCTCCAGACGCCGGTCAATTTCATCGTCCACACCCTGCAGGAGGTGAACGACGGCCTCGCCCATGGGCGGTATTTTTTCATGGATGTGAAGGCGGAAGGGATCGCGGTCTATCAATCAGACGACACCGAGCTCCACACGCCCAAGCCCAAGACCCCGACGCAGGCGCTCGCCATGGCGACAGAGTATTTCGAGGAGTGGTTTCCAAGCGCAAGCCGCTTCAAGAAAGCAGCTGAGTTCTTAGTCGGCGAGGGTGGGCTGCGCGAAGCGGCGTTCAATATGCACCAAGCAACAGAGCGCCTCTACCACTGCATCTTGCTCGTGTGCACTTTCTACACCCCCCATAATCACAATCTTGCCTTTCTTCGTACTCAAGCTGAGCGCATCGATCCGCGCCTCACTTACGTCTGGCCTCGTGAGATCAAA
>JBARXS010000191.1:0-10633 GCA_049647465.1 Erythrobacter sp.
GTGCCGCAGACGCGGCTTTATTCGCGATCTGGCGATGATATTTCCGCGACCTTCCCCGAGCTGCTCGATAAATTGCCGCTGGACGCGGTGGTCGATGGCGAATTGCTGGTGCGCGGCACGGCCCAAGGGGGCGAGACAGGCGGCGCGGCGAGTTTCAACGCGCTGCAGCAAAGGCTGGGGCGAAAGACAGTCAGCAAGAAAATGCTGGCCGAAGCGCCCGCTTTCGTGCGGCTGTATGATGCGCTGCTGATTGAAGGCGAAGACTTGCGCGAAAGCGTATGGGAGGCCCGCCGCGCCCGACTCGAGGCGCTGATGGAGCGCCTGCCCGACAGCCATTTTGACCTGTCCGGCCTGGTCGAGGCGGACAATTTCGAGCATCTGGCGCAAATCCGCGAAGGCACCCGCGACGATGCGATCGAGGGCCTGATGCTCAAACGCCGCGACAGCGCCTATATTCCGGGCCGCAAGGTCGGGCTGTGGTACAAATGGAAGCGTGATCCGCTGCTGATTGATTGCGTGCTGATGTATGCGCAACGCGGCAGCGGGAAACGCTCCAGTTTCTATTCCGACTACACGTTTGGCTGCTGGGACGGTGATCCTGACGCCTCTCCAGACCAGGGGGGCGCGGAATTGCTGCCGGTGGGCAAGGCCTATTCCGGATTTACCGATGCGGAACTGAAAAAGCTCGACAAACTGGTGCGCCAGACCACGCTGAACCGCTTTGGCCCCGTGCGCGAGGTTGAGCGCACGCTGGTATTCGAGGTCGCATTCGACAGCGTCCACACATCCAAACGCCACAAAAGCGGGTTAGCCATGCGGTTCCCCCGCATCCACCGCATCCGCTGGGACAAACCGGTGCACGAGGCGGACCGGATCGAGAATCTGCGCGCGCTGATCCGGGATTAGGTTGCAAATCGCAACTTTCTTGGTAGGCTGGCGGCAACACATAGCGGGAGAAAAGCCATGACATGCACATTGAACTCCAAATCACTGATCGTTCCTACCCATCGCAATATGCTTGGTACGCTCTCGGGCTTGCTAGCCAAAGCCGCCGCCGATCCGCGAGGCGATGCCATGATGCAGGCGCGTCTTGCAGAGGACATGCACCCGCTCAGCACTCAGGTTCGCTTCCTTTGCAACATGGTTGGCGAAGCAATGGAACGGGTCGCGGGGATCGACTTCACCTCAGACGAGGAAGACCCTGCTACCCTGGCCGAGGCGCAAAGCCGCATCGATTTAACACTCAAGCAATTGGAGGAGTGGGCCGTGCTCGACTTTGTCGCCGACGATGCGGCTATGGAACTGGCCCTTCCCAACGGCATGACCTTTGACATGACGACGGCGGAATATGTTCGCGACTGGGCGGTTCCGCAATTCTACTTCCACACGCTGACTGCCTATTCAATTCTGCGAAAAGAGGGACTGGAAGTTGGCAAAGCGGATTTCGTGCCGCACATGTTCCGCTATATCCGCCAACCGGGTGATACCGCACGCTGATCACTTCCCCGCACCACTTTCCTACAGAAGCCGCTTCGTGCCATGGCCAACGGGTTCTTTGAAATCGTCAGCAGCCATTCCCGCCGCATAGTGTCAACTTTGCCATTGCCCGATAATCGCAATTATCGCAGAAGCTTAAGCGGCAAAACCGCACTTGACACGGTGTCAGGTGTGTCAATTTTGATCGCTCGATCCACCCTGTCAGCCAGCGGCCAAAACCGCCGCCTCCACCGCCGCCGCGTGGTGTTTGGCGTTCTCGGCATAATGCGCGGTGCCCAGCCGCATTCCCGCAATCGCGGCCTCGGGCAGTTCGCGCAGCAGCTTTGCCGGGCGGCCCGCCCACAGCTCCCGCGCGCCCATCACCTTGCGCTCGGTCAGCATGGCACCTGCCCCCAGCATGGCATCCGCGCCGATCACCGATTTGTTCATCGCAATCGCGCCCAGACCCACAAAGCCGCGCGTCTCGATCGTGCAGCCATGCACCATCGCCATGTGGCCGATCAGCACGTCATCGCCAATTATCAGCGGGCATCCGTCGGGATAGGTCGGGCTGGGTCCGTCGCAATGCAGCACCGATCCGTCCTGCACATTGGTCCGCTCGCCAATGCGGATCGGGGCGACATCGGCGCGCAAAACACAATTGTACCAGATCGAGGAGCCCGCACCGATCTCCACATCGCCGATGATGGAGCAGCCCGGCGCGATAAAGGCGGATTCGTGGATCTTTGGCGCTTTCCTGTGGATCGGGATGATATGGACGCCGGGGTGAGTGGTCATGCGCGGTTCTCCCATTGCTGCCGCGTTATCGAATACTGGATCGTCGGATTATCCTCTGGCGGATAGGCCGGGTCTTCGAAGTCGAGATCCTCGCGCCGCTTCATGCCGAGTTTTTCCATCAACTTCCAGCTGCCGACATTGCTCGGGCTGGTGAGCGCGACAAGGAAAGGCACTTCGTGCCGGGTAAAGGCCCAGTCGATCACCGCCACCATCGCTTCGTAGGCGTATCCACGCCGCCAGCGATCCTCGCGCACCAGCCAGCCGATTTCATGATCGCCGACATTCGGCGCGAGCGGATTGTCGACCACTTTCATCCCGGCGTGACCCACCAGATCACCGGTCTCTTTTTCGATCATCATCATGAAGCCGAAACCGTGCTTGGCAAAGCTCGCCATGACCTTGGCATGCTTGGCCTCGATCTCGTGGAGTTCCTTCACCCCGCCAAGCCGCGCCATCGTATTGGGCGTGTTGAGGATGCGATTCTGCAACACGGCGTCGCCCTCGGTGATCTTGCGCAGGATCAGCCGCTGCGTCTCAAGCACTATGTCGCCTGTTACACTGGGTGCGATATCAGTCATGCCGATTCGTCCACGCTTCACGAGTGATGGAATAGACGATGACCGGGCCATGATCCTGCGACCACATCGTCTCGGGAAAATCGAGGTCGGGCCGACGTTCCATTCCAAACCGGATCATCAGTCCCCAACTGCCTTTATTGCCTTCCAGCGTCATCGCGATCACTTCGTCGGCAGCAAAGCGGTCAAACGCCAGATTGAGCGTCGCGGTCGCGGCTTCCCTGGCATAGCCTTGGCCCCATGCATCCTCGCGCAGCCGCCAGCCCGCCTCCATCATGCCGAACGGGCCGTTTTCATCAGTGCAGCGTTTCAGCCCGCAAAAGCCGAGGATTGCGCCGTCCTCCTTGCGCTCGATAGGCCAGAATGTGTGACCGAAATCGCGCTGATATCCCTCCAGCCGGGCACGCGCGGCGGCTTTGGCCGCTTCATCGGCGACCCCGCCAAGCCATTGCATCACGGCGGGCGTGTTGGTCCCCTCCCAGAACGGCGCCCAGTCCTCCTCGCGCCAATCGCGCAGGATCAGACGCTCGGTCTCATGGTGAAACGGTTCAGCCATTGAGGAGGCGCGCAGCGAGCGGCGCGTGATAGGTCAGGATACCGCTCGCTCCGGCGCGTTTGAAGGCCAGCAATTTTTCCATCACCAGCGCGTCGCGATCCCCTGCACCCACGCTCTGCGCTGCTTCGATCATCGCATATTCGCCGCTCACCTGATATGCGAAGACCGGCACGTCGAAAGCCTGACGCACGCGGTATATAATGTCGAGATAGGCGAGGCCGGGCTTGACCATGACGCTGTCCGCACCCTCGGCAATGTCCAGTTCGACCTCGCGCATGGCTTCGTCGCCGTTAGCCGGATCCATCTGATAGCTTTTCTTGTCACCCTTCAGCAGGCCGCCTGATCCCACGGCATCGCGGAACGGTCCGTAAAACGCGCTCGCATATTTGGCGGCATAGCTCATGATCTGGACATTGTGGTGCTCGCCCATTTCCAGCGCCATGCGGATCGCGCCGATGCGTCCGTCCATCATATCGGACGGGGCGATGATGTCCGCGCCAGCCTCGGCCTGATTGATCGCCTGGTCGACCAGCACGGCGACGGTCGCGTCGTTGGTGACATAGCCCTTGTCATTGAGCAGACCGTCCTGCCCGTGCGCGGTGTAGGGATCGAGTGCCACGTCGGTGAGCACGCCGATATCATCGCCGCATGCGTCTTTGATGGCGCGAATGGCGCGGCACATCAGATTGTCGGGATTGAGCGCTTCGCCCCCGTCATCGGAGCGTTTCTCTGGTTGCGTATTGGGGAACAGCGCAACAACCGGCACACCCAGCGACACCGCTTCCTTTGCCCGCGCAACAATGCCGTCAACTGACCAGCGCGAGACACCGGGCAGGCTGGCAATCGGTTCCTCAACACCCTTGCCTTCGGTTATGAAGAGCGGCCAGATGAGGTCAGCCGGCGTGAGCAGTGTTTCGCGATGCAGTGCGCGGCTCCAGGCGGTCGCACGGGTGCGGCGCAGGCGGGTGTTGGGATAGCGTCCATTCATGCAGGCAGTGTTTGCCGTAAAGCGGTTGGCCATGCAATCACGAGGTTGGCCGAGACCTCAGCGAGCCAGCGCGGTCACACCGATCTTTTCGATCTCGCGCTTGGGCTCTTCAATCTCGTCACGCATCGGCTCAAGGTCTTGCAGCGCTGCGCCAACTTCGATGTCCTTCAGCGTGATCAACTGGCGCTGGAAATCAAGCAGTTCAGTGCCGGAAAGCACCGCGCGGGTCACAAACTTCACGCTGGCCGGATTGATAGAGCGGCCGTTGCGATACATTTCATAGTGCAGATGTGGCCCGGTGGAGAGGCCGGTTGATCCGACATAGCCGATCACCTGCCCGCGGCGCACATTGGCCCCGCTGCGCACGGCCATGCGGCTCATATGGCAGTAACGGGTTTGGAGATTGCCGCCGTGCTGAATCTTGACCGCGATCCCGCAGCCGCCCGCACGCCCCGCGGAAATCACGCGGCCCTCGCTGACCGCCACAATCGGCGTGCCGCGACGGGCGCGAAAGTCCATGCCCGCATGCATCCGGCGATAACCAAGGATCGGGTGACGGCGCATCCCATAGGCCGAAGAGATCGCGCCGGGAACAGGCCGTGCAAGGCCCGTGCGCTGCTCGCCCACGCCGGAGGCTTCGTAAAACTGTCCCTCGCTGCCCCAGCGCATCATTTGCGTGCGGGCCTTTCCGTCGCGCTCCACCCCGGCATAGAGCAATTTGCCCGCCTGACGCTCTCCGGTCGCGGCGCGGCGATAGGCAAGGATGATGTCGAATTCATCGGAGCCGCGCACTTCGCGATCCATATCGATCTGGGCGTCGAGAACCTTGAGGTAATCCTGCACCGCACTGGCCGGCACACCGGCAGCGCGCATGGAGCGGTACAGGCTCGACCCGACTTTGCCGCGCACGCGAAGGGGTGTTTCATCGACGCGGATCACATTCCGCTCCAATGCCAGCGCGCCCACCGGATTACCGAATTCATCGCGGCCTTCGCGATCAACCTTAAGCTGAAGATCGAACCGCGCACGGAAAGACAGGGCATCGATTGGGCGGCGCTCGCCTTCGCCGGGACGGCGGCCCAGCACAATATCCATCTTTGTCCCCGGTTCAATCTCACCAAGCGGAACAGCCTGAGCCACCAGCTCGCTTACCCGGCTGATGTCGCTTGGCGCGGCTCCGGCGCGGCGCAGCATGCTGGCAAAGCTGTCGCCGGGCGCGAGGGTTGCGATCATCTCAATGCGCGGCCGTTCCGGCGCGTTTTTGAGCGGGATGACAGCATCGGTCGGCCCCATACGCTTCCCGGTGTCCGCGCCCAGGGCCAGCGGGGTGATGGCGTATGCGCGATATTCCTGCTGGATCGCCGGGTCCTGGGGGACAGCGGTGCGCGCTTCGAGCGGGGTGAGATCGGGCCAGAGCATCAGCGCAACCGCACCCAGTCCCACCATCGTCACCAGCCCGCGAAACCAGCGCGGGCTGCCGATATTCTCGGCAAGGTCAGGCGCAATGTCCATCCGGTCGAACCAGGTGCTGACCCCCAGCTTCCATTCATCATACCGGTCACTGAAGTGGCGCACGCGAGACAGCACCTGGCGGCGAGCCTTACTGGGCTGGAGAGGTTCGGCAGCGCGGCGGGAATTCTGGAAATACCCCGCAAAGTCGCCCGGCGCGATAGCATCGGAGCTTTCCGGTGCTTCGTCCGGAAAGTTGCGATCGGATTCGCCTTTGGGGATGTCGCGCACTTGGTCCACAGGTTCCTGCTCTTCAATCCGGCTTTTCGAGCCAGCGTTCCTCTGACGCAAAACCTTGCCGCATTATAGTAAACATGCCCTTAAATCGCGATCAGCCGAGTCTGCGCTGCGATAAGGTGTTTCCCTTGGTTTTGGCAATGGTGAGCGCGCACCTGTTGCCCCCGTTGGCCAAGCCTGACACAGTTTGAATCGTGACACTCTCCAATCTTTCCAACCTCCGGTCCAACCTTCCCGTAAATGGCCACGCAAATGGCCGCGCAAGCGCCAGTCGCTCGGGCGACACCGGGCAAGTGCGCGCGGTTCTCGGCCCTACGAACACGGGCAAGACGCATCTCGCGATTGAGCGGATGTGCGCGCATTCGAGCGGGATGATGGGGTTTCCGCTACGGCTGTTGGCGCGTGAAGTCTATGACAGGGTGCGCGCGATCAAAGGCGACGATCAGGTTGCTCTGATCACCGGAGAAGAGCGGATCGAGCCGCCCAATGCGCGCTATTTCTGCTGCACAGCCGAAGCAATGGACCGGCTTGGCGGCGGCCATGCGTTCGTGGCTCTGGACGAAGCGCAGATTGGTGCCGACCCGGAGCGCGGGCATATCTTCACAGATCGCCTGCTGAATGCGCGGGGCCGCGAAGAAACGATGATCCTGGGGTCCGCCACACTGGAGCCCTTGGTCAAAGCTCTGATCCCGCGCGCAGAACTGGTGGAGCGCCCGCGCTTTTCCACGCTCACCCATGCGGGCCAGACCAAATTGTCGCGCCTGCCCCCGCGCAGTGCGGTTGTCGCTTTCTCGATCGAGCAGGTTTACGCGATGGCTGAAGCTCTGCGCCGCTTTCGCGGAGGGGCTGCGGTGGTGATGGGCGCGCTCTCTCCCGAGACGCGCAACAAACAGGTCGAGCTGTTCCAGAATGGCGAGGTGGATTATATCGTCGCCACCGATGCGATCGGGATGGGGCTGAACCTTGATCTGAACCACGTGGCATTTGCTGCGCTTTCCAAATTCGACGGCACGCGCAAACGCCGATTGATGCCTGCGGAGATGGCACAGATTGCAGGGCGCGCGGGGAGGCACCAGCGCGATGGCAGCTTTGGCACGCTGACCGGGGGAGGCACACGCTCGGGCGCGCCGCTTGAATTTTCCGATGAAGAGATCTTCGCGATTGAAGAGCACAAGTTCGCGCCGCTTACAAAACTGCACTGGCGCGAGGCAGAGCCGCGTTTTGACACCCTCAAAGTCCTGATCGGCGATTTGGAGCACCGCCCACGCCACGATGTGCTGAAAGCGGCACCGCCGGCGATTGATCTGGCAGTGCTTAAACGCCTTGCCAGCGAACCTCTGGCAGACAGTGTGCGCGGATCGGGATCGGTTCGGCGGTTCTGGGAGGTGTGCTGCCTGCCTGATTTCCGGCAGATCGGCGTTGATCCGCATTCGCGCTTTGTTGCGCGGCTGTGGGAAGACTTGCAAGGCGGCTATATTGGGGCAGATTTTGTCGCAGCGCGCATCGCGGAGCTGGACCGGACGGGCGGTGACATTGATACTTTGCAGGGAAGGATAGCCGCGATCCGATCCTGGGCCTATATCTGCCAACGCCCCGACTGGGTGCTGGCGCGTGATGAAATGGCAGCGCGAGCCCGCGCGGTCGAGGCGAAGCTGTCGGACGCGCTGCATGCGCGTTTGACCGAACGGTTTGTGAATCGAAGGACGACGATCTTGATGAAATCGCTGGGACAGGATGCAGGTGCCCTGCCCGTCACGCTGGAAGATGATGGCCGCATGACCGTTGAGGGGGAGCCTATCGGGCGGCTCGACGGGTTCCGTTTTGCGGTTGATCCCGATGCGACACTGGCGGATCGCAAGATGTTGCTGGCTGCGGGTGAAAAAGCGCTTCCCGGAATTCTGGCGCGACGGGCGCAGTGGCTGCTGGGTGAAGGTCTGACGGAGCTGGAAATCTCTTCCGGGGCGATTTGTTGGCAAGGTCGCCGCCTGGCTGAAATCACGATGCCCGACGATTTTTCAACTCCGCGCATAGAATTGAAACGCGAAGCCTCGCCTTTGCCCGATGTCTCGCGCGCGAAGCTGGAAGAGGGACTGACGGCGTGGGTCGCCTCGCAATTGGAGCCGCTGGCACCCTTGCGCAAACTGGCAGATGCCGCGCGCGATCCCGAAGCGGGGAGCCAGGCGCGCGCTTTGCTGATTACGCTGATTGATGCGCGCGGCGTGATCAGCCGGGAGAAAGCTGGTCTTGAAAATCTGCCCAAGGAAATGCGGCCCTTCCTGCGCAAGCTGGGCGTCACGTTCGGCGCGCTCGATATCTTTGCTGCGCCGCTCCTGAAGCCCGCGCCGCGCCGCCTCTTGCATGCGCTGGGCCTCGATAAAGGCCCGTTGGAGGCAGCGATGCTGCCCGTGATTGGCGAGATGCGGCACCTGCCCTCGGGCTATCGCCGCGCGGGCAGTCAGGCGATCAGAGTCGATCTGGCGGAGAAGATTTTGCGGGCCGCCTTCGATGCGCGCGCAAAGGCGGCAGAAGAACCGAAGAAGGTTGAAGCCGCTCCGGCTGGAACCAGCAAAGCCGATGATGCCGCGAATAGCAGTGAGAAAAGTGTACCTCAGGCCCGCAAGCCTCGCTTTGCGAAATTCCAACTCGATCTGGCGCTGCCTGTCTCCATCGGGCTGGAAGTCGAAAATGCGCGCCGCCTGCTGGGAAGCGCCGGTTTTCGCCTGCAAAGCCCCCGCGCCCTGCCTGAGGGTGCAGCTGGCCCGATCTTGCCCGATTTCTGGACTTGGCGGCCAAAGCGACCTGATGCCAAGCGGCCCGGTGAGCGTCAGGGTAAAAGGCGGGGACATCCGCATAGTAAGGGCGGCAAGGCCAAGAGCCACAATACTGAAGGACAAAAACGCGGCAAGGACAGCTCGAAAAGAGGCAGCAAGGGCGCGGGCCGAAAGCCCGATAAACGCCCGGACACAGGCCCAGCCCGCAGCGGCGGCGCCTTCGATGGACTCGCGGACCTGCTGGGCGGATGAGCGAATGCGATGGCACCTGCATGCGGCTTGACCGCCTGCTCGTTTACCTTCGCTTTGCCCGCACCCGCTCCATCGCCCGCGCCATGATCGAATCACGCGCTTTACGGCGCAATAGAAAACATGTGCGGCGGCCCAGCGAGAATGTGGCTATCGGTGATGTTCTGACACTGTGCATCGGGGACGATATCCGGGTTGTCGAAGTGCTGTCTTTGCCAAACAGACGTGCCTCTCCAGCCTTGGCCAAGTCCTTTTACAAAGAGCATGAACGCAATTGATTTTCGCCCTTTTGCTAACTTGACCGCGCTGCACAAATCGCCATAGCAGCGCGGCTTGAATTCCCTTACGTTTCAAACCGAGATGAAAGCCAGACTATGACTTACGTCGTCACCGATGACTGCATCAAATGCAAATACACCGACTGCGTCGAAGTATGTCCGGTCGACTGTTTTTACGAGGGCGACAACATGCTGGTGATCAACCCCAGCGAGTGCATCGATTGCGGTGTGTGCGAGCCCGAGTGTCCAGCCGAAGCAATCCTGCCTGACACCGAAGACGGCCTCGAAAAGTGGCTTGAGCTCAACACCAAGTTCTCCGCCGAATGGCCAAACATCACGAGTCAGAAAGAACCGCCCGCCGACGCGGACGACTTCAAGGGACAGCCTGGCAAGTTTGAAAAGTACTTCAGCCCTGAGCCCGGCGAAGGCGACTGACTCCTCACTTTTAACCACCGATTTTGTGCCACTATCGAAGAGGCGCAACACCTGATGCCGCAGCGCAACACATGCGACTCGCAATTTTGTTGCGATTGTGTTATATAATGCTGCGACCGCGCTGAGAGAGATCGGCGCGCGGCGAGACAATCAGAAAGGTTCCTCACCAAAAGCGACATCGGCGATGGTTTACAGACCAGCGGTTCTGTCCCTGCATCCGGCAGGAATGGTGGCGCTGACTTAGACCGCTTTGACTGCAGCTTTCCGGATAATGGAAGGCTCAGGCAACAATCGACCAGTGTTCACGGTGAGTGAAAAAGAAAGGAAT
Source organism: Erythrobacter sp. (assembly GCA_049647465.1). Taxonomy (GTDB): domain Bacteria; phylum Pseudomonadota; class Alphaproteobacteria; order Sphingomonadales; family Sphingomonadaceae; genus Erythrobacter. Next base: position 10,201 of record JBARXS010000191.1, read on the forward strand.
GCGAATGGCTTCGAGCGCTAATGCCTTTACCGTCGGCGACTACGTTGTTTACCCAAAGCATGGGGTTGGCCGTGTGATCGAGCTTCAGAGCGAGGAAATCGCCGGGATGCAGCTCGAACTGTATGTCCTGCGATTTGAAAAAGAGCGCATGACGCTGCGTGTCCCAGTGAACAAGGTCGAATCGATCGGGATGCGCAAGCTGTCTTCGGACAAGACGCTGAAAGAGGCGATGGAAACGCTCAAGGGTAAACCCAAGGTCAAGCGCACCATGTGGTCGCGCCGCGCGCAGGAATACGAAGCGAAGATCAACTCCGGTGATCTCGTGTCGATTGCCGAAGTGACGCGCGACCTGTTCCGTCCGGAAGACCAGCCCGAACAGAGCTATTCCGAACGGCAGATCTTTGAAGCGGCCTCCAGCCGTCTCGCCCGCGAA
>JBARXS010000192.1:0-1858 GCA_049647465.1 Erythrobacter sp.
GGCGGCTTGCTTGAGAATCTGCCTCGCATTCTGCCCGATGGCGCGCACGCCCATGTCGACGCGGACCTGTGGCCACAACCACGGCTGATGGCTTTCCTGCAAGCGCAAGGCGGGATCGAGCCTGAAGAGATGGCGCGCACCTTCAATTGCGGGGTTGGCATGGTGCTGGCAGTCGCTGCAGACGAGGTCGAAACGGTCACTGAACAACTGACCGGAGCAGGCGAAACTGTCGTGCGCGTCGGAGAAATTCGCGAAGGCGCAAAGGGCTGCACCGTAAGCGGCTCGCAGGGGACATGGGGTGCTCGGGGCGACTGGAGCGCCACTCATAATGGCTGAGAACGGGCCTGAAAGTGGGGCTGAGAGCGCGCCCGAAGCTGAAGCGCGCAAAGCAAAGATCGCCATCTTCATCTCTGGCACCGGCACCAATATGGCCGCCCTGATCTATGCCAGCCGTCTGGAAGATGCCCAGTTCGAGATTGTGCTGGTCGCCAGCAACATCCCCGATGCACCGGGCCTTACGCTGGCGCAGTTGGAGGGCATCCCCACCTTTACCCATTCGCACAAAGGCCACAACCGCGAGAGCCACGACGCCGCAATGGAAGCCGCCGTCATCGAAAGCGGCGCGCAGACCATCGTGCTGGCCGGATATATGCGCATCCTGTCGGACGGTTTTGTTGAGCGCTGGGCGGGCCGAATCCTCAACATCCACCCGTCGCTGCTCCCGAAATATCGCGGGCTGGACACCTATGCCCGCGCGATTGAAGCCGGGGATAGCCATGCAGGGGCCAGCGTGCACGTTGTCACACCCGAACTCGACGCTGGCGAAGTGCTGGCACAGGCGCGCGTCGCGATTGCACCGGGCGATACGCCAGAGACGCTGGCGGCACGGGTCAAAATCGCCGAGCACCAGCTGTATCCTCGCGCGGTCGCCGACTTCGTGAGCCGGGGCAGCGACCCTGACTATCTCTACACCCGCATCGCCGCCATCGCCCTTGCCCTGCCTGAAACCCATGCAAAGGACAGCCACGGCTCCCCAGGATTTCGCGTCGGCACGGAAAAATCGGGCAAGTTTTTCGCCCACTTCGCGCAAAAGCACCATGGCAGCGAGCACATAGCCGTGCTGGTAAAGACCAGCGGAATGGACGAATTGCTGGACCTCGTCGAAGCGCAACCACAGGTCTATTTCAAGCCCGCCTATTACGGGGCAAGCGGCTGGATCGGGTTGATCCTCAACCGCCCGGACGTGGACTGGGCGCATGTTGGCGAATGGGTGGAGCGCAGCTGGCGCAGTGTGGGACCAGCGCGACTGACGAAGCTGCGCGATGCGGCCGATATGTTCTGATGGCAGCCTCTCGCGCTCCGGTGCGCGATCACCCGCTCGCACGCAGCCCGCAGGTTGACGCGGCGAACCGCTTCTTTGCCAAGGCGTGGGACAAAGGGTGGCTCCCGCCGCCGCTGCTGGAGGCGGACACCCTGTGGCAGAGCGCGGCGAAGCCTTTGGGCAATGGTGCGGCGGCAGCGGAGAAAGCGGGACGCAGCAAGGAAGACGTCGCCGATTTTCGCGAACGGCTCACGCGCCTGACCAACGCGGTGCAGGAAGAGGCCGATCTGACCCCGCTGGGGCGCGTGATGGCGCATGGGCAAATTGAGCGGGTGATCCGCAACCGTCTTCGCATGGGGGCCGTTTGGCTGGAGCGGCCCGATATGCCCGAAACGCCGATTGTGGCCCCGATCATCATCATCGGTCATATGCGCAGCGGGACAACGCGCATTCACAAGCTGCTCGCCGCCGATCCTGCGCATTCGCACACACGATATTGCGATGCCTTCCATCCCGTCCCCGCGCGGCCCGATCTGC
>JBARXS010000193.1:0-50817 GCA_049647465.1 Erythrobacter sp.
GACCGATCCGCCGGGCAAAGCGCCGCTTGCTGTCAGCGCGCCGCTGAAGAGGAAGGAACCGCCCGGCTCCTGACGGACCGAGAAATTCGGCAGAGCTATCGCGTTGTCCCCGGCGGAGTACTCCGCCATCGCCATGCGCAAGGCCAGAAAGCCGTCGCCGCCCCTTTCCATGCGGCCGTTTATCTGGGGCAGGCCGGTCCCACCGATCAGGAAATTACCGGTTAGGCGTCCCGCCCCTGTTGCCCCGCTTGCACCCCCACCTGACAGCCAGCTTACCCGTGAAAGCGCAGCCACGCTCTCGCCATTGGCGCTGCGCAGGCTTGCTTCGGGAATGACGAAACTCTGCTGTTCCTCAGAGGCGCGCCACGTCACCTGAGCAGCCAGACCTCCGCCACGCGTTGCTGCGCCCAGATTGCGCTCCAGCTTGGCGAGCAGCGGCCCGAGCAAAGTCCCGTCACTGCCAGCGCGCGCCTGCTTCAATGCTCCTCCCAGAACTTGCGAGAAATCAACGCCTTCCCCGGTGATCCGTGCTCTCCAGTCACTGCGTGCGGAGGCCGTTTCGCGGCGCAGGGCGCCACCTGCGGTCAGGCTGGCCAGTCTGCCATAAGGCGTGGTGATCGACTCCAGCACCACATCATGATCCAGCGTCAGTCCGCTTTCCTGAAACACGATATCCGCCTGTCCCGAGGCATTTGCGACCGAGTTATCCGAATAGGTCAGTCCGCCCGCGCTAAGGCCAAGGCGGGCTTCAAATCGTTCGAACCCGGCATCGGTCGATAGATCTGCTGCGATATCTGCACGGTCCAGCACAACGCCGCCGCATTCGCCGCCGCGCAACCGGACCGGCCCGCCAAAGTGCGGTGCGCCGGCAGAAGTCCTGATATCGCCATAGGCCGTCAGAGTTTGGGCAACGCAGCCCTCAATTGCGAGGTTGGGCGCGGTAACTGCCAGCTTTCCGGCAAAGCCATCATCAAGGCGCCCCTCCCCCTTCAGGAAAGCGCCAACCGGACCATAATCGGTGTCAAGCCGCGCGCCTCCATCAACGATCGTGACATTGATTGCCGGAAGGCCGCTTGCCTCTTCGCTGTCCGCAAAGATCAGCGGATCGAGGGCACCCAGGCTCAGTTTGCCGCCACTAAAGCTGCCGTAAAGCCGCGGACTTTCAAGAGTGGCGGAGCCGATCTGCGGCGCTCCCAAACCGTAAGCCACATCGATGGCAATCCGCTTCACGACCAGATCAGGCGCATCAGCCTCACCGATCACCAGATTCTCGATCACCTGCCGCTGCGGACCGATCTGGATGATGTCGTAGGTTGCCTCAAGGCCGCTTTCTTCGAGATAGCCGTCGATCAGGTTGCCCGCGATCCGCTCCCGCGCAAACCAGGCTGTTACCGCGATCAGCGCAATCAGGATGAGCACAGCAATAGCCAGCAGCTTCAGCCACTGTGCGAGTGACCTTTGGGCCTTCTCGCCCCTATCCAAATTGTCTGGCTCAGCCGACCCCATAACACCGCCACACTTGCGCGCATCGATTGGCAAAGGCAATGAAGCAGAAGGCAAAAGCGCTTCACAATGCGCCAGATGACGGTCTGGCATACAACAGTCCGAGAAAGCCAGCGTGTCAGACAAAGATGAGGGTTTCGATTTTGGAGAGCGCGCTTCAGGCGACGGCGCGCCTATGGATACGCCGCAGCCAAATGCCAGCCAGAATGCCAGCAAGATTTCTGGTCAGAATTCAGGCCAGAATCCAGGCAAAGGCCACCGCGCCCGCCTGCGCGAACGATTGCTGAAGGGCGGCGTAGAGGCCCTCGCGGATTACGAGATCCTCGAATACCTGCTGTTCGCCGGCGCGCGGCAGGGTGACACGAAACCTCAGGCGAAGGCGCTGATCAAACGGTTCGGATCGCTTGCAGGCGTGCTCAACGCCGATCCCGCCGCAGTCCAGCAAGTCAAAGGTGTGGGCGAGACAAGCGCAGCCGCGCTCAAGAGCGTTGCGGTGGCCGCGCGCAGAATGGCCCGCAGCGAAGTGGTGCAGAAACCCGTTCTGGCCAGTTGGCAGGCTCTGCTCGACTATCTCGCTATCGACATGGCGCATCTGACCAAAGAGCGTGTGCGGGTGCTGTATCTGGATTCCAAGAACCGCCTGATTGACGATCACCACCATGCCGAGGGATCAATTGACGAGGCCGCAATCCACCCGCGCGAGGTTATCGGGCGCGCAATGGACGTAGGCGCAAGCGCGATGATCCTTGTCCACAACCATCCCAGTGGCAATCCGGAGCCGAGTCGCGCCGATATCCAGATCACCCGCAAGATTGCGGAAGCCGGGCACCATATGGGCGTGACGGTGCACGATCACGTGATCATCGGGCGTGAAGGCCATGTCAGCTTGCGCGCAAAGGGCCTGATATGATCGCGTCTGAATGCCGCGATTAAAGTGGGCAGGATTGAAATGGGCGTGACTCAAACGGGTGGGCGGGAAGCCGAAGCGCAACGCGTCATTCCCTATCGCCCCGAGATTGACGGCTTACGCGCCGTCGCGATTGTGCCGGTGGTCCTGTATCATGCCCAGTATCATACAGGTCTGGTCTGGCTCCCCGGCGGCTTTACCGGGGTCGATGTCTTCTTCGTTATCAGCGGTTATCTGATAACCGCAATCATCGCCTCGCAATTGGCGCAGGGCACGTTCAGTCTGCCCCGCTTTTGGGAGCGCCGGGTCCGCCGCATTGTGCCCGCTCTGGCTGCGATGCTGATTGCGACCGCCTGCGCAGGCTGGATCATCATGACGCCGCAGGACTTTACTCAGCTTTCCAAGGCATTGGCTGCATCTTCTGTCTTTGTTTCAAACATTCTGTTTGCGAGAGGCACGGACTATTTCAGCACCGATGCAGGCTATGATCCACTGATCCACACATGGACATTGGGCGTGGAGGAGCAATTCTATATCCTCTTCCCGCTCCTCGTGCTTTTGGTCTGGCGGGTAAAGCCAGCCGCATTGCTGCCCGCAATTGCAGGCGTTGGAGTGTTCAGCTTCCTGCTCGCAGTCGGCACAGCGACACTCTGGCCGCTGGCGAGTTTTTACCTCATGCCAACGCGCCTGTGGGAGCTTGCTTTTGGGGCTACCTGTGCGCTCTTGCCTGCGGCTTTTCCGGCTCTCGCGCGTATTGGCAGGCGGTTTCGGGAATGGGCCGCTTTTGTCGGTCTGGCGGCGATTGGTGCCGGGCTGTTTCTGATCAATTCGGAGAATTCCGCAACGCCCGCCTGGCTCCTGCTGCCGACCCTTGGTTCGGGGGCAGTAATCCTTTTCGCCGAGCCGAAAGGATGGGTGACACAAACGCTTTCGCTTCGCCCGCTTGTCGTTTGTGGGAAGATCTCATTCGGGACCTATCTTTGGCACCAGCCGATCCTCTCCTTTCAGCGCTATATCTGGTTTGGGGAGGTTCCAATCGTGCTGTTGATCGCAGGATTGGTCGCATCGTTCGCGATGGGCGCCGCCTCTTATGTGTGGATAGAGCGGCCAATCCGGCGAAAAAGAACCTTCAACCGATCCGGCACGCTCATCGCTGCGAGTGTGATGGCACTTGGTTTGCCGGTCGGGATCGGCCTTTCGGCCTATGCCGGAGCGCTGCTGCCGCACAGTGGACAGGAAGCGCAAACCCTAGCTGGTCTCAAGCCGGCCAATGCATCGGCGCAGCGCATCATCCCGGAAGGCTCGGCGCCCCCGTTTGTGCTCTATGGAGACAGCCACGCGGCGCAGTATTACGATGCCTTCACGGCGCGTTTTGGCCAAGGAGATTTGGGGGGCGCTTTACTGGCCCGATCCGGCTGCCTCTCAGCCGTCGGGATTGTCAGCCAACCGTCCTCCGCATCCTCGGCACACGCTTGCACGCAGCATAGCGCAGCGCTTACCTCACTGGTGCAAGAACGCTCAATTCCGGTAGTTATCTGGGCTCAGCGCTGGGAGCGCCTGTTGTTTACACCCGGATCAGATGAGCCACTGGGCCTCACAACCAAGGACGCGCAGTCGAACCTCATCAAGGCGATGGAGGAGACTGCACGCGCCCTGCCCGATGATGTCCGCATCGTGATTATGGGCAATTCGCCCACGGCATGGGCTGCGGGCGAAAAGATGGAAGAAGGCTGGCTGCGATGTCGGCGGTGGATCAACACGACATGCCCGTCAGAGTATCCCGCCCACCTTGCGGAAGGGCGCGGCGTGAACGAAGCGTTGAAGTATCTCGCCGAGCGCAATCCGCGCTTTGACTATGTCGATGTGCAAGAACCGCTGTGTCCCGAGGGACGGTGTCTGCTGATACAGGAGGGAAAGCTGAATTACTGGCACGGCAGCCACATGACCCTTTCGGCAGCCACACGCGTGGTCAACACGATTGATCCGGAACTGATCGTGCCATGATCCCAGATGCTATCCGCGCTCAGTAATGAGGCGGATACCCGAATGGCGCGCGAAGAAGTTCCAGCCCCAATTGACGATCACTGTCACGCGATTGCGCGCTCCGGTGAGGAAGCCGACATGGACCAGCCCCCACAGCCACCATGCGGCTGCACCCGACAGTTTGAAACCGCCAAAGTCCGCAACCGCACTCTTGCGACCAATCGTAGCAAGGCTGCCCTGATGCTTGTAGACAAACGGTCCGGGGCAATCGCGGCCCAGCAATTCCGCTTCGACCAGGCGCGAGACATAGGCGCCTGCCTGCTTGGCTGCGGGCGCCAAGCCGGGCACTGCTTTGCCTTCCCATGCAAGACTGCCCGCAGTGTCTCCAATGGCGAAAATGTCGCTTATCGCTTCGCCATCAGCGCCGATCACCCGCATCCGGTCGTTCACTTCAACCCGGCCTGATCGGTCAGCCTTTGCATCCAGCCATCGGGCCGCAGGCGATGCGGCAACGCCAGCGGCCCACAGTACCGTTTCGGTCTCGATCAGTTCCTCTTCGCCGACCCGCACCTGTGTTTCAGCAATGTTTGTGACGCGCCCGCCAGTGCGGATTTCTACACCCAGTTCCTCAAGCGACGCGTGCGCTTTGGCCGATAGCTCTTCGGGGAACTCGGGCAGGATACGTTCGCCAGACTGGACCAGCACCACACGCGCGCTGGCTGGATCGACGGTCCGGAATTCCCGCTCCACATTCAGCTTGGCAAGCTCTGCAATCGCGCCTGCCAGCTCCACGCCGGTGGGGCCTGCGCCGACGATCACAAAGGTCAAGAGCCGCTTGATACGCTCGGGATCATCGCTTGCCTCAGCCTTTTCAAATGCGTTGAGAATGGTCCCGCGCACCGCCACGCCGTCTTCGACAGTTTTGAGGCCCGGAGCAAACGCGCCCCATTCATCCTTACCGAAATAGCTGTGCGTCGCGCCCGTGGCGATCACCAGCTTGTCAAACGCCAGAGCCTGACCGCTGGCGAGCGAGATCACTTTTTTGGCGCTGTCGATACCGGTGACTTCGCCTTTGAGCACGCGGACATTCCCGTCCGCGCGAAACAGGGAGCGGATCGGCGTTGCGATATCCGCCGGGTTTAATGTGGCGGTGGCGATTTGATACAGCAGCGGCTGGAACAGGTGATAATTGCGCTTATCAATCAGGGTCACCCGCACCGGCAGCCGTTTCAACCGCGCGACTGCAGCCAATCCGCCGAAGCCTGCACCCACCACCACGATATGCGGCCATGTGTCAGGAATGTCGGCATAATCGCGGTCAAACAGGATGTTGCGCTCCATCCAGCGGGCGATCACGCCGTCGATTGAAAGTATCCCCGCCCCGCGCGCTTCGTAAATGGCGAGCAGCAGAAAGGGGTACAGTGTCACATCAGGATGCGCCCCAACAACCATGGTGAAACCAATGATGATGACCAGCGCATAGGATACGACGCTTGCAGCAAATCCGACCAAGAACAGCACCGCGAATGCTATTGCAAGCCATGCAGGCATTCCCACAAAGATCATCGAAGGAAGCCAAGTGGCAAGCGCAATCGAAGGCTCAAACACATGCGCAAAGGCGAGCAGGGAAACGCCCAGCCACACCCGGACCGCCGCCAACAGGTGAGGAGCAAGATGCTCACGCGACCATTCCCCCGCCAGGATCACGGGACGCGCAAATGGCAGCGCGGATTGCTTGAGCCCGCTTGCCAGAATCCGGTCGAGCGAGAACGCTCCCGGACCGCTGACGACATACCATGCAAGGATCGCGATCAGCATCAGATTGGTGGTGGTCGGAACATACACCGCCTGCGAGACCGCAGTCAGCACAGCCATCGCCAACGCCGCAGGGCGAGAGAACAGGCCCAGCACCAGCAAGACCGGCCCTACCAGCTCAATCGTAAGGCCGACACTGGCAGCGGTGACGGGCTCCATCCAGGTGACCGGATATTCGTTCGCGGCCAGATAGACAGCTGTGTCCCAGTTGGCTGCTTTCACAAGCCCAGAACGAAAGAAGGCCTGCGCTACGAACAGCCGGATCACGATGTCGGTGAAGGGCCAGAACAGCTCTGTGCTTCCCGAATACCATTTCGCCCAGCGCCTAAGGGTAACTCGCACAAAGGGCGAATAGCGTTCTTCTTGCAGACGCGCAGGCGCATTCGCCCCGCGCTGTGTGGCAGCGCTCGACATAACTGTTATCCTCCTGCCCCTTTGTTCGCGAGGCCCCGCGGCAAAGTTACACAGCGCAGGCCGTTTCACCTAACGGCTGACGTGGATAGAGGCCCGCGCGGCCTCAAACGGCCCTTGCAAAGCGGCATGGTTCGCGCATAGCCGCCAGCACAGCCAAACACGCACGCCTTAAGGAAACTCCGCAATGGTCCCCCGTTATGCCCGCTCCGAAATGTCCGCCCTGTGGGAGCCGGAGGCGAAATTTCGCATCTGGTTCGAGATCGAGGCGCATGCGACACAAAAGCTGGCTGACCTTGGCGTTGTGCCGGAATCAGCCGCCAAGGCTTTGTGGGACTGGTGGGCGACTGACCCGAAAATCGATGTCGAAGCCATCGACGCAATCGAAGCGGTGACCAAACATGACGTGATCGCCTTTCTGACATGGGTCGCAGAGCAGGTTGGAGACGAGGCCCGCTTCATGCATCAAGGCATGACCTCTTCCGATGTGCTCGATACGACACTGTCTGTGCAGCTTGCGCGCGCTTCTGATATCCTTCTGGCCGATCTCGACGCTCTTCTGGCGGCGATCAAGACCCGTGCCGAGGAACACAAATACACTCCCACAATCGGGCGCAGCCACGGTATCCACGCAGAACCGGTGACGTTCGGGCTGAAGCTGGCGCAGGCCTATGCCGAGTTTGACCGGTGCAAACAGCGCCTCATCGCCGCGAGGGCCGAAATCGCGACCTGCGCGGTGTCGGGTGCGGTGGGGACTTTTGCCAATATCGATCCTGCCGTCGAAGCGCATGTCGCGCAGCAGCTTGGCCTGACGCCGGAGCCGATCAGCACACAGGTGATCCCGCGCGACCGGCACGCAATGTATTTCGCGACGCTTGCTGTTATCGCAGGCTCAATCGAGCGGCTTGCCGTCGAAGTGCGCCATTTGCAGCGCACCGAAGTGCTGGAGGCGGAGGAGTATTTCTCGCCCGGCCAAAAGGGTTCTTCAGCCATGCCGCACAAGCGCAATCCGGTGCTGACCGAAAATCTGACCGGACAGGCGCGCATGATCCGCTCCTACGCCATACCGGCGCTGGAAAACGTGGCGCTATGGCATGAGCGCGATATCTCGCACTCTTCGGTCGAGCGGTATATCGGACCGGACGCGACCATCGCGCTCGATTTCTCGCTCGCACGCTTGACCGGCGTGATCGAGAAGCTGTTGGTTTATCCCGAACGCATGCAGGCGAACATGGATAGCATGGGCGGTCTGGTGCATTCGCAGCGGGTCCTGCTCGCACTCACACAGGCCGGGGTCAGCCGCGAGGATGCCTACCGGTTGGTCCAGCGCAACGCGATGAAGGTCTGGGAAAGCTCAGGCGCGCTGCAATTGCTCGATCTGCTGAAGGCCGACGAGGAAGTGACCGCCGCGCTGTCACACGAGCAGCTAGAGGAAAAGTTCGACCTCGGCTACCACTTCAAGCATGTCGACACGATCTTTGACCGGGTGTTCTAGGCATCTTTTGAGCGCGTTTTCGGCTGACATTGGAAAAGCCCAAGCGAATGCCCTAGGGTTCGTCCAAGGGCACAAGAAACGGGAAGGACACAAACACCCATGCAGATCGTGCGCACCATAATCTGGGTTCTTATTCTGGTGGGGCTGCTCGCCTTTTCCTTTTTCAACTGGAAACCGATCGAGGTTCTGATCTGGGGCGACATCATCTGGAGCACGAAGCTTCCGGCGGTCATCATCCTCGCTTTCATGCTCGGCCTGGTGCCGATGTGGGCCTATCACCGCAGCGTGAAATGGAGCCTTAACCGCCGCATTCGCAGCCTTGAAAACGCCGCCCGCTCAAATGCACTGCAAAAACGGCATGACCCGGCGGACGCTCCCGCTGTGGAAAAAGCTGTTGAGAGCAGTGCGCACAAACCTGAGGATAAAGGGGGAGAAGCTGGGGACACTCTCACACCTGCGGCGGGCGAAGACAACGTATGAGCAATCCGATATTTCTCGCGCTCGATGTCCCGCAGATTGAGCCTGCCAAGGCACTGTTGAACAAAGTCAAAGCGCATATCGGCGGGGTCAAGCTCGGACTTGAGTTCTTTTGCGCGCATGGCGGGCACGGCGTCCACGAAATTGCGCATATGGGTTTGCCGATCTTCCTAGATCTGAAATTCCACGACATTCCCAACACGGTCGCCGCTGCGATGCAGGCAATCCATGTGTATGAGCCCGCCATCGTCACAGTTCATGCCAGCGGCGGGCGGGCGATGATGGAGGATGCCAAGGCAGCCGCCGCAGAGGGCTGCAAGGTCGTCGCCGTGACGACCCTCACCAGCATGGATTCAAGCGATCTTACCGCAACCGGCGTCTATGGCAGCGCGGAAACACAAGTGATGCGCCTTGCTGAACTGGCGCATTCGGCCGGGCTCGACGGAATCGTGTGTTCGGGCAAGGAAGTGGGCAAGGTGCACAAGAGCTGGAAAGACGGATATTTCGTCGTCCCCGGCCTGCGCCCGCAAGGCAGCGGCACCGGCGATCAGAAACGCGTCGTCACCCCGCGCTCAGCCCGGGACAGTGGTGCCAGCGTGCTTGTACTTGGCCGCCCGATCAGCCGCGCGGATGATCCAGTGGCAGCTGCACGGGCGATTGAAGCGACTTTATAGGGCTGACTATCCATGCCCGATCTGGCCACGCCAAACCTGCCATCTCGCGATTTTGACGCGACACAAGCATTTTACGCGCAGTTGGGCTTTGAAGCGGGCTATCGCGACAATGGCTGGATGATCTTGCACCGTGGAGAGCAGGGTCATCGCGTGGTACTCGAATTCTTCCCCTACCCTGACCTCGATCCCTATCAGAGCAGCTTCAGCTGTTGCATCAGGCTTGATGATCTCGGCGCGATGATAACGCAGCTCAACGCAAGCGACGTGCCGTGCAGGGACCGGGAACTGCCGCGCTACAGTCTGCCCCGTCGTGAGGCGAGCGGGATCACAATTGCTTACATGGTCGATCCCGATGGATCGCTGATCCGGTTGATCCAGAACGATTGATCGCCGATAGGCAAACCATGTCGATCAAGATCAAGATCTGCGGCCTTTCCCGACCAGAGGAAATCGCCGCCGCCGCCAATGCCGGCGCGACGCATGTGGGCCTTGTGCATTTTGAGCCAAGCCCTCGCCATGTCTCGCTTGAGGATGCGGCGCGGTTGCGGCGCGCTGTGCCGATCGGGGTGCAGACCGTCCTTCTGGTGGTGGACCCTGACGGACGGACGCTGGCCAATGCAATTGAGCTGATCCGCCCGGACGTCATCCAGTTTCATGGCAAAGAGCCTCCCGAAGCGCTGGAACTTGCCAAATCGAAAGGCGAAGCACAGGTCTGGAAGGCGCTTTCAGTGCGCGACACCGCCTCGCTGGATGACAGCGCAATCTATGATGGCGTGGCGGATTGCCTGCTGTTCGATGCGCCCGCGCCCGAAGGCTCCCCCCTGCCCGGCGGTAATGGTGAGATTTTCGGTTGGGACATACTCAAAGACTATCCGCACCGCACCGCGTGGGGCCTTGCCGGGGGCTTGAACCCGGACAATGTCGCCGAAGCTATCGCGGCAACTGGGGCGCGGCTTGTCGATGTTTCGTCAGGAGTGGAGAGCGCTCCAGGGGTGAAGGACGTGGACAAAATCACCGCCTTCTGCAAAGCGGCACTTGATGCATAACCCCTCCCTTCAAAGCTGAATTTCATGAACTCACCCAATTCTTTCCGCACGCAGCCAGATGATCGAGGCCATTTCGGTGATTTTGGCGGGCGTTATGTCGCTGAAACCCTGATGCCGCTGATCCTTGATCTGGAGCGCGAATACCGTGCGGCGCAGGCCGATCCCGCGTTTCAGGCCGAATTCGACGATCTGCTGGAGCATTATGTGGGGCGCCCCTCCCCACTCTATTTCGCCGAGCGGCTGACCGACCATGTCCGCAGCGATGCGCCAGAGGGAAAAGGCGCGCAAATCTGGTTCAAGCGAGACGAGTTAAATCATACTGGCGCGCATAAGATCAACAATTGCATCGGGCAAATCCTGCTCGCGATCCGGATGGGCAAGACGCGCATCATCGCAGAGACAGGCGCGGGTCAGCACGGTGTTGCGACCGCAACCGTCTGCGCACGGTTTGGCCTGCCTTGCGTCATATATATGGGTGCGGAGGATGTTGCGCGGCAGTCGCCCAATGTCTTCCGCATGAAGCTGCTCGGCGCTGAGGTGGTCCCCGTCACCAGCGGCGGCGCGACCCTCAAGGACGCGATGAACGAGGGGCTGCGCGATTGGGTGGCGAATGTGCATGACACGTTCTACATCATCGGCACCGCAGCCGGTCCGCACCCCTACCCCGAAATGGTGCGCAACTTCCAAAGCGTGATCGGCACCGAGGCGCGCGCGCAAATGCGGTCGAGGACTGGACGATTGCCCGACCTGCTGGTCGCCTGCATTGGCGGCGGGTCGAATGCGCTGGGGCTGTTCCACCCGTTCCTTGATGACACCGACGTGGCAATGCTCGGGGTCGAGGCAGCAGGGCATGGTCTCGAGGGCGATGAGCACGCGGCAAGCCTGCTCGGAGGGTCGCCGGGCGTGCTCCACGGCAACAAGACCTATCTGCTGCAGGACGAAGACGGCCAGATCACCGAGGGCCACTCGATCAGCGCAGGGCTCGATTACCCCGGCATCGGCCCCGAACACGCCTGGCTGAAAGAATCAGGCCGCGTCGAATACACCGCCGTGACCGACACCGAAGCGCTCGAAGGGTTCCAGCTGCTCTGCCGCACCGAAGGGATCATCCCGGCGTTGGAGCCGAGCCACGCCATCCACGCAGTGGTCGACCGGGCGAAGGCAATGCGCGAGGACCAGATCGTGCTCATGAATCTGTGCGGACGCGGCGATAAGGACATCTTCACCGTGGCCGAGAAGCTGGGAGTGGAGATTTGAGCCCGCAACTTCGTCATTGCGAGGAGCCGCAGGCGACGCGGCAATCCAGACAGCTCAGGACTGGATTGGTTGACCTTTGGCCGCCTTCGGCCCGCTACGCTCGCAATGACGAGACAGTGTCCGTCATCCCGGACTTGATCCGGGATCCCGCTTCCTTCGAGCGCTGCGCTCAAAGAAGCCTTGCCCCGGATCAAGTCCGGGGCGACGAAGTGGTGGAGAAACTGGGAGTGGAGATTTGACCCCGCGCCCTTGGCCGTTCGCTATTAGTCGTGCGGCTTTAATGCTTGTCGGAAGTCTCGCTTTTGTCGAGCTGCAAGCGAAAATCCGAGCTCACGGCTTCAATCCAATAGATTGGCCTCTGACGCTAGAACTCGCGACTGATTCTCCTGGTCACAATCTCTTTGCGCTCTTGTTTGTTCTCCCGATTGTTGGAGCGATATTCCTAGCAATCGCGCGACACGCTGAAGAAACCGAGCAATGACACGTATCTCCTCCGCCTTCACCAAACCCCACGCAGCGTTCGTCGCCTTCATCACCGCTGGTGATGGCGACACCGCTGCCAACCTTGATGCGCTTGTCGAAGGCGGCGCCGACGTTATCGAGCTGGGCATGCCCTTTACTGATCCGATGGCTGACGGCCCGGCGATCCAGAGTGCGAATCTGCGCAGCCTCGCCAAGGGCACGACCACCGCTGACGTGCTGCAAATCGCGACCGATTTCCGCGCCCGCCACCCGGACATTCCGCTCGTCCTGATGGGATATGCCAATCCGATGATCCGCCGCGGGCCGGAATGGTTCGCCGATGCCGCCAGCAAGGCGGGCGTCGATGGCGTCATCTGCGTCGATATCCCGCCCGAGGAAGACGATGCGCTCGGCCCTGCCCTGCGCGCAAAGGGCATTGCCCCCATCCGCCTCGCTACTCCGACCACAGACGCGAAACGCTTGCCGCAGGTGCTCGATGGCTCCGGCGGGTTCCTCTATTACGTCTCCGTCGCCGGGATCACCGGCCTGCAACAGGCCGCCCAAGGCTCCATCGAAGAAGCGGTCGCCGCGCTCAAGGCCGCTACCGATCTGCCCGTCGCGGTCGGCTTTGGTGTGCGTACTCCGGAACAGGCTGGCGCAATTGCAGCAGTCGCGGATGGCGTTGTCGTCGGCTCCGCCTTTGTCGATATTGTCGGCGAGCATGGCGCGAAGGCTCCGGCTGAGCTAAAGGCCCTCACCGCAAGCATGGTCGCTGCAATGAAGAAGGCAAAATCATGAGCTGGTTCAACCGCGTTCGCAATTCGCTGGGCTTTGGCGAGCAGAAGAAGAGCACCGAGAAGGACCTGTGGATCAAGTGTCCCAATTGCAAAGAGATGCTGTTCGTCGCGGAATATGAGGAAAACGGCAGCGTCTGCCACAAATGCGATCATCATGGCCGCATCGGCGCGGATGCGCGGCTAAACCTGCTGCTGGACGAAGGGTTTGAATTGCTCCCGCAGCCGCAGGTCACCGAAGACCCATTGAAGTTCAAGGATTCCAAGAAATACACCGACCGCCTGAAAGCGGCGCGCGCAGCCAATCCGCATGACGATGCCTTTGTCGTCGGATCAGGCGCGATTGACGGGCATCCAGCCGTCGTCGGCGTGCAGGACTTTTCCTTCATGGGCGGGTCGATGGGCATGGCCGTCGGCATGGCGTTCTGCGCTGCGGCCGAACGGGCTCTGGCGCGCAAATGCGCGTTTGTCGTGGTGACGGCGGCTGGCGGCGCACGGATGCAGGAAGGCATTCTCAGCCTGATGCAGATGCCACGCGCCACTGTGATGACCCGCCGGCTCAAGAATGCAGGCCTGCCTTATATCGTCGTGCTGACCGACCCGACCACGGGCGGTGTCACGGCGAGCTATGCGATGCTGGGCGATGTTCATATTGCCGAGCCGGGCGCGCTGATCGGCTTTGCCGGGCAACGCGTGATCCAGGACACGATCCGCGAACAACTGCCCGAAGGCTTTCAACGCGCCGAATATCTGTTCAAGCATGGCATGGTCGATATGGTCGTGCACCGGCGCGATCTGAAAGCGACGCTGGCCAATGTGCTGGACTATATGCAGCCCGATGCGCGCGCCGGAAGGGCGGCCTAACTCCCTTTGCGGCGGGAGGCAGTTAGACAATGGATTTCGGCACTTCCGATGACCCACGCGTGCAGGCGCAACTTGACCGCTTGAGCAAGTTAAGCGTCCCGCAAGGGCGCTTTGGGCTAGACACGATCCGGGCGCTGATGGATCGGCTGGGCAATCCGCATCGCAATCTGCCGCCTGTGTTTCATGTCGCGGGCACCAACGGGAAAGGCTCCACCTGCGCGTTCCTGCGGGCGATGCTGGAGGCGGATGGCAAGCGTGTGCATGTCACCACATCGCCGCATCTGGTGCGCTATAATGAACGCATTCGTATCGCGGGAGAGTTGATTTCGGACAAGGCGCTTGCTGCGCTCCTCAAAGAGGTGCTCGATGCCTCGGAGGGTCTTGACGGGAACCTTGGCCCCAGCTTTTTCGAAGTCACCATCGCCGCCGCTTTCCTCGCTTTCAGCCGAACGCCCGCCGATGCCTGCGTGGTCGAGGTTGGGCTCGGCGGGCGCTTTGACGCGACCAATGTGCTGGAACCCGAAGCCGTGGCTGTGTGCGGAATTGCCGCGCTGGGCTTGGATCATGAACGCTTCCTGCTGGCCCCCGAAGAGGGCGTGCCGACAGACCCGATGGCACGGATCGCGTTCGAGAAAGTCGGGATTGCCAAATCGGGCGTGCCGCTGGTCGCTCTTGGCCAAGTGATCGAAGCCAAGCGCGAAATCGCTTCTGCAGCAAAGCGGACCGGGGCGATCCTGCATCTGCGCGGAGAAAGCTGGGCCAATTCTCGCGGCAAAGCGGATGGCAAGACCCGCCACGTTTACACCGATGCGCAAGGCGAACTGGAGCTGCCCGAGCCCAATCTGGTCGGGCCGCACCAGTTGGAGAACGCCGGTCTCGCCACCGCAATGCTGCGCCATCAGGACATCCTGCCCGTCTCCACCGATGCGATTCGAGAGGGCATTCGCACCGCAGACTGGCCCGCACGCAATCAGAAGCTCAAGCCTGGCCCCCTCGCCGAGAAGCGCGCGGTGTGGATCGATGGGGGGCACAATCCCAGCGCGGGCAAAGCGTTGGAGGACAGCTGGGCCTATGAACGCTTTCACCTCGTCATCGGGATGCTGGCGAACAAGAACCCCGCCGCCATCATCGACCCGCTGCGCCGGTGGTGCGAAAGCATCACGGTGGTGCCGGTTTCAGGCCATGAGAGCCACCCGGTCAAGGCTTTTGGCGCAGATGTGACGGGTGCAGCGGACCTGCAATCGGCCATGGCGCGATTGCCCGAAGACGGATTGCCGGTGTTGATCGCAGGCTCGCTCTATCTGGCGGGCGAAGCGCTGCGCCTGAATGACGAGATTCCGGACTAGAGCTATCCCGGTTCGATGCGGGGTTTCACATTGATTGCCTCGGGCGGGTCATCGGCGACTTCTTCATCACCCGCCCCATCGGTTTGCCTGACGCTTTCCACGACAAAGCCTTTGCGCCAGAGCAGCCACAGCAAAAGCATTCCCGGCGCCGCCACAATGACGGTGAAGGTCCAGAAACCAACCCATCCGAGGTTTTCGGCAAGATAGCCCGACGGCGTAGCCAGCCACGTGCGTCCGACAGCGGCAAAGCTGGAGAGCAATGCAAACTGGGTCGCGGTGTATGCCAGGTTGGACAGGCCCGACAGATACGTCACAAACACAGTCAGTCCGATCCCGCTGGTCAGATTCTCCGTGCCGACCGCGATTGCCAGCATCAGCGGGGAATGGCCGACGATGGCGAGCAGAACGAACAGGAAGTTCGAGAACATCATCAACAGTCCCGAGATGATGAGCGCCCTCCCCATTCCCAGCCATGCGATGAACGGACCACCCAGAGCAGAGCCAACAATAAGCGCGCCGAAACCGACGAACTTGTTGATCGTAATGAACTCGGTATCCGTGAAACCCAGCTCAACAATCATCGGATTCAGCATCCCCTGGCCCATCGCATCGCCGACCTTGTAGATCAGCACGAACAAGAGGATCAGCGCAGCGCCCTTACGCCCAAGAAACTCGCGAAAGGGATTGACCACCGTTTCCATCAGCCAATTGCCGAATGACTGTCCCACTGCACGCGCGCTTGACGGATCGTAGCGCCCAGCGCCCGCCCACAGTGCGCCCAGAGCGGCAGGCAGGATGAGAAAGCTGGTCAGACCATAGGCCATCGCCCAGCCGACATCGTATCCCTCGGTCGAGGCGAGGTAGATCGTTCCCGCGCCCGCAAGCAGATTGCCCGTCCGATAGCCAAACTGGTTCATCGCCGTGCCGTGGGCCATTTCCTCGTCCGACAATATTTCAATCCGGTAGGCGTCGATAACGATGTCCTGTGTCGCCGATAGGAACGCAACGACAATAGCCCAGATCGCGAAGGGAGCGATGTTGTCATTGGAAGGGTTGCTGGTGCCCAATTGCCAAAGGGCGAGCACAAGCGCCGCCTGAACCAGATACAGCCATGCGCGGCGTTGGCCGAACAAGGCGGTGAGCAAAGGCAGCCGCGTCTTGTCAATTAGCGGCGCCCAAAGAAATTTGAGAGTGTATGGCGTCGTCAATCCGATCGCGAAACCAATCGTCGATTTATCGATACCGACCTTGCTGAGCCAGAAGGTCATCGTCCCTAACAACAGCGTCAGCGGAAAGCCTGAGGAAATGCCGAGCAGGAAAGCCACCATTGGCATCTTTCGGCGGTAAGGCTCAAAAGCGGGTACAACAAATGCCAAGCCGACCACTGCTGCGATCACGCCGAAAAGTATTAACGTGTCAACTCCGACCAAAACTGTATCCTTCCACTGAGCCGCTCCGCATGGCACATTAGCGTCTTGTCGGAGGAATAAGCCAGAGGGATAAGGATGCCGCTATGAACGCGTCCACAACACATTTGCATTCAGGCGCCGATCGCGCCGCGCCAACAGCCGGTCAACAGGCATTGGCGGAGCAAGTGCGCAAAGGCAATGCGCGCCGTCCGGATGTCATTTCGCACGTGCCAGCCAGCCGCTACACCGATCCGGCGCATTTCGCGGCGGAGAAAGCCGCCGTGTTTGATCGCCTGCCACAGGTTATCGCGCCCAGCGCCCTTCTGCCCGACCCCGGAATGGCCGTGCCGCATGATGGCACGGGCCGCCCGCTCCTCATCACACGGGACAAGGCGGGTGAGGCTCACGTCTTCCTGAATGTCTGCCGCCATCGTGGCACGCGCCTGGTTGAGGGCGATGAGGCTGAATGCACCGCGCGCCTCGTCTGCCCCTATCACGCATGGACATATGGGCTGGATGGAAAGCTGCTTGCCCTGCCCCGGCCCGAGACGTTCCCTGATCTGGACAAGGGCGCTCATAACCTTGTCGAACTGCCATCCTGCGAGACGGGCGGGCTGATCTGGTTCACACCTGAAAAGGGCGCGGATTTCACCCATGCGCAAACGCTGGGCGAGGACTTTACGGCTTTCGGACTGCCGAATGCGCATCTGTTCCGGCGCAAAACCCACACGGTCAAAGGCAACTGGAAGCTCATCATGGATGCCTTCCTGGAAAGCTATCATGTCACCCGCCTGCACGCGAACACAATTGGCCCGTTCTTCAAGGATGGCGTGACCGCTGGCGATGAAGTTGGCCCGCATCTGCGCTCTGCCGTGGGCCGCGCAGAGGAGATGGAGGATATCGACCTGAGCGATATGGCCGCCATGCGCCGCGTGGTGACGTTCGCCTATCAACTCGTTGCCGGAACGGTGATCGTGCCCAGCCCCGATTACGTCAATGTCATGGTCCTGATGCCGCAGGCCCATAATCTGACACTGGTCGAGGACTTCATGCTCATTCCCGAAGCGCCAGCCACCGACAAGGCGCGCAATCACTGGGAGCGCAGCTGGAAACTGCTGGATGGCGGCGTGTTTGCAAGCGAGGATTTTCGCGCAGCCGAACTTGGCCAGCAAGGTCTGGAGAGCGGCTCAGTGGACACCTTGATGCTGGGCACGCTGGAAGGGGGCATTGCGCGTTTTGATGCGATATTGCAGGACATCTTGCAGCGCGCCTAGCTTGCAGCCTGCCCGCTGAGCGCGTAGCGCCCCGCCCATGCCCACACAGCCCCCCAAATCGCCTGACCGCCCCGAAGGCGACCGTATCGCCAAACTGCTTGCCCGATCCGGTGTTGCCAGCAGGCGCGAGATCGAGCGCATGATCGCGGACAAACGCATCACGCTGGATGGCAAAGTGGTGGAGACGCCCGCCACCTTTCTCACCAGTCTCAAAGGTGTAAGCGTCGATGGCAAACCTGTGGCGGGGCCGGAACCCACCCAGCTCGTCGCTTTTCACAAACCCACCGGACTGATCACCGCAGAACGCGATATGGCCGGTCGCCCGACGATCTATGCCGCTCTCGCCAATGCGCTGCCCAAGGATGCGCCGCGCCTGATGCCCATCGGGCGGCTGGATATGAATACCGAAGGACTGTTGCTGTTGACCAATGATGGCGGGTTGAAGCGGCGCATGGAGCTGCCCTCGTCTGGCATCCCGCGCACCTATCGCGCGCGCGCCTTTGGCGAAGTGTCACAGGACCAGCTTGAATCGCTGATCGAAGGGGTGGAGATCGACGGGATGCGCTATGGCTCGATCGATGCAAACCTTGAGAGGGGCGGCAGCGGCAGCGGTTCGGGAAGCAAGAACCACTGGATCGAAATGACGATCACCGAAGGCAAGAATCGCGAAGTGCGCCGCGTGCTCGAATATCTCGACCTGCAAGTGAACCGCCTGATCCGCACATCGTACGGCCCATTCGTGCTCGGAGACCTGCCGCGCGGACAGGCCGCCCGCATCCGCAAGGGCGATCTCGACCGCTTTGTCAGCCAGATGAAACGAGACGCGAAACAATGAGAATCATTGCGGGCAATTGGCGCGGTCGCAAGCTTGTCGCGCCAAAGGGTGACGCAACCCGCCCAACCGCAGACCGGACCCGTGAAACACTTTTCTCGATGCTCACCAGCCGCTTGGGCACGTTTGAGGGACTGCAGGTAGCGGACTTGTTTGCGGGCTCGGGAGCGCTGGGGTTTGAAGCGCTGTCACGCGGGGCATCGCAATGCCTGTTCGTTGAGCAGGACCGCGCCGCACTGGATGCTATCCGCGCGAACATCGCCGCTCTGGATGCGCGATCGCAGACGCGCGTGGAGGCAGGATCGGTCACACAATTGCGCGCGCGCTCTGAGCCGCTGGACCTAATCCTGCTTGATCCGCCTTACAACACCGGCGCGGGCGCGGTGTCGCTGGACCGCTTGCTGCGGCTGGGCTGGATCGGCGACGCGACATGGATATCGCTTGAGACCGCCGGAAAAGAGGATGTCGCGATCAAGGGGCTTTTGATCGAGGCAGAGCGCCGAATTGGCAAGGGCAAGCTTACCTTGCTGCGTCGGGAGGCGTAGACGCACAAGACGCCCACCCCCGCCAAATCGGAACACTCCACACCTGATCACTCAGGCAAAGAAAGGATCAACCCGAAGGCTCGGCGCCGCGCGACTCGATCCGTGCCCATGCCTGTTCCTGATCCTCTTCCGACATGCCGCTCAAAGTGACTTTGTCGGTGTCAGCCAGACCCCAGAACAGCTGTTGCCGTTCAGGCGTCAGCTTCCAATAATATGCCTTCGTTTCTTCGGGCCATGCTTCGTAAGCGCTCTGTTTTTCCGCAGACCATTCGGCCATCTGCGCTTCGTCAGCACTTTGCGCCGCTGCAGGCACGGCCACTGTCATAGGGGCCATAGCCAGCAGGCCAAGAGCGGCAAAGGGGCCAAGTACGGGAATTCTGATACGCATGGGATACTCCTTAAGTGTTTGTTCCCAAGCGTGAACGAACGCGACCCATCCGGCTGTGTTCTCCCCTCAACCGGACGAGTTGGAATATGCGGGCCTTTGCCCGGTCTGGCTATAGGAGCGGCACATGCAGAGCCCGCGCCCGCCACGTTCTGACGAGAGCTGTGGCGAAAGCGCGGCGATGCGATTGTGGTTGAGAGCGCGCGGTGCCACTATGGTAGCGAGCGCAGTCCTGCTCTTGCCGACTGCGCCTTTGTTCTATATATGTTCCATCTGTTCTCAGTGAGTCCCTGTCTGATCTGATGTCTGATCCCGCTTCCCTTCCCGCGCATTCCGCATCCCCGCACGATCACGTGCCCGCCTATGCTGCGCGGCTGAACCCGCCGCAGCGAGAGGCGGTGCTGACGACGGAAGGGCCGGTGCTGATGCTGGCGGGCGCTGGCACGGGCAAGACTGCGGCGCTGACAGCGCGGCTGGCGCATCTGGTGGCGACGCGGCGGGCCTATCCCAGCCAGATTCTGTGCGTGACCTTTACCAACAAGGCCGCGCGCGAAATGCGAGAGCGCGTGGGCTCGCATCTTGGTCCGAACAGCGAAGGGATACCGTGGCTGGGCACCTTCCATTCAATCTGCGCAAAAATGCTGCGCCGCCATGCCGAACTGGTCGGGTTGGAAAGCAATTACACCATCATCGACACTGATGATCAGATCCGGCTGCTGAAACAGCTGATCATCCAAAAGGAAGAAGACGAGAAGCGCTGGACGCCGCGACAATTGGCGGGCTTGATTGACGGATGGAAGAACCGTGGTCTGAATCCCAATGATCTTGACGCGGTCGACAACGAATCGTTTGCAAATGGTCGCGGGAAAGAGTTTTATCAGGCCTATCAGGACCGGTTGAAGGCATTGAATGCCTGCGATTTCGGCGATCTAATGCTGCATATGCTGAACATTTATCGCAAGCACACCGATGTGCTGGAGGATTATCAGCGCCGCTTTCGCTATATTCTGGTGGATGAGTATCAGGACACCAACGCAGTCCAGTATCTGTGGCTCAGGCTGCTGGCGCAAAGTCACAAAAATATCTGCGTGGTTGGCGACGATGACCAGTCGATTTATTCCTGGCGGGGCGCCGAGGTTGCCAATATCCTGCGGTTTGAAAAGGATTTTCCGGGCGCGCATGTCGTCCGGCTTGAACAGAATTACCGCTCCACTCCGCATATTCTGGGTGCCGCATCCGGTCTCATAAGTGTCAACTCCACCCGCCACGAAAAGTCGCTATGGACCCAGGCCGATGGCGGCGACAAGGTGCGCGTCATCGGCGTCTGGGACGCCCCCGAAGAAGCACGGCGCGTGGGCGAGGAGATCGAACGGCTTGAGCGCGAAGGCGCGAGCCTTGATCAGGTCGCCATCCTTGTGCGCGCGCAATATCAGACGCGCGAGTTTGAAGACCGCTTCATCCAGACCGGCATCAATTACCGGATAATTGGCGGTTTCCGCTTTTATGAGCGCGCCGAGATTCGCGACGCGCTCGCCTATCTCCGGGTGATCGCGCAGCCGCAGGACGATCTGGCCTTTGAGCGGATTTACAATCAGCCAAAGCGCGGGCTTGGGTCAAAGACGCTGGAGAAGATGCATCAGCACGCGCGCCGCACGGGAATGCCGCTGGCCGCGGCCTCCCTGGAACTGGCGGATAGCGACGAATTGCCAAAGCGCGCGGCGAACACAATTGGCGGGTTGATGCGGCAGTTTCTCGGTTGGCGCGAGGCGGCGGAAGCGATGTCACCGGCGGACCTGCTTCGGCTTGTGCTCGACGAATGCGGCTATAATGAAATGCTCTCAAAGGACCGTTCGGCAGAGAGCGCTGGCCGGGCCGAAAACCTCTCCGAACTCGCGCGGGCGATGGAAGAGTATGAGGCGCTAGGCGACTTTCTCGAACATGTCAGCCTGGTGATGGACAATGATCGCGGCGATTCGGAAGAAACCGTCACGATCATGACGATCCATGCGGCCAAAGGACTGGAATTTGACAATGTCTTTTGCGTCGGATGGGAGGAAGGAGTCTTTCCCAGCCAGCGCGCGATCGACGAAGGCGGCCTCGCCAGTCTCGAAGAAGAGCGCCGCCTTGCCTATGTCGCGATCACCCGCGCGCGCCGGCAATGCACCATCCTGCACGCTGCCAATCGTCGCATTTACGGCCAGTGGACCAGTTCCATCCCGAGCCGCTTCATTGAAGAATTGCCGCAGGACCATATCGAGCAGGAAAGCACGATGTCGGGCGGCGCATCCTTGTGGCGGGCCAACTGGTCAGAGAATGAGGACCCCTTCGCCCATGTCGCGCGCGACCGGCCCGACCGCACCCAGACACGCGGGCCCGGATGGAGGCGCGCGATTGAAGCGGGCTACGAAACGAAACAGCAACGCTTGGCCGAACCAGGCCGCAGCGCTGCAAGCTTTGCCGCAGCGCCCAACCCGAATATCCGCATCGGCGCAATGGTCAGCCATGCCAAATTCGGCACAGGCTGCGTGATCGATCAGGAAGGGAACAAGCTTGAGATCGAATTCGAGGATGTCGGCACAAAGCGCGTCATCGACAGCTTCGTGACAGTGGTTGGATAGCGCTCACCTGGCAACCGCCAACCAGATCGCAACGAAGAAAGACGTGCCGCCCAGCGTCCCCAGACCGTGCCAGATCGGGTAGCGAAACCGCATCCCTTTACGGGCATAGAATATGGTTCCAATCGTGTAGAACAGACCGCCGGCTGCAAATGCCGTGGTTGAAACTCCCGGTAGCTCCGACCAGAAAGTCGGCAATGCGAACAGGGCAAACCACCCCATGCCCAGATAGGATATGAGAGACCAGCGCGAATCCATATTGGAAGTCAGCACCTTAAACGCCACACCTGCCGCAGAAAACGCCCAGATCACCGCCAGAATGACATAAGCATACCGCGTTCCAGACAAGACAAGGAGCGGGGTGAAAGTGCCGGCAATCACAAGGTAAATTGCCGCGTGATCCCATCTCCGCAAGACAGGGCGCAAATCGTGGCGCGGCAGCAGATGATAGGCAAAGGAGATGCCGATCGAAGCGATCGCCGTCACCGCATAGACCAGCACGGAGATCAACAGCGCATAGCCTTCAAGCCTAGAGGCGTGGTGCACCAGCACTAGGCTTGCAACGGCGAAGCCTGCGAGACTGACTGCGTGGATAATCGCGTCCGCAAGGCGCTCTGGCGCGCTTTCACTGGGGAATGCCATCCGGACTTGCTCGAGAAGGCCTGCTCAACAGGCGCCGCCTAGCCCTTGAAGCCGATGTCCAGAAATCCGGGCTTTGGCCCGTTCCACTCACCTGCCGGAACCGCTTCATCGTCCTGATCACGGCGGCGACCGCGCCCCTTGCGCTCGGAGCTCCGCTCGGGCCTGTCCTCGGTACGCGGACCGCGTTCACGCCGCGGCTTGGCCGGGGCCTTGGACGGTGCCGCGTCACTGTCTTCATCGCGTTTGCGACCGCGCGAGCGGCCTTTGCGTTCTTCGCGCGCTGTGTCCTCGGGCGCAGGTTCCGGTTCGGAGGTTTTTGCACCGCTATCAGCCGGATCAGCCAGTTCGACGCGAACATCTTCCTTCCCGAACACCTTGATCTTTGCGCCGGTCAGCTTCTCCACATTCGAGATCGCCTCGGCGTCTTCATCGGCAACCAGAGTGAAGGCACGGCCTTTTGCGCCAGCGCGGCCTGTGCGGCCTATCCGGTGAACGTAGTCATCGGGGTGCCAAGGCGTATCGTAGTTAAACACGTGGCTGACGCCTTTGATGTCCAACCCGCGAGCGGCCACATCGGACGCGACGAGGATATTGACTTCACCAGCCTTGAACCGGTCAAGCTCGGCCACTCGCGATGCCTGATCGATATCGCCATGAATCTCGCCACTCTTGAAACCGCGCTTCTGCAAATGCTTGTTCAGATCGCGCACGGTTGTCTTGCGGTTGGCAAAGATGATCGCGGTTTCCACCTGATCGTTGGCGAGCAACCATTCGAGCGTATCACGCTTTTGCCGCGCTTTCACAGGCACCTTGAACGCGGTGATATCCTTGTTCGTCGTCGCCGCGCGCTCTGTCTCAATCCGCTTGGGATTGTTGAGGAATGTCTTTGCCAGCTTTGCAATCGGCGGGGGCATGGTGGCCGAGAACAGCATCGTCTGCCGCGTTTCGGGCAGTTTGGAGCAGATGAATTCGATGTCCGGGATAAAGCCCATGTCGAGCATCCGGTCCGCTTCGTCGATCACGAGCAATTCGCAACCGTTCAGCAGTATCTTGCCCCGCTCAAACAGGTCCATCAGGCGGCCCGGCGTAGCGATGAGAACATCAACGCCCTCGTCCAGCGTTTTCAGCTGGTCGCCCATTTGCACGCCGCCGATCAGCAACGCCATTTTGAGGTCATGGTTCTTGCCGTATTTCTCGAAATTCTCGGCCACCTGCGCGGCGAGTTCGCGCGTCGGCTCCAGAATAAGCGAGCGTGGCATGAGGGCACGGCGGCGCCCGGACGCCATCACATCGATCATCGGCAAAACAAAGCTGGCAGTCTTGCCAGTGCCTGTCTGAGCGATGCCGATGATGTCACGCATCATCAGAATGGCAGGGATTGCCTGCGCCTGGATCGCGGTCGGCTCAGTGTAGCCTGCGTCCTCGACGGCGGAGAGCAATTCGGGTGAAAGGCCGAGATCGGCGAAAGTCATATGGTGCGTAATGTCCGGATAAATCGCGGACAGATGGCCCGCATGTTCTTGCGTCTCAAAACTGGGTGCGCCTCAAAGCCGGAATGTCCGCTGAGCCGAGGTCCAAGCCCGAGCGTGCTCCCTCTGTCCAAAATACTTCGAAAAGTCAAGAAATCGAGGAGAGGACGAAAGGCGAATGTCCCGTTCAACACCCGACCAGCTATCAGCCCAGTTCAGTCTTCCAGCGCCACGAGCTGCATCATGCGGTCAATCTCGCAGTGCGTGCCATTGCGCGAATGCAACTTGTCACGATCAACGCAAAGCTTTCCGTCCTCCGCGCGCTCGACATAAAATCCGGAATAGAAATCACGAGCCCGGCACGCTTTTTCCAGATTGATGCTTAGAATTTTCTGATCTTGCATGAACAACAGCAATCGATTGCCACTGCCCGTCTGAACACCTGCGATCCGCTCTACGGCAACACACTTATCAGTCTTGCGCTCTTTATACCGCGTGTTGAGCGCGCGCTGAGGCAATGCGGCCAGCATATTGCGCCGGTTTGCGCTGCGTTGTGGACCAATGCGCACGATCACGCGCCGCTCGATACGAATCTGGTTGAGGCGCAGATCGCTCTGCCAAGGTTCAAATGCACTAACCGATTGCGGGGGTATTGGCGCTTTCACCGCGCCTTTTCCGATGCTTTTCGGCGTGTCCGCACTTTCCTCAGACAGGCGTGCGCGATCTGTGGAGGAAGCAGGACTGGTGCCCGGATCGCTCACAGTCGTACCTAGCAAGGGCAGCATGAGCGCAAAAGGCGCAGCAAATTCTGCAAAGCTGAGCATGAAAGTGTCGAAACCCTCCGGATGTACCCGCCAAAATCGCGAGTTCGTCGGTCTTGGGGCTTAGCAAGGCTCCTTGAATGGCGAATTAACTTCCGTGATCGCGAGTGCAAGAACACCATGCCAGACTGGCGTTTCAGTCGCGACTTGTGGCATAGGTGCAACGATGAAGACGATGACACTATCCGCAGCTGATGCCTTTATTGATGGGGTAGCACAAACCCTTGGACCAAGGGGCTTCACCTGCGATCCAGACCTTGTCGAGCCTTGGCTAACCGACTGGCGCGGACGGTATACGGGCCGGGCGCTTGGACTGGCATCACCGGCCAATACTCGGGAAGTGGCGCAGCTTGTGCGGCTATGCGCCAAGCATCGCATTCCGGTTGTCCCGCAAGGCGGAAATAGCGGCATGGCAGGCGGTGCAACGCCGGATGAGAGCGGCGATGGGATTATTCTGTCGCTGCGCCGGATGAACACGATCCGTCGCCTGGATGCTGATGCGGGACAAGTGGTATGCGAGGCTGGCGTTATCCTGCAAACTCTCCACGATGCAGTCGAAGCCGAGGGGCTGCGCTTCCCGCTTACCTTGGGCGGCAAAGGGTCTGCCACGATCGGCGGGCTCATCTCTACGAATGCGGGCGGAACGCAGGTGCTGCGTTATGGAACCATGCGCGCGCAGGTGTTGGGTATTGAGGCGGTGCTGGCAGATGGTCAGATTTTTGATGGCCTTACTGCGCTGAAGAAAGACAATCGCGGGTTTGATCTCAAACAGTTGCTGATCGGGTCCGAAGGCACTCTTGGCATTGTAACAGCGGCAACACTCCGACTGTTGCCCGCCCCGAAATCGCGCATCACTGCATGGGTCGGCCTGCCTAGCATCACCGCCGCGCGGACCTTGCTACGCCGCGCGGACCGCATGCTGGGCGATACGCTCGAAGGGTTTGAAGTGGTACCGGCGCACTGCCTCTCCAACGTACTTTCGCACCACCCGGACGCTCGCGCCCCCTTGGCGGAGAGCCACGCATGGAATGCATTGATTGAGTGCACATCCCCAGGCGACGATCGGCAGGCTTTGCAGGACCAATTGGAAGCGGTGCTGGCCGAGGCACTGGAAAGCGATCTGATTTCTGACGCGGTGATCGCCGCAAACGAAACGCAAGCCGAGGCATTTTGGCACCTGCGCGACTCAATATCGGGTGCCGAGCGCGCTCTGGGGCCTGCCATGCAGCACGATATCTCTGTTCCGGTGGAGCAGATGCCGGAGTTTATTCTGGCTGCGATCCCCGATGTCGAAGAACGCTTCCCCGGGACAACCGCCACCGCCTTCGGGCATCTTGGCGATGGTAATGTCCATTTCCACGTGATCGCTCCGACAGGCTCGGTTCCAGGCGAATGGGAAGAAGGCCCGGGAAAGGCAGTGAGCGCTCGCGTCTATGACCTCGTCACTCAGTGTGGTGGTTCAATCAGTGCAGAACATGGCATCGGGCAGATGAAGGTTGAGGAGTTGGGCCGTTTGGGTGACCCGGTTGCCCTTTCCATGATGCGGCGGGTCAAGGCGGCGCTGGACCCGGACAACTTGCTCAACCCGGGAAAACTGGTTCCTGAGGAGTAAGGTCAAATCCGCTTGGGCCAATCCGCTGGGAACCGGGCTTTTCAACGCGCTTTTAGGCGTGGCTTGCACGTCGCTTTGGACGTGGCTTGCACCGGGGAGCGATCCCGCCTAAAGCGCCGTGCATTCGGTGTCATAAGGGGCTTGGCCGAAGCATGCTTTGCAAGCCCCTTGCCGTGGCACCGCACCACACGAATTTTCCCCAAACTTTCGGAGAGACCTCATGGCCAGCGCGCCGCAGCCGCAACTTCCGCTGTTTTACAAAGACCTGCTTCCCCTCAACAGCAAAGAGCATGGGGACTGGAAGGTCAGCTCTTTTGACGACGCAGGTTTCCTCGCCGAAACGCATGCAATTCCGCTGACGATCGATGAATTCGTCGATGCCCAGCGCGATTATCCGATCGTGTTTACCGCGGGCGAAAACCCGCTCCCGATCGCGCTGTTCGGCCTGAATGAAGGCGTGAACACGTTTATTGGCGAAGACGGCAAGCTGGTCGCGGACGTATACGTCCCTGCATATATCCGGCGCTATCCCTTCATCCTTGCAAAGCTTCAGCAGGGTTCGGACGATATGTCGCTGTGCTTTGACCCCACAGCCGGCGTAGTGGGCAAGCAGGATGAGGGCCAAACCCTGTTCGAAGGCGAAGGCAAGCCTACAGAATTCACCAACGGTATCCTCGATTTCTGCAAGAAATTCGAAGAGTCGGGCCAGCGCACGCGGGCCTTCCTTGAAGAGCTGAAGAAGCTCGACATTCTGATGGATGGGGAAATCTCGATCACGCGTTCTGACACGCCGGACACGCCTTTCGTTTATCGCGGCTTTCGAATGGTTGACGAGAACAAGCTGCGCGAATTGCCGACGGACACGCTGGAAGCGCTGAACAAGAATGGTATGATCATGCTGATCCACGCGCATCTGTTCTCGATGAACCTGATGCGCCGCATTTTTGAACGCCAGTCGGCTCAGGGCAAGGTGCCAATGCCGCAAGCAAACGGTACAGCCAGCTAGGATATCGGCCTACGCCGCCGGCTGGCCCTGCCACCTCGCGCGATAGCTAAGATATTAGAGGGCAAAATTTTTGATCGGCCGGAGTGGCTTGAAGCTGCTCCGGCCGTTCCTATTTCGATCAGGCAGGTGGTACCCCCTCATTAACCGCCTGCGACTGCTCCCCAAATCAGGAGCAGACCTCCCTGAACCTTGACCACCTCGTGCACATCCGCGCGAGGTGGTTTTTTCATGTCTGACAGGGTTCCGGCAGATGACGGCGACGCTGAGCCGCTATTCGGCGGCTTCGTCCAAGCGGCTTCCTTCGGCCAGACGCGCGGTTGCTGCACCCAGTTCGCGTACAAGCCCGGCCAGTGTTGTCGCCAGCGGCGCAAGCTGATCCGTGGTCTCGCACAGCCGCTCATCAAGATAAGTTGCTCTGCACACCTCTATTTGGAGCGCGTGTATGCCGCGACTGGGCGAGGCGTGGCGGTCCAGCACATAGCCACCTGAATAGGGACGATTATGCGCCGCCTCGATCCGCGAATTCTCCAGACTGGTGAAAGCTCGCGAGACAAGGCTGGCGTGGCACGAGGCACCAAACCTGTCCCCCAAGACGATTTGCGCGGGCCGGTTTTGGCCCGGTTGCTGCCGCAGAGGCGGCATCGAATGCAGATCAAGCAGTAGAGCCGCGCCCCACTCATCGCGAATCCTACGCAGCTCATGCTCGAGATATTCGTGATAGGGCCGATGGATATGATCGATCCGTGCGTCCAGTTCCTCGCGCGGCAAAGGCTGGCGCCAAATCTCGCCAAAGCCAGGGAGCCTGCGCGGCACCAGACCCAGACCGCTGCGTGCACGGCGATTTGAGCCGCCAGATTGTTTCGATATCGGAGTCTGTGGCACAGATGGCCCCGCTGACGTTCCGGGCCTTGCACCCTGAACCATGTCCCAATCGATATCATCATGGGCACGATTGAGATCCAGCATAGCGCGCGGCGCATGGGCGACCAGAAGGCCAGTCCCCGCCTCTTTCGCAATGGCCACACCCAGTTCATCGACATGGCGATCCTCAAGCCTCAGTTGGCAAAGATCCTCATCGCGGAAATCAGCAAGCACATGACCCGGATAAGCGCGCCCCGCATGCGGCACCGCGATCAAGACAGGCATCGGCATTGAGCGCGGCGCGATGTGTGTGAAGGCAGGGCCGCAATCACCCTGGCCAAGCGCGGTCGGGACTTTGCCGCCGCTTACCTTAAGCAAATCTGTTGTGATGGCGGGCAATTCCCTTGCGCCGCCCCGAAGCTTCGAGCCGACGGTCGTAATACTGGCAGATCTGGATTTTCGAGTGAATTTCACATGAGAGTTGCTGCCGTCTTTTAGCATCCAAGTCAAAGGCTTTGCGGCTTCGAAAGTCGCAGCACTCTTAACGCGAAAGACCGCGTGAATTTCCCGGGTAATGCCATGCCCCCCACTATCCCCGAATTTACAGCGCCCAGCCCGTGCGTATCAAATGTGGGCACGTGGTATCATGACAGGATTTCTTAAGCGCATCATGCTATGGCAGCGGCCATGGAAAATAGCACTGCCCCCCGAATCCTGCTCGCCGAAGACGAAGAAGCCATGCGCGCCTATCTTGCGCGTGCCCTCAGCAATGCCGGCTACCGAGTCGAGACCGTAGATCGCGGCACAGACGCCATTCCCTTGCTGGAAAGCGAAGACTTTGATCTGCTGCTCTCTGACATCGTCATGCCGGAAATGGATGGCATCGAACTGGCTCAGCGTTGCGCAGAAATCAGCCCCCGCACCAAGGTGATGTTTATCACAGGCTTTGCCGCTGTCTCCTTGCGGGCGAGCCGTGAGCAACCGCAGGCCAAGGTCTTGTCAAAGCCGTTCCACCTGCGCGATCTTGTGCTGGAAGTTGAGCGCGTGTTTGAAGAACAGCGAGAAGCCAGCCTTTAAGCGCCAGTCCTTCAAATTTGCTCCAAAACGCGAATCGCTTGCACCCTGCCAAGCTTCACGTTAATGGGCCGCTCCGCTTTGGATAAACCGAGGCGGTTTAATGATAGTGTGGGCGTATAGCTCAGTGGTAGAGCACTGTGTTGACATCGCAGGGGTCGGGAGTTCAACTCTCTCTACGCCCACCATCATTTCCCCGAATTCGCTCACACTCGTAAAATGAATTACGCTTTTTCGGAGCGATTGCGCGCGCTGCCTGTTTAAGAGGCATGACACAAACAATCCTACTATTCGGTGCGACCGGTGATACCGGCCGCGAAATTCTCAATCAGGCTCTTGAGGCTGGCCACTACGTCCATATTGCCGAGCGTAGCTTTCCCGACGGTTTTGGCCTGCACGAAAACTGCACCCGTCACGAAGCCGATCTACTTGAAGGCAATCTTGCCCCGCTAATGCAAGACGTCGATTGCGTTATCTCTGCCGTTGGTCTTGGCCGGGACCCGCAAACGCTCGCCTCTCCTCCGCCCCTGTATACCGAAGGTGCGCTGAACATCGTAAAAGCGATGCGCGAAACAGACGTAAAAAGGCTGGTGGTGATTTCAGCCGCCTTTGCCGATCCAGACGTGACCTCACCTGCCTGGTTCAAAGCCGCAACGGCGTCGCTCAAACGGATATTTGGGCAAATGGCCGATATGGAGCGAGTTCTGGAAACCACCGAGACCATAGATTGGACTGCGGTCCGTCCGGGTTGGCTACTGGATCGGCCGCATACCGGCGACTACAGTATCGCGATGGACGATCTGCCCGAGGGCACCTTGCGCACTCGCCACGGCGATCTGGCAGACTTCATGCTTCGCTGTGCGCTGAATGATGAATACATCCGGGAGAAACCCTACATTGCACGTGCCGAGAAGACATCACTCGAAAGTCCGCCAGCGCTGATTGAAGAATTTGTCCCGTGGTGAGCGTACATCACATCCCCTAGATGCAAATGCG
Source organism: Erythrobacter sp. (assembly GCA_049647465.1). Classification (GTDB taxonomy): domain Bacteria; phylum Pseudomonadota; class Alphaproteobacteria; order Sphingomonadales; family Sphingomonadaceae; genus Erythrobacter. The sequence continues at coordinate 30,576 of JBARXS010000193.1, forward strand.
TTGCAACACCGCGCGCGCCCGCTTGCACACCGCTCCGCCTCTGCTAAAGCCGCCGCAGGGATTAACTTCATACATCAAAGAACGGCGCACGCGGTCCATTCCGCACGTGCGCCCCACCCAAGGAAGGCGGGACACTTCTCATGCAGAAAATTCAGGTCAAAAACCCGGTTGTCGAGCTGGATGGCGACGAAATGACGCGCATCATCTGGCAATGGATCCGCGAACGACTGATCCTGCCCTATCTCGATATTGACCTGAAATACTACGATCTCTCGATTGAAAAGCGCGACGAAACCGACGACCAGATCACAGTTGATGCCGCCAATGCGATCAAGGAATATGGCGTCGGCGTGAAATGCGCGACCATCACTCCTGACGAAGCGCGCGTGGAAGAGTTTGACCTCAAGAAGATGTGGCGTTCGCCCAACGGCACAATTCGCAACATCCTTGGCGGAGTGGTATTCCGTGAGCCTATCGTGATCGACAACGTGCCGCGCCTTGTGCCGGGCTGGACTGATCCCATCGTCGTCGGCCGTCACGCCTTTGGTGACCAGTACCGCGCAACTGACACTCTTATCCCGGGTCCGGGTAAATTGCGCCTCGTCTACGAAGGCGATGACGGCGCGATCCTTGATCTGGACGTCTATCGCTTTGAAAGCTCGGGGGTTGCCATGGCGATGTACAACCTTGACGATTCGATCCGCGCCTTCGCACGCGCTTCGATGAATTACGGCCTCGACCGCAAATGGCCGGTCTACCTCTCGACCAAGAACACGATCATGAAAGCCTATGATGGGCGCTTCAAGGATCTGTTTCAGGAAGTGTACGAAGAGGAGTTCGCAGAAAAGTTCGAAGCCGCCGGCATTATCTACGAACACCGGCTGATCGATGATATGGTCGCATCTGCGCTTAAGTGGAGCGGCAAGTTTGTGTGGGCCTGCAAGAACTATGATGGCGATGTGCAGTCCGATACCGTGGCCCAGGGCTTTGGCTCGCTTGGCCTGATGACGTCGGTTCTGATGACGCCGGACGGCAAGACCGTTGAGGCGGAGGCTGCCCACGGCACAGTTACCCGCCACTATCGCCAGCATGAACAGGGCAAGGCGACCTCGACCAACCCGATCGCATCGATCTTCGCATGGACGCGCGGCCTGATGTATCGCGGAAAGTTCGATGAGACACCCGAGGTGGTGAAGTTTGCCGAAACACTTGAACGGGTGTGCATCGAGACAGTGGAAAAGGGTTCGATGACTAAAGATCTCGCCCTGCTGATCGGTCCGGGCCAGAACTGGCTGACGACCGAGCAGTTCTTTGAGGCAATTGTCGCCAATCTTGAAAAAGAAATGCAGGGTTGACGCCCAAAAGCCGCAGGAACAAGCGTCTTACAATGACGTGGTAAATGGGCGGTCTTCCTTAATCGGAAGGGCGCCCTTCCTTCTTGAGATGGACCAACCCTACGAATGACCGAATCCCCCCGCCCCGCCCGATCATCCAAAGCGCGCCTTGAAGTGCGTCAGGCGAAACTGCGTGACGTGCGCGCCATCGGTGATCTGGTGCGCCGCGCTTATGATGATCTGCCCGCCTACACGCAGGGTGAAATCCGCGGCCAGATCAACAATTATCCAGACGGATGCTTTGTCGCCAAACTGGACGGGAAGATTGTGGGCTATTGCGCATCGATGCGCCTTGATGAGCGGGTTGCGCTGTCTGACCACACGTGGGACGAGGTAACCGGTAATGGCTTTGGATCGCGCCATGATCCTACCGGTGACTGGCTATACGGATACGAATTGTGCGTCGATCCCAAAAGCCGCGGATCGCGGATTGGACGGCGCCTGTATGAAGAACGTCGCACCCTGGCCGAGCGTCTTGACCTGACTGGTATCGTCTTCGGCGGGCGCATGCCGGGTTATGCAAAAGCGAAGCGTCGCAAAACCAATCGCGCCGAGACACCGCAGGAATATCTCGACCTGATCCTTTCAAACAAGGTTCACGACCCGGTTCTGCGCTTTCAACTCGCCAACGGATTTGAGCCGCAGGGTATCCTGCCCAAATATCTGCCCGAAGACAAAGCCTCACGCGGCAACGCGGTGCGCATGGTATGGCGCAACCCCTATGTCGATGCGGACGCTCCGCCAAAGCACCGGATGCCACGCGACGTCGAAAGCGTGCGGATTGCAACGTGCCAGTTGCAGGCGCGCGCGGTTTCGAACTTCGACGAATTCATGAAGCAAGTCGAATATTTCGTTGATGTTGCAGCGGATTATGAAAGCGACTTCATTGTCTTTCCCGAACTCTTCACTCTGATGCTGCTCAGCGCCGAAGAGCAGGAACTGAACGCTCTGGAAGCGATTGAGCGACTGTCAGAATACACACCGAAAATCCGCACCCGGCTCTCTGAGATGGCACTCGCGTATAACATCAACATCATCGGCGGATCGCACCCCACGCGAATGCCGGACGGTGACATCCACAATGTTGCCTATGTCTGCCTGCGCGATGGTTCAATCTACGCGCAAGAGAAGATCCACCCCACCCCCAACGAGGCGTATTGGTGGAACATCAAGGGCGGCGACAGCATCGATGCGATCCCGACAGACTGCGGCCCCATCGGAGTGCTCATCTGCTATGACAGCGAGTTTCCCGAACTCGCCCGCCGCCTGGTTGACGAAGGCGCCCGGATCATCTTCGTGCCCTTCTGTACGGACTCGCGCCAAGGCTATCTGCGAGTGCGTTATTGCGCACAGGCTCGCGCAATCGAAAACCAGTGTTATGTCGTGATGAGCGGGAATGTTGGCAACCTGCCCAATGTCGCCAACATGGACATTCAATACGCGCAAAGCTGTATTTTGACCCCCTGCGACTTTCCCTTTGCGCGCGACGGGATTGCGGCGGAATCCAGCGAAAATGTTGAAACGCTCACAATTAGCGACGTGAACCTTGCGGACCTGTCATGGGCGCGCGCTGAGGGAACGGTCCAAAACCTCGCTGACCGCCGCTTTGATCTCTACCGCATCGAATGGGACAAACGGGTTGGCAACATGTCCGACCCTCTTGGTAGTGAGACTGACACACAGAACAGTGAACCGCTCGGTCCGGGAAGCGCCGGTGGTGGATGACATTAAGGTCAGCCCGCGCTAGGTCTGCGACATAATGGCAGGCGAACTTTCCTTCTCTCCGGTGATGTCGGATACGCTGGTCATCCTTGGCGCAGCGGGCATTGTCATCCCGGTCTTTGCACGGTTCCGTATTACGCCGATTATCGGGTTCATCCTGATCGGTATCGCTGTCGGCCCCTATGGACTGGGCGCACTTGTCGATGATGTGGGATGGTTGCGACACATCACCATATCAGACCCGGAATCGCTTGATCCCTTTGCCGAATTTGGCATCATCCTATTGCTGTTTGCGATCGGGCTGGAGCTGAGTTTCAACCGGCTGTGGCAAATGCGAAAGCTGGTCTTTGGCCTCGGCTCACTCGAATTGCTCATCATCGGCAGCGCTGGCGCGGCTTTCCTGTATTACGCCCAGGGCATGGACCGCACGGGCGCATTGGCGCTCGGCTTTGCGCTCGCATTCTCTTCGACCGCTATCGTGCTCCCGATATCGGGCACGCGCTCGCAAGTAGGCAAAGCAGCGCTCTCGATGCTGTTGTTCGAGGACATCATGATTGTTCCGATCATCTTCATCCTGGGCGCACTGGCACCCAATGCACAGGCGGACGGTGTCAGCGGACTGGTAACGACCCTATGGCAGGGCGGTGTCGTCGTTGCTCTGCTCCTGATCCTTGGCCGTTACGCGCTGCCCCGCTTGTTCAGTCAGGCAGCGCGCACGAAAAGTCCCGAACTCTTCCTCGCCGCTTCCCTGCTGGTGGTGATCGGGGCCAGTCTGGCCACGGCAGCGACTGGCCTTTCGCCTATCGTGGGCGCCCTGATCGCAGGCCTGCTGATTGCAGAGACCGAATATCACGGCGAAGTCGAAAGCATTATGGAGCCCTTCAAGGGTCTGGCCTTGGGTGTCTTCCTGATCACCATCGGCATGAGTATCGACTTGCTTGTTGTCTGGACCAACCTCGCCGAATTGATGGCCGCTGTCGTTGGCGTTCTGGTGTTCAAAGCGATTATCACCGGCATCCTGCTACGCCTGATGGGTGCCCGCCGCAGCACCGCAGCGGAAACCGGCGTACTGATGGCGAGCCCGTCGGAAACCACCCTGATCGTGCTCGCTGCTGCGACGACCGCGCTGGTGGTCGACCGGGAAACGGCACAATTCTGGCAGATCGTCACGGCGATTGGACTGACAGTCACACCCCTTCTGGCGAAGCTGGGCCGGGTGATAGCGCGCCGCGTCGAGAACACGCCAGAGCTGCCCGAAGACGATGAAGGCGAAATACGCACAATCATCATTGGCGGCGGCCGCGTCGGCCAATTGATCGCTGACATGCTCAAACGGCATGATCAGCATTACGTCATCGTCGACTCCGATCCCGACATCATCAGTTCCGCCGCGCGCAAAGGGTATCGGGCGATATTTGGCGATGCCTCGCGCGGAGACGCGCTGTCCCGCCTGGGTGTGGAAAACTCGCCTGCCGTTGTCCTGACAATGGACGAACCCGTGCTTGCACAAAGGCTCGTGACCCAGCTGCGTTCATCTTACCCCGAACTTCTCATCGTTGCGCGCGCGCGTGACACCGATCATGCCGCTGCGATGTATCGGGCGGGAGCAAGCCATGCCGTGCCGGAAAATCTGGAAAGCTCGCTGCAATTGTCGGAGGCGGTGCTGGTCGATATCGGTGTTGCCATGGGCCCGGTTATCGCTTCGATCCATGAAAAGCGGGACGAATATCGCGAACGGCTGGAAGTGGAAGGCGGGCTCAAAGAGCGACCAAAACTGCGAACGTCGCGCGCGGCCAGCTGATCAGGAAGTCCATGCTTTACGGGTGAGTTCAACTACAAGGCCCGAATCGCCATCAAAAGCCTTGGTTTCACCCTCTTCAATCTCAACCGGTATGTTGATCCACGAGATGTCGCTTCGCAGCTCATCACATTGTGGCAGGCGATGCGTCCAATAGGTCTTCAGTCGGAAGCGATAGCCATCAACCAGGTCAACCGGGAGAAGCGAGAGAACAAGGCTATTGTTGCGCGAAGATCGTCGACGATCTTCGAAACCACACGTCGGATTGATATCCTGCAGGTCCGTCTCAAACCGCGCACCATCATATTCGCCAAGCCACAGATCGCCAGCCCCCAAAAGCCGATTCCCGCCCTTCACTTTCACCAGAAAATGGAAGTTCTGAGCCGCCGTATCGCGCCTGGGTGTGTCTGTCAGAATATGATAGTTCGGAATGGACCGTGGTTTGTCGTGATCACGCGGGCTGCGATCCTGCGCAAACCCTGCCTCTGCTGAAACGAACAGAGACGCGGTCAACACTCCGATCAGAAAGACCCGGAAAGCCGGATCAAGGCTGGCGCGTAAGCTCGACACGCAGGCCCCCATCTCCCTCAATCACGCGGGTTTCATTGTCGATAAGTTCAACCTGCACATCAAAACCGGTGGCGCGCGAACCTTGTTGTGAACAATCCTCGGAAGGGCGGGTCCAACTGACATCGACGGTGTAAAGGTTCACGCCAGACCCCCTGCCGGGCCGAACTGCCAACTTTACAGAGTTGCTCCGCCTGGCGAACCGGTCATTCCGGACCGGGCAATTCGAATCCATGTCCTGCACATCTAAACGTGCGCTGGCATTGCCATAGGGGGTCATCGCGAACCGGCCGACCCAAAGCTCTCTGTCACCTCCGACCACACGCGCAGAAATCGTGTAAGGCGCAGCTTCTTCAATAGAAGAGCTAGCGCTTTCTGACTGGGCTGTGCTTCTGGCCGGCGGGGCCGGAGGCGGAATATCCATTGCCCGATCCTGCGCCGCCACCGGGGCCGCAACCGTGAAGCCGAGCGCGACCAAAGGCGCTGAAAGTTTGACAAGGCTCGTTCCAGTCAGCGCGCCTGTTCCTCCTCAAGGATGCGACTGCATGCCCTTAAGAATGGCCCGATCGCGTTACGAAATATTGAATTTCAGCGATTTGCCAGCGCGCCGGTCATGCCATTGCGGTTTTGACCGCTTCGATGGCTGCGCCTGCTTGCGACCCGTCAGGACCACCTCCCTGCGCCATATCCGGCCTGCCGCCACCGCCTTTGCCGCCGAGTGCCTCTACCCCGGCACGCACCAGATCAACCGCAGAGAATCGCTCGACCAGGTCTTCGGTGACAGCCGCTGCGATTGCCGCCTTGCCGTCATTGACCGCAATGATCGCCGCAACCCCAGAGCCGAGCCGCGACTTCGCCTCATCCAATAATGGCCGCAATTCCTTGGGACTCAGCCCTTCGATCACCTGCCCGCTGAAGGTCACGCCATTGACCGCTTCATCCGCAGCACCAGCATTCGTCCCCGAGCCGCCGCCGCCACCAAGCGCCAGCGCCTTCTTGGCATCGGCAAGCTCCTTTTCGAGCCGTTTGCGCTCTTCCAACAAGGCTGTAACACGTGCCGGCACTTCCTCGGGGGTTGCCCTTATTGCGCTCGCGGCCGATTTGAGTGCCTCTTCACGATTCACGAGCCACTCGCGCGCGGCTTCGCCAGTCAAAGCTTCGATCCGTCGCACGCCAGACGAGACAGCGCTTTCGGAGATGATGCGGAAGACACCGATATCTCCGGTCGCATTCACATGAGTGCCGCCGCACAACTCGACCGAGAAATTGCGTCCGCCCTCACCTCGGCGCCCCATCGATAGGACCCGCACTTCGTCGCCATACTTCTCGCCAAACAATGCCAGCGCGCCCGCATCAACAGCATCTTCGGGGCTCATCAGGCGGGTTGAGACTGTCTCGTTTGCGCGGATTTCCGCGTTCACCTCAGCCTCGATAGCGGCAATGTCCTCCACGCTCAGCGCGGTGGGATGCGAGAAATCGAAACGCAGTCGGTCTTCGGCAACCATTGAGCCTTTTTGTGTGACGTGGTCACCCAAACGATTGCGCAGGGCCGCATGAACAAGGTGCGTGGCCGAATGATTGGCGCGGATTGCGGTGCGGCGCGCATCATCGACATGGAGTTGCACATTGTCGCCCAGGCGAACCTCGCCTTTGTCAATTTCAGACAGATGAGCATGAAGCCTGCCAAGCGGTTTGTTTGTATCGGTGACGCGGGCGCTGAGGCCATTCGGTGAGCGGATTGTCCCGGTATCGCCGTTTTGGCCACCGCTCGTCCCATAAAACGGGGTCTGGTTGGTGAGGATCGTGACGGTATCACCTGCCGACGCATGTTCAACCTCGGCGCCATCCTTCACAATTGCGACCACGGTGCCTTCGCCAGCGGTGGCACTGTAACCTGTGAACTCGGTCGCCCCTTCACGCTCTGCAATGTCGAACCAGACTTCACCTGATGCCGCTTCGCCCGAACCCTTCCAGGCCGCGCGTGCCGCCTCCTTCTGGCGGGTCATCGCGGTGTCGAAACCACCGCGATCAACGCCGATGCCACGGGCGCGCAGGGCATCTTCGGTCAGATCGTAGGGGAAACCGTATGTATCGTAGAGTTTAAATGCGGTTTCACCGTCCAGTTCGCCGCCTGCGCTCATGTCTCCGGTGGCTTCGTCAAGCAGCTTCAACCCCTTGTCGAGCGTCTTTCGGAACTGCGTCTCTTCGCGCAGCAGGACCTCTTCGATCAGCGCCTGTCCGCGTACAAGTTCAGGATAGGCTTGCCCCATTTCGGTGACGAGGCTTGGCACGAGGCGGTGCATCAGTGGCTGACCCGCGCCCAGCAGATGCGCATGACGCATCGCGCGGCGCATGATCCGGCGCAGCACATAGCCGCGCCCCTCATTGGAAGGCAGCACGCCGTCTGCCATCAGGAAACTGACCGAGCGCAAATGGTCCGCAATCACGCGGTGGCTGGCGACCGTATCTTCACTGGATGATACCCCGGTCAGCTGCTCCGATGCGCCGATCAAGGCCTTGAAGGTATCAGTGTCGTAATTGTTGTGGACGCCTTGCATGACCGCCGCGATCCGTTCGAGACCGCTGCCGGTATCGATTGAGGGGCGTGGCAGATCGAGCCGTGTACCGTCGGCCTGCTGGTCAAACTGCATGAAGACGAGATTCCAGATCTCGACAAAACGGTCGCCATCCTCGTCCGGGCTTCCGGGCGGCCCACCCAAAATGTGATCGCCATGATCGTAGAATATCTCTGAGCACGGCCCGCACGGTCCCGTCTCACCCATCGACCAGAAATTGTCATCGGTTGAGATGCGGATGATGCGCTCTTCTGGAAGTCCTGCGATTTTCTTCCAGAGGCCGAAAGCTTCTTCGTCGGTGTGATAGACCGTCGCGGTCAAGCGTTCGGCGGGAATACCCCATTCGCGGGTCAGCAAGGTCCAGGCATGTTCGATCGCCTGCTCCTTGAAATAGTCGCCAAAGGAGAAGTTGCCGAGCATCTCGAAGAATGTGTGGTGCCGCGCCGTGTAACCGACATTGTCGAGGTCATTGTGCTTTCCGCCAGCCCGCACGCATTTCTGCGATGAGGTGGCGCGCAGTGCAGGCGGGGTTTCCAGTCCCGTAAACATGTTCTTGAACGGGACCATCCCGGCATTCACGAACATCAGCGTGGGATCGTTATACGGCACAAGTGGTGCGCTGGGCACCTCACTGTGATCGGCAGCCTTGAAGAATTCAAGGAAAGAGCGGCGGATATCGTTGGTCGAAGTCATGGTGAAATGCAGTTAGGCAATCGTGTCCAAAGCGACAAGCCGAACCGTGCCACCGGCACGATACAAAGTGCATTTGTCTCGCTCACACAACACTCCGGGCGCGATTTGGACCCGCACGCTGATAATCACCCTTACAGTGCTATCTGGCAGGAAACGAAAAACCGGCGTCAACGCGAGCTTTCTCTGGCAAGAAAGCGCATCAGACGCCGGTATTCCGTGTGTCCGGGCTTCGCGCAAAATTGCAAATCACCCGCTTGAGACAATGATGGGATCAGTCCGCGTCCGGGCCTGCCATCATTTCCTCGGCGACTTCATCGGTTTTACCGCGAATAGCAGCTTCCAATTTGTCGCAAGTCTCCATGTTTTCCTTAAGATAGACCTTGGCATTCTCGCGGCCCTGGCCGATGCGGACGCTGTCATACGAATACCAGCTGCCCGACTTCTCGACGATGCCAGCCTTGACCCCGAGATCAAGAATTTCACCGATCTTCGAAATACCCTCACCATACATGATGTCGAATTCGACCTGCTTGAAGGGCGGCGCCACCTTGTTCTTGACCACTTTGACGCGAGTCGAGTTGCCGACTACTTCATCGCGATCCTTGATCTGGCCTGTGCGACGAATATCGAGGCGGACCGAAGCGTAGAACTTGAGCGCGTTACCACCCGTCGTCGTTTCCGGATTGCCGTACATGACGCCAATTTTCATGCGCAACTGGTTGATGAAGATCACCATGCACTTTGAGCGATTGATCGAGCCAGTCAGCTTGCGCAGCGACTGCGACATCAAGCGGGCCTGAAGTCCGACGTGGGAATCGCCCATCTCACCTTCGATTTCAGCTCGTGGAACAAGTGCAGCAACTGAATCGACCACCAACACATCAACCGCGTTGGAACGCACCAGAGTGTCAGTAATTTCGAGCGCTTGTTCACCCGTATCCGGCTGCGAGACAATCAGTTCATCGATATCGACGCCCAGCTTTTTCGCATAAACCGGGTCCAGCGCATGCTCCGCGTCGACGAAGGCCGCTGTGCCGCCCGCTTTCTGAGCCTCGGCAATGACATGCAGCGCCAGTGTGGTTTTACCAGAGCTTTCCGGTCCATACACCTCGACAACGCGGCCCTTGGGAAGGCCCCCGATGCCCAGCGCAATATCCAGCCCCAAAGAGCCGGTAGAAATCGATTCAATCTGCATCGCCTCTTTCGAGCCGAGCTTCATCGCAGACCCTTTACCAAAGGCACGATCAATCTGTGAGAGCGCCGCATCGAGCGCTTTTTGACGGTCCACGTCCTTTTCCTTCTCTACCAACTTCAGCTGCGTAGCCATCGCATGACCTCCTTGAGTTGCCTAGAGCGGATTAAGGAGTTTTAACCGTCCTTTTTCCGTTCCGATGCGATGGTTTGTATTGCATTTGTTCTTTTAGAACAAGTGTAGAACGAAATTATTTTGACGAAACACTCTAGGAAGCGCCCGAAGGCCGCAGTTTCCAGCGGTATTTGCTCGTAGAGTTGGCCGGGATTGTTACCTCCACAATCCGCTCACCATTCTTCACACGCACGTTCTTGCGCGGGAATTTTGCACTGATATCTGTCGATCTGCCCAGTTCGATTCGCACTTTGACCTCATGCGGATTCGCGTTGGTCAGCTCGGCGGTCATCACGGTCCATTTCTTGCCGTCGTCATCATAGTCATTTTCATCACGCCGGGCGCACCGGGTAAACACTCGCGCACTTTGCCCCAACTCAAGTTCAATATCTTCGCGGCGCGCGAAGTCCCGCAAATCTGTCCTTGCTGCCAGTTGCGGCCCGCGTGATGTGGGCTCGAACACAGTCATCTCGCCCTGCGGCAGCGCAAGCCCGAGGCCCTTGCCTTCCTCGTTCTTGGTAACCAGCAAGATGTCCGAGGAGCGCGGTTCGTCAATCTCATCCACCCATTCATACGGGTCGCACGAAGCGACATAGAGGTAACGTCCAAGCACCGCCTGCTTGTTGAGAAAGGCCACCTGCTTCATACCCTTCGCCGAGACATCGACCCGCTTGGGTACGCGATAGAGTTTGAGGTCGCCGAGGTTTTCCTCTTCCGCAGTGACAACCCTCGCAGATCCGGCACTTTCGTTACTGCGCTTCTGTATTCTGGAAGCAGTGACCGTGATCATATCCGCCTCCATAGCCATCGGCGAGGGCGCAGGCGCATACAGTCTTTCTTCCCTTAAGACGGGGATCGGTGAACCCGCTGCCGTGCTGCCAATCGGATAGCAGGTCAGGCGCAGCGGCGCGGCTCTTGGCGGATCGGACAGACGCTGAAAATTGCTTTCGATATTCAGCGTACCAGCGATGATCTGAAGACGCGCATCATCGAAGCTCTGCCCGTTATCATTCACCAGCGTCAACCAGCTCAACCAGCGCATCCTGAAGTCTCTGCCAATTTGACCTTCATCCAGCATTGCGACGTAATTCGCCTGCCAGTCAAAGCCCCAGGACAGGTAAGTCAGCGTCACTTCATATGTGCCACCGGTGTCAGAGCGCGTATTGACCGAGAACACCGGCTTGGCCGAGAGCCCCTTTGGCACGCCGTCAAATGTAAGCTTTTCCGGCAGACCTGCGCATCGCACCGCTTCAAAGCCGGCATCGGTTTGCAGCACCAGACCCCCATCGGCTCTGGTGCGCACGATTGCCTGTTGCGATTGCGAGGTGCCTGTCGCGGGATTGGTGCGCGTAATCGTGACCCGGTTGCCGAGCGCGCCGTTCACCAATGCTGCGGGAGAGAGCAGTTCGGCATTGCGGTTCTTTTCAATCGTTCCGCCCGGAAGGCCGGTTACAATCGCGCTGACGCCGACCATACCCTCTGCCACGCCTTCAAACCGGATGATGGATTCGCCCTGCGGCAAAGTCACCGTCCGAATCTCGCTGATCATCGCAAAGCCCTGGGGATTGTCACGGCTGAGTTCACCACCGGTCCCGCGCTGTGGATCGCGATAGATCGTGACGGAGAGATCGCTGGGAGGCGACGCGTCAACAATCGTGCGTGCCGGTTCAGGTTGCGCGGAGGCGGGCGTGGTTACAAGCAACGCCGCAATTCCGCATGCCCCAATCCGAAAGCCTTTCGCCAAAAGCGATCTGATGCGCATTGCCAGCGCTCCCTGCCCGATACCCCTAACCAACTACCAGCGCGTTTCGTATGTGACGCGGATCACCCGCTTCCCTTCGGCAGGAACGGGAACGGTGTATTTGCGACGCTGATAATTGAGCTGATCGCCGACGATATCCTCGCTCACCACACGGTAATCATAGCCCCACCAATACCGGCCAAGGCCGTTTTGGGTAAGCTCGACATCAACCGGTTCATTTTTAGCGTTGGTGATCGTGTAGCGCATGGTGGTGCGGAAATAAGTGGTGTTCTTGGATCGCTCCGTCTCACCACGAGCGACCAGTGCATCATCCTTGTCGAAAACTCGGAAGCGCTCGCTCTTCACCCATTCCTGTTGCGTAATGCGCTCACGGCTCTCGACTTCGGACTGGACCAGAATGTCAAACGCATCACCGGTCTCCAGCGAAAGCTCGCTGCCCATGGGTGTGTGATTGATCGAATTCTCACCGATGAACTGCGGGCTACCCTGACTGTCACGCTGGTAGAACCGCACAGTGCCGGCGGGCAGAGCATCGCCGAGCCCCTGATCGCGCGAAGACGAGAAACTGATGGCACTCGCGACGTTGCGCGGAGTGTCGTCATTCTGCTGCCAGCCTACACCGATCGAATAAACCTTCTTTGCGGGGACGCCCTGCACATCGAGAAAGCCGACCTGCTTGGTCTGGGCGTTCGCGATCGTGGTCCGGCCGCTGATCGGGTAGAGATAGAAGTCGCCCAAACGCTCTCGATCCGCGCTTTCGGTGCCCGCGCGGGTCATCCCTCGATTGCCGAAATTGCGTCCGCCCGATCCATTGGGATTGCCAGCCACCAGAAGCGTATCGGCCTTGTGAAAGGTTGTGCCCGAATTGTTGGTCAGAGTGACCCAGCCCTGCATATCGATCGAATTGTCTTTCTCGTTATAGAGAGCGACATAGTCAGATTGCCAGCCGAGCCCACTCGACAGATAGCGCAGAGAAACGGAGCGTGTGCCAGCACGCTCGCTATCCAGAGTCACCGAAAGCGTGGGCCGCGCGCGCAGATTGGGAGGCACCCGGTCAAAGATCACGCGAACAGGCAGCCCGTCATCGCGCAGCACCTCTATCCGGTCACCTATCTGGATCACCACGCCTCCTGCGGTGGAGAGGACCTTGGCCCGCTCACGCGTTTCCGAGCCCGTCGCCGGGTTGGTGCGCAGAAGTGTGACCGTCTGGCCTATCGCCTTTTCCATCATCTTGGTCGGCGTCAGCAGATCATAGTCAAAATTCTGCTCGACGATGGTGGTGCCCGGCGCAAAGAAGCTGAGCGTTTCGGGCCGGATGCGGGCGGACACATCGGGAAATTCGATCCGGCTTTCGCCATTGGCAATGTCAAGCTGGCGCACATCCTGCACCAGCGCGAGGTTGCTGTTATAGATTGTGACCGACAGATCGCCCTGCTCTGTATCGTCGGGAGCCGGAACCGATTGCGCAAGCGCTGCGCTTGCCACCAGCGCGAGAGCGGAGACCGCGCCTGCCGCGCCGCCGGTTACGCAAATGCGCGAATAAACTGCCCGTGTCATTTCAGTCCCCTCAAAACCATCGTTTACACTGTGATGCATTGCGCCGCTTTATCCAAGGTGAATGGGCGCGCCCTCCACCGTTTGCGATGTCTCATGCGCAGATAGGATTGCGCGAGGATTACGCTTGGTCTTGGCCTTAACCTTGCCGGGTGAAGGTCGCCTCTTCCTGTTTCGCCGCCCGCATCACGCTTGCGACCTTGTCTCCGATGGACGAGACGCTGAACGGTTTGGCGATGAAGTGCATGTCGGGAATGTCGATATCCTTGCGCAATTGCTCCTCGGCATAGCCTGACATGAAAAGTATAGGAATGTCGGGGCGTTGCTGGCGAATCGCGCGCACCATTGCGGGACCGTCCATGCCGGGCATCACAACATCGCTGACCACCAGATCAAACTCCGCCCCTTCTGCAATTGCCGCCAACCCTTCTTCACCGCCGGGACACGCGGTTATCTGGTAACCGGCGCGGGTCAGAGCGCGCTCTGCTACTACGCGCACCATGTCCTCATCCTCAACCAGCAGGATCTTGCCGCCAGCTGACCAGTCAGACGAGACCGGCGCAGGCGTCTCCCTGCGCCGGGGCGTTTCGCCGCGGTGGACGGGGAAATAGATTGTGAAGCGGGCACCTGTCGGATTTCCGGCGCCGTCCGTGACATTGTCGGCAAAGATGAAGCCGCCCGACTGCTTGACGATCCCGTAAGCGGTCGAAAGGCCGAGCCCGGTGCCCTTACCCTGCTCTTTGGTCGTGAAGAACGGTTCAAACAGCTTGGGCAGGACATGCGCCGGAATGCCGCCGCCTGTATCCTGCACGATCAGCACCGTGTAATCGGCGGGAGGCAGAATTTCCGAGCCAAGCTTGATAACTTCCTTGGCCTGCAAGCTGCGCGTGAGGAGCGAGATCCGTCCCGCTGCCGGGCCAACCTTGCGCCCGCTGGAATTGATGGCATCGCGCGCATTGACGGCAAGGTTCATGATCACCTGCTCAAGCTGCTGCGGATCGGCGCGCACCGGGCCCAGATTGCGATCATGCTGCACGTAATAGCTGATCTTTTCGCCCAGCAGCCGCTTGATGAGCGGCCCCACCTCGCTGACGACATCGGGCAGTTGCAACACTTCGGGACGCAACGTCTGCTGACGCGAGAATGCCAGCAATTGCCGCGTCAGTGATGCCGCGCGGTTCGAGTTGGCCTGAATTTGCTGGATATCGTCATAGTCGCTGTCGCCCGGCGTATGGCGCAGCAACATCAGATCGCAAGTGCCGATAATTGCGGTGAGCACATTGTTGAAATCATGGGCGACGCCGCCCGCAAGCTGACCGACGGCCTGCATCTTGGTAGCCTGGGCAACCTGCCGTTTGAGCTGGTTCTCCTCGCTGGAGTCGGCAAGGCTTAACAACACCGCAGCCTCACCCAGTCCGCGCACTCCGGCAAGGCCCATCGAGACCGGCTCTTCGGGCTGATGTTTCAGCCGCACGGCCATATCCCCGCTCGTCGCAGGGCCGCGCCCATGACGCCGCACCGCATCGGAGAGGGGGGTCTTGTCCTCGCTCACCACAAGGTCAGTCGGGAAGGCAGGCAATCCGCGCCCTTCCCTGTCCACAGAGCGCAAAAACGCATCATTGCCAAACAGGAATCGGCCATCGCGATCTGTCATCGCAAGGCCCAACGGCAATTGCGCCAGCAGCGCATCCAGCTGGGCAACACCGGCCTGACTCGATCCGTCCCAGCCGCTGCCGATACCCACACCGCTGTCAATCATCAGCATCAAGGATGTAGTCTCGTCAGCGCGCATATACTCCTGCACCTCGAGATCCCCCAGTGGCACATCAATGAGGGTTTGCGGCGTGCCCCCGCGCCCTTCGCGGGCGAAAAACAGCCGATCCCGATCATCAGAGCGCAGCACAGAGACAAAGTCCTGACCGGCCAGTGTCGCCGACGGATCGCCAACCGCGCGTTCAGCAAATCCGGCGCTGACTGACCGGATCACGCCGTCGCCCGTGGTAATCGCCGTTTCTATCCCTGCCCGGCTGAGCATCTGGCCAAACGGTCCGGACAGATCAAGCGCCTGAAGCGCGGTTGTCTCGCTTGGCATGATCGGAGTGAAGCGCCAGATCAGATGATCATCGCCGCGCCCTGCCCGCACAGCGGACACGCTCCATTGCAGACCGCCCCGATCTGCTCCGCGCTCTGCTTCGCGCTCTGTTCCGTCCTGACCTGTGCCGGGCAATTCTTCGAGTGAAACCGAACCATCACGCCACGCATCGCGCGCGGCCCGTGTCATCGCTTCCAGACCGCTGCGCTCCAACGGCATATTCGGAGGGGCACTGGTCGCACCAAAAGCTTCAATAAAGACGCTGTTGGCACATACCAGCCGGTTGGCGCGGTCCGTAATCGCGATAGCGACGCCTCCAGCCGCAACCTCTCCTTCAATTGCGGCCACGGTGACTGACCAGTCAGGAACCGCAAGAACATACGCATCGGCTTCGGCCTCGCTGCGCTCAAACACAAAGACGCCGGCCAGAAGGACGATCAGTGCAAACGCAAATACCGCCGTCAGAACCGGATTTGCGGTGGTGAGATAGATGATGCCGGTGCTCGCAAGCATACCCAAACCAAGACCACCAATAGCAAGAGGGCCGCTGGAAAGCAGCCTTGTGGCAGGCAAAGCTGCAGGCAGATTATCAGGGGCGGTGCTGCTCACGCGCGTCGTTACCTTTTGGCCTGTACCTTTGGGTCAATCATCGTCGGGCAGACGTCTGAGACTGTCCCGCAAAAGCGATGGTGCGGACCTGCTTCCTAATTCGCCTTGAGGCGTTGGTCGAGGCGAGCCGCGATCAATTTGAGACGTTTTGCCCGTCGGCGTGCAACCATTATGCGCCAGACGGCTCCGGATAGGAGGTATCCTACCGCCGAGGTGACGACCGCCAGCACCAGAAATCCGAACGCGGTCACACCGGCCAATTCAAACAGCTCCACCAGCCATGTCAGGCTGCCATCGTTCAGCTCTTCCGTCGCGATTGCGCCCACTGCCTCGTCCACATTCAGGGTCAACTCGCCGACGCGATTGGCAACAACGATCCAGAACGGAAAGGTGAACGGGTTGGTGACGAAAGTGACCAGAGCCGCGAGCGGCACATTGGCGCGCGCTGGCAAAGCCAGAAACGCCGCGAGGAAAATCTGGCCGACCGGAATGATGAAGGCGGAGAACAGCCCCAAAGCGACACCGCGCGGGACAGAGCGCCGCGTGAAACGCCAGAGCTCGGGCGACAGAAAGCGGTGCGCGATTGGCCTGAGAAACCTGTTCTTGGCCATCTCTTCGCGCGAAGGCATATATTTGCGGAACAGATCCGCGCCGAAGGTCTTTGACGCGAAAGAGAGGCGCTTTTTCGGGGGCTTGCTGGCAGGATCGGAGCTCATCACACGAACCCTGTGGCGCGCGCGCATGTAAGGACGCCTGAACGGTCGCATCCGTGTGCCTCTGGAGGCGCAGTGTGAAGTGCGTTGAACGCCATAAGGTCCATATGGGTAGTCAGGGCTGGCTGACAATCGCGTGAATCAGCTCAGTTAAACGGGACGCGTTTGTCATTGCGCGAGCTTGTGGCGGAAAGCGAGCAAAAACAGGGTAAATATCAGCCCTGTTCGCGCATCAGCCGGGCTTTGTCCCGCTTCCAGTCGCGATCCTTGATCGATGCGCGCTTGTCATGCGCCTGCTTGCCTTTCGCCAGAGCCAGTTCAACCTTCGCGCGGCCTTGCGCGTTGAAATAGATCGACAGCGGCACCAACGTCATACCCTTGCGCTCTACCGCGCCGAACATCTTGTTGATCTCGCGTTCATGCAAAAGCAGTTTGCGCGGGCGTTTGGGCTCATGGTTCAGGCGGTTGCCGTGGCTGTATTCCGGAATGTTGGAATTAACGAGCCACACCTCGCCGCCGCGCACTTCGGCATAGCTTTCCGCAATCGTCGCCTGCCCCGCACGCAGGGCCTTTACCTCGGTGCCCTGCAAGGCGAGCCCGGCCTCGAAGGTTTCCTCGATATGATAGTCAAACTTCGCGCGGCGATTGTCCGCGACGGTCTTGTGTTTGTCGAAAGTCTTGGGTTTGGGCCGTGCCATAGTTCGCGCGACATAAGGTGCGATTTAATATTTCGCAAAGAGAACCCGCGGATATCGAGCAATCTGCAATTGAAAATACTGAAAAACTTGGCATTCTTGCCAGCGCAGTCTGCCGGGCAATGTTCCAACAGGGGTCATTCATGTTTTTACGTTTCGCCAGCGCGATTGGTGCGCTGCTTCTTGCTGCGGGTTCGATTACCGCGCTTTCAACTCCCGCCAATGCCAGCGAGGCTTTGGCGCTTTCCGAGTATGGCAAGCTGCCAGATGTTGAACGATCAGCCATCTCTCCTTCGGGGAACCGCATCGCGCTGGTCACGACGATCAAGGGCAAGCGCGTTATCCTGGCGGTCGAAGACCAGACCAAAGCTCTGACCGCCATCGAAGTGGGCGATATGAAGGTCAGGTCAATCCGTTGGATCGGCGAAAAACGGCTGATGCTGACCACAAGCCAGACAGAAGACCTCAGTGCGCGCTTCACCACCGACAAAGCGGAGTTTTTCGTCGCCCAGATTCTGCCTATATCAAAAGAAGCCGAAGGCGGAATCGTGTTTGGGGACTCTCCCCGCCATCCAGACACTATCATGGGCAGCTATGGCATTCGTGAAATCGATGGGACCCAATATGGCTTCTTCGGCGGCATCGAACTTGTCCGCGGTCGAGCAGGCAGCCGCGCCGGCTTTATTCTCGATCACACCCGCCCTTACCTGTTCAAAGTCAATCTCGAGAATTTCAAAATCGAAAAGATCGCGAACTCTGCTTCCGATGGTCACGGCAAAGATTGGCTGGTCGATGCAAATGGGAAGATCGCCTTTACCCTCGATGTCAATTATACATCAGGAGCGTGGCAGATCCGTAATTCACAAGGCGACAAGATTGCCCAGGGCAAGCAGCCTAGCGCCGGAATAAGCCTGCGTGGCCTCTCCTTCGATGGAACAAGCGCGATCTATGTCGAGCGCGGTGAAGATCGCAGCTATTGGTACGAAATCAGCCAAAGCGGCGGGACGCCAAGGCCCTTTCTTAATGACGTTGATTGGGAACGCCTTTTCTTCGATCCGGCGAACGGCCATCTGATGGGCTACACCATTGGTGAAGACGATAATGAACGTCACGTCTTTGCAGATAAGAAGTTGCAATCAAAAGCACAGCGCGTGCGCGAGGCCTTTGCGAGCTTTGAATCGAGAATGTCAGGTTGGACGAGCAATCTTAGCGACGTAATTGTCCGCACGAGCGGAAATGGTGACTCAGGAACCGTCTACGCCGTCGATCTCGCCACGTCGAAAGCGAATGCGCTCGCCTATGAGCGCGTGGCGATCGGGCCGGACAAAGTAGGGCAAATCTCCACCTTTGAGTATACCGCCAGCGACGGCCTGGAGATGGACGGCATCCTGACGTTGCCCCCCGGTGCCGAGCCGAAAAACCTGCCCGTTGTAATGCTGCCTCACGGAGGCCCGCATAGCGCGAATTACCCGACTTTTGACTGGTGGGCGCAAGCCTTTGCCTCGCGCGGCTATGCTGTTTTCCAGCCCAATTTCCGCCGCAGCACCAATCGCGACGCATCCTTCCGCCTTGCGGGATATGGCGAATGGGGTCGCAAAATGCAGACTGACAAGTCTGACGGCCTCAAAGCTCTGGCTAAGGCAGGCATTGTTGATCCCACGAGAGCATGCATCGTGGGCGCGTCCTATGGCGGCTATGCCGCACTGGCCGGGGTCACTCTGCAAGAGGGTCTCTATAAATGCGCCGTCGCGGTCGCCCCGGTCAGCGATATTCAAGATATGTATCAAGAGGATTACCGTGCCACCGGACGCGACCGGACAACAAAGGTCGCGCTTCGCGAACAACTTGGCGAACCTGGCACTTGGAGCGCCGTCTCCCCCTTGAAGAACGCAGATCAGGCCGATGCTCCGATCATGCTGATCCATGGCAAGGATGACACGGTTGTCCCCTACAGCCATTCAACCAAGATGGCGGACAAGCTCAAAGATGCGGGCAAGCCGTATGAGATGGTGACGCTGGACGGGGAGGACCACTGGCTGTCGCTTTCGGTCACCCGTCAGGAGATGCTCGAAAACGCCGTCCGCTGGGTAGAGACGCACAACCCGGCTGATTGAACCCCTTAAACGAGGCCCGCATGCTCCAGTGCCGCATCCACCGCGCGGCGCGATTCCTCGGTCGCCTCCACTATAGGCAGACGCACGCTCGGCTCGATATAGTCGAGCACCCGGCTGAGCGCGTATTTCGCAGGCGCAGGCGAGGCATCGGAGAACATGGCGTAATGCAGCGGGAACAGCCGGTCATTCAGCTGGCGCGCTTTCTTCAGCTCGTTCGCTGCGATCGCAGCCTGAAACTCCGAACACAGTGCAGGGGCAACATTCGCCGTGACAGAAATCGCCCCGCGCCCACCAGCCGCCGAATGCGGCAGCCACAATTCGTCATTGCCCGACAATTGGCAGAAATCCGCAGACAGCCCCATGCGATGATCCGCCACTCGGCTGAGATCACCGCTGGCATCCTTGATCGCCACAATCTGCTCGGGATATTTCTTCACGAGCGCTACCACCGTCTCGTCTTCGATATCGGTCACCGTGCGGCTCGGCACGTTGTACAGGACGATCGGTAACCCGCAATTCTCGGCCAGATAGCTGAAATGCGCGATCAGCCCGGCCTGGCTTGGCCGGTTGTAATAGGGCGCAACGCA
>JBARXS010000194.1:0-6997 GCA_049647465.1 Erythrobacter sp.
GGTTTCTATGCCGAGAACAGGCGGGTGGCGAATGGCAAGGCAAAGCGGGTGCTGGGCTGGAAGTTGGAATACCCGACTTACGTTGAAGGACTGTCTGCGCTTGTTTGAGTTTCTCGCAGAGGCGCAGGGGAAAGGGAGTTGGGGAGAAGGGGCATCAGCGGCGCAGCCGCACTCCATCAGAGACTTGGCCGCGCGTGAAACCGTAGTAGGATACAGCCGCTACGCGGCATCCGGCGCTTTCTCTCCGCGTCACTCTTTCCTCTGCGCCTCTGCGAGAAACAAAAGCCCGCCAATCGACTACCGCGCCTGCCTCGCCCTCAACGCCACAATCATGCCGACAACCGCCAGCCCCATCCCGCTGATCGTCAGCCACGTCCAAAGATAATCCTCGAACAGCGTCGAGAGCAGCATCGCGACCGAAATCGTCAGGATCGAATTATACGCGGTGCGCCCCGCGCCGATCTCCCGCACCAGATTATAGTGCAGCGGGAAAGTGACCACCGATCCGATCAGCGCCAGATAGACGATGCCCGCCCAGTATTCCGGTGCCGTCGGCAGGGGCGGCGGGCCAGCGGTCATAAACGCAAAGCCAAGATCGAATATCGTCCCGTACAGCATCGCCCATGCCACCAGGCTGACCATCGGCACACCGCGACCCACTGGATTGGCCTGCACCACATTGGCCACAGACGCTGCCAGAATGCCCAGCATTGCGAGCCCGATGCCAAGCGCGACATTGCCCCCGATCACGCCTGCATCGGGATTGGCCTGCCATTCATGCACCAGCAGGAACGACACGCCGACAATCGCAATCGCGCTGCCCAGCATAAATCCGCCATGCGCTCGTTCGCCCAGAAACAGCCGCGCAAACAAAGCGTTGGGCACCATCAACAGGCCAAACATCATCGCGACGATGCCCGATGTGACATACAGTTCCGCGTGATAGACGAACAGGAAATTGCCGCTGAACTGGAACAGGCCGACAATGAGCGCGAGCCGGTGTTCAGGCGCGGTCAGCGCCAGGCGGCGCTTCATCACGGTCGCCACCAGAAACAGCGCGGGCGTCGCCAGCGCAAAGCGATAGAACACCGACCATGCCGCCGGAACGCCGCCGATCTGGCCGGTGATGACCAGCCAGGTCGACCCCCAGATCATGCCTGTCAGCAGGAACGGCACTATTATGCGGGGCCTCAACATCCCCCCGGACTGTTCGCTCATAATCCCGCAATTGCCCGGCCAAGCGCCTGTGCATCCTCGGACCTTGTGTCCCACGCCGCCACGAACCGCGCGGCCCCATCGCCCCAGTCATAAAACTCAAAGCCTTGGCCGCGCAGCGCCTCACGCTCTGCGGTGGTCAGGTTCACAAACAGCTCGTTCGTCTCTACCGGGTGCATCAGACGGCCCGCGCAACCGCTGGCGATTTCCTGCGCGGCGGCGTTGGCGTGGCGCGCATTGGCCAGCCACAAATCATCCTGAAGCATCGCGAGCACCTGCGCGGCGAGATACCGCCCCTTGCATTGCAGGTGCCCGGCGCGTTTGCGGCGATAGCGCACCTGACTGGCAGCTTCGGGATCGAACAGGATCACCGCCTCCGCGCCCATCCCGCCATTCTTAATGAAGCCGAAAGCGAGGCTATCGACCGGGCCACACGCCGCGCGCGCCGCTTCCTGCGCACTGCCGCCAATGTAGGCGGCAGAATTGGCAAAGCGCGCCCCATCCATATGCAGGCCGAGCCGCCGCTCTTTTGCAAAAGCCGCCAGCGCATCCAGCTCTGATGCGGTGTAGCTGCGCCCGTATTCGCTCGCCTGCGTGATGGACATTGCGTGCGGCTGCACCTGATGCACATCATTGCGGATCGGGTCGATGACAGCGGCGATATCATCGGCGGTCAACTTTGCGCCCTCTCCCAATGCATGGATCAGCTTGGCCCCGTGGAGGTAAAAACCGGGCGCGCCGCCCTCATCCACTTCGATATGGGCCTCTTCGTGGCACACCACACCGCCATGCGGCGAACACATCGTGGCAAGCGCCAGACAATTGGCCGCCGTCCCTGTCGCCACCCACAGGGCCGCGCAATCGCGTCCGAACAGATCGGCGAAACGCTCATCCAGCTGTGCCGACAGCGCGTCGCCGTCGTAAGGATTGTCCGCGCTGTCCGCTGCGCGCATGGCCTCCCATACACGGGGGTGGACAGGGGCGGCATTGTCGGAGAGGAACTTGGTCATATCTAGAGCCTCTAAACACCGCGCGAGTGATGACAAGACAGGAGCAGCACATGAACGAGACCACCGATGCGATCACGATAACCCACCACGCGCAGGGGCAGGGCGGGAAATACATCGCTCATATTGACGGCGAAACCGCGCAGGGGACCCTCGAATGGGAGCCGCAATCAGGCGCGCCGGAGGCGACGGTACCGGATGATGTCCGCATCGCGACGCATACGATTGTGCCGCCGGCCATCGAAGGGCGCGGGGTCGCCGGTGTTCTGGTCAAGCGCCTGATCGCTGATGCACGAGAGCACGGTTTCAGGATCGTGCCGCAATGCTGGTATGTCGCGAAAAAGTTCGACGAAAATCCGGATTGGGGCGATCTGAGGGCTTAAGCCGCCAGAACCTGAGAGGTCTCCAACTGCGAGAAATCGGTCGCGGCAATCGTTTCCAGCACTTTGGCGCGCACCTCGCGGGCCCGTTCCAAAGGAATGCCGGGGATCGAGAACTCGCCGCCTGCCAGACCCAGATGCAATGTCGCAAAGCCGTAACGGCGCGCGATTGGCCCTTGCGAGATTTCGGCCGAGTGCAGCTTTACCCGCGTCGCAATCTGAGTGGTTGGTGCAAGCACACCCGAGACCGCCGCGATCTGTGTCGCATCAAGACTGTGCCGTTTGAACCGCCATGAAAACCAGCTCGCCACCGCATCGAGCACAGCGACAATCGCAACGATCAGCACCGCGAGCCCGGTCCATTCCGGCGCGAAGGCAAGTGTCACGAGCGCGGCGATCACTCCCGCAATAACAAAGAACAGCAAGTCCCAGACGATCGAGACATTGCGATAGGCCACGGTCGCGCGGTGCCAGTCGGCATTTTTATCGGGCATGTGAAAGCCCGCGGTGCGCACAATCGGTTCAAGCTCATGCAATTGCGCAAACGGCGCGACGACATGGCTGGCAGAGCCTGCATCCTGAGCCAGGCTGACAAACCGCAGCGAATGCCAGCCGAACCGGTATCGCAGCAGCCGCGTGCCAATCGTCACGCCCTGAACGCGGTGGATCGGCATGACGACGTCGGTGCGCGTAAACAGCCCGCGCCGCCGCCTGAAACCGCGCGCCGTGCGCTCCAGCAGAAAGCCCCATTCGCGCGAGAAGGTGCGGGCGAGACCCGTTGCCGAGCCGATGATGAACACCGCGACCAGACCGGCAATCGCGCTGAAAATCTGGGAATAGGCTCCCAGCTCCAGCAGCCAGCCACCCTGTTCTTCCGCCAGATCGCGCCAGAAATCGACATCCCAGACTTCGAAATCGAAGAAGCTGTCAGCATATTGCAGCAGGCCGCCCAGCACAGCGAAGACCGCGAGGCTGAATTCGAACAGGCCAAAGGTGAAAATCCGCTTTGGCCCCATGGCGAAGAGCGGCGTTGCGTCCTCTTCGCGCGCGGGCGCCGCGCCCTGAGCGTCACCCTCAGTGATTTGACCATCAGCGGGCGCATCTGCCTCGTCGCGGCGCTCGCGCACGAGTTCGCGCAATTGCTCGCCTTGCTCTTCGGTCAGGTAGGTGAGCGCAAGATCATCCGCCCCGCCAGCCCCGGTTTCAAACTTGACCGCCACCAGCCCAAGGATGCGCGGCAGCAGCTTTTGTTCAAGGCTGACATCCTGAATCCGCTCATAGGGAACAGAGCGCGCCGAGCGGCTCAGCACGCCGCTTTCCACCCGAATATCCGCCGCACCAATCGTATAGGTCAGCCGCCGCCACTGGAGATAGCTGAAAAGTGTGCCCGCCGTAGCGATGGCGACCGCGACAAAGGCCCCGATGATGATGCCAAAGCCGGAAATCCCCGTGCCAAACGCTGCGGCCAGCGCGGGAACAATCGCGTTCTGCATGCTCGATAGAGTGCCCACCAGCACGCTGAGCGGGGCGGTGCGTTCTTCCTTGGCGACGTCTGCATGTGCTGGAGCTGTCACAGGAACCGAAACAACCGGAGCAGCGCTGTAATCGCTCACAGCGTGTCCCGCTTGATATGCTGGCGAATATCCTCGCGCATCTGCGTCGCCACAGCGTGATTGAGGCCGGGCAGATGCACCGATGCATTGTGGCTGCCCGCCGTGTGCAAAGTCAGCGTGGCGATGTCGAGATACCGCTCAATCGGCCCCTGATCGACATCGATATGCTGCACCCGACTAAACGGGACGACTGTGTCAGACCGCCACATGATCCCGCGCACCACACGCAGCCGGTCAACGCTCATATTGTATCCGCGCGCCTGCCAGCGGCGCATCGGCAGACGGACGATGAAGACCAGCGCGACAAACACGACCAGCGCGATCAGAACGCCAAAGGGCAGCGGGAACGCGCCATCACCGGCGCTGTGCAGCACGTTTTCCACCACCACCGCCCCGATCAGAAACGGGATTGCCGTGACCACCGCGCCCAGCCGCAGGGACGTGACGTAAGCGGGATCAAGCTGTGTCAGCGCATCATCATCGCTCGCAATGTGGCCGGTTACAGGTCCGGTTACAGGCCCGGCTACTGGACCGGTTGCAGGAGGCGTCAAAGGGGGTGTTGTAGCGGTAGTATCCATGCGCCCTAGATGCGCAGCACAGCGTATCCGCGCAAGACCTAATCCGCCTCCCGGCGACTATCCGCGCTGGTTAAAGCGGCGGCCCACCATCGCGCTGGCGATGTTGGTTTTCTGCACGTCGATCGCGCCGCCTGCGATGCCCCACGCATAGGCGTCGCGCAGGCGCTGTTCCATGCCGTAATCCTTGTGATAGCCATATCCGCCCATCACCTGCATGCCGAGCGCCGTCACCTCGCGCACGATTTCATTGGCATAGCATTTGGCAAGGCTGCTCTCGTAGACGGTGGGCAGGCCATCTTCCTGCGCATCGGCGTTGACGGCGGCGCGGTGGATCAACAGGCGCGCGGCATCCACCTTCATCGCCATGTCCGCCAGCTTCATCTGCACCGCCTGAAAATCGACAATCGGCTTGCCAAACGCCTCGCGCTCCTGCGTGTATTCCAGTGCCTGTTCGAGCGCCGCCGCCGCCACGGCCAGCGCCTGCGTCGCATTGCCGCACCGCTCCAGCCCGAACGCGCTCATCAATTTGCCAAACCCGCCCGCGCCAATGATGACGTTTTCGCCCGGCACCTTCACATCCTCGATTGCGAAGTCAGCCGTCGGGATACCGCGAAATCCCATCAGCTCCTCGCGCTTGCCGAATTGCATCCCTTCCATGTCCTTTTCCAGCAGGATCGCGCCGATGCCCTTCGCACCGGGAAGTTCAGGCGCATCATCCGAGAACCGGCAATAGGTGACGTAGTAGTCGGAATGCCCGCCCCCGCTGGTCCAGCGTTTATAGCCGTTGACTACGTATCCGTTGCCGTCCTGCACGGCCTTGGTCGTGAGATCGGTCAGCGCCGTTCCTGCATCGGGCTCCGACATGGAGACCGCCACGATCTTCTCGCCCTTGATCACTTCGGGCAGGACGCGGGCCTTCATTTCATCAGAGCCAAATTTGTCGATGGTGCGCACCGGCCCGGTTAGCGCTTCGAACACCGGAAAGGCGACCGCGTTGGAGACCTGCGCGAATTCCTCAAGCACCAGCAGCGCCTCAAGATGACCAAGCCCCAGCCCGCCATATTCCTCGGGCAGATTGACGCCGAGAAAGCCCATCTCGCCATAGGTGCGCAGCATGTCATGCGGGACCGGATAGTCCTTTTCCTCCATGTCGCGGGCCAGAGCGGGCAGCTCTGCACGGGCGAATTTGCGCGCGGTTTCCTGAAGCTCGCGCTGCTGATCGGTCAGATTGAAATGCATGGGGAAACGTCATCCTCTCGTGGCTCAGCTGCGTCCCCTAGCGCATTTGTGAGGGGGACGCGCAAGTCCTCAAGCCCTAGTGTTTCGCGCAAACCTGAAACGGAAGAGAGAATAATGACTATCCTGCATTCCAGCCTCGGCCCCAATCCGCGCCTTGTGCGCATGTTCCTCGCCGAAAAAGGCCTTGAGGAAGGTCCCGAGGGAGAAGGCGACTTCACCCGCAAACACTATGACATCATCACCGGAGAGAACCGGACGAGCGCGGACTACACGGCGAAAAACCCGCTGGGCACGATCCCCACGCTGGAACTGGATGATGGCACCTGCCTGACCGAAAGCTGGCCGATCTGCGAGTTTATAGAGGAGACCCATCCGCAGCCCAACCTGTTTGGCGACAATGCAAAAGAGCGCGCCGAGGTGCGCAAATGGGCGCGCCTGTTCGATCAGGAAGTGGTCGTGCCAATGACAATGGGCTTTCGCGCAGGCGGCGGGCGGCCCATGTTCGAACCCCGCATGCCCGTGGTCAGCGCCGAGGCGGGGGCAGAACTCTCGGCGATGTCGGATGAGAAATGGCGGTATTTCGACAGCGTTTTGGGCGACAGCAACCACTTTGCATTGGGCCGGTTCACTTTTGCCGATCTGATCGTTTTCTGCTTTGCCAATTTCGGATTTACCGTGGGCTGGAAACTGCCCGAAGGAATCGACAATCTCGGCCGCTTTATCGAGGTGCATAACGTGCGCCCAAGCGCAAGCGTGTGGCAACAGGCGGAGTAGCGCTTGCTTTGCAGGGTGGCTTTCGCGGCTATGTAGTACAAACTTGCCTGTCGGATTGCGACCAAAATTCGGTCGCTTGATACCATTTCTATACGGCCCAGAAGCAGTCATGCGGAGAGTATACTTGGCGTGCTTGGTCGGATGAAATAGGACGCATGCAAATGAAGACGTTTATTATCTTTGCGCACCCA
>JBARXS010000195.1:0-14289 GCA_049647465.1 Erythrobacter sp.
TCACAAATCTCGACGCTCAAATGAGTATTCAAAACAGCCCCCTGTCCTTCATGCTGACGACGCTCATTTTGCCCACCACCAGATGATCTTCGATCGCCACGCCCAACTGGGCCCCCTGGCTGATGAGGATCAAAGTTTGCTCGATGTCACGTGCGCTGGGTTCGGCTGAACCGGAGGGGTGATTGTGAGCGAGCACCACGCGGCGCGCATCGAGTTTCAGAGCCCTGCCCAAAATCCGCCGGGAATTGATCAGCAGATAGCTCTCTTCGCCCTCGGCGATCACCTCTTCCGCAATCACCTCGCCCGCGCGATCTGCGAAGATCGCAATCATCCGCTCTTCGCGCAAATGCCCCATTGCGGAGAGCAAATAGCGCTTGAGCTCCACCGAATTGGCATCGAGACTTGTGCGCACCAGCTCCTCGCGCAGGCCATCGTTCAGGAGCTGTCGGATGGCCAGAAAAGCGATGAGCCAAGCTTCGTTGCCCTCGGACGCTTGCTTGAGCTCTGGCGCGGAGGCGTTGACAATCGCAGCAATGGATCCAAACCGGTACAAGAGCTGTGCTGCGAGCTTTTCAGGCTGCCGGTCGAGCGGGGCCAGCAGATTGGTCAGGTGTCGGACACTGTCCCCGCACACCGCCTGGAATACAGCCATGTCCCCAGGCCCGTGAGTGCAATCGCAATCCACACCGGCCAGCGCTCCATGACCGCATAGGCCAGCGGCGGAATGGGCATACCGAGCATGCGCAAAAGATGCGCCATGACGGCGATGAATTGCGCCGATCCTACCCATAAAGTCCACCACCGATCATAAATAACTGCAATTCGAACAACGATAAGCAAAGCGACAACGTCAAGAAACAACCTGAAGAAGTGGATGCCCGTGTAACCCGCAAGATCGCGATCGAGACTGAAAATGTAGACACTCAACAGTGAATGCATCGCCACATACACGCTGGCTACATAGCGCTCAGCCTTTCCTCCCGAACGCAAGGCGGCCACGAAAACTAAGAAGAGGAGTAATGTCTGTAAAAGATATCGTTCCATCGTTCTATATTATGGCCGCCTATGTTCTGGCATTCAAGCTTGGTAGATAATCAAGCTGCTTTGGCTGTCGGCGCGGCTGTATCCATCGCGTGCTTGGGGCAATCGGGTGATTCCGTTGCGCCCATTTCGCGAGCAATATCGAGCAGCTGGGAATGCACGCGGCGCGCTTCCCCCTGTGCCTCGACGAGGCCGGCCACCATCTTGTTGAGATGGACAAGCGCGGATTGAGCCTTGGCGTGCGGAGCATCAGGAAAATGCTGCTGAGCAAGAACGGCGCTGTGCATCAGGGCAGTCGATGCCACAAGCGCATCAATCACAGTGGTTTCCGAGGAGCCCATTTCGCGCATCAGGCGGGCGGTGGCAGCATCCAGTGTAAACGACATAAATTCTCCTATGGTTTGTTCAAACCGGGAGTAATCAGCCTTCGATCATAGACACGAGCGCGTTTGCGAATGCCATAGTGAGCACAGCCACGACCATAATCGCAACCGAACCCCCAAGCATGAAAAACAACTTTCCAGCCACGCCTAGGTCCGAAGGCTTTAACCCCGGTAGCAGCCTGCTGGTCGCCGGGTCCCATGAACGTCTCGCATCAAAAACAAGACTGTCTTCAAAAACCAGTGTTGAACCATCCGACTGCTCAGACAGCTTTGGCGGAAAATTGGCTGAAGGCGCTAGTATGGTTGGGTCATCTACCATTCGCTCATACTGCACAAACCATGCAGAATAGAGCCGCAAAACCTCCAGGCGCGGCAGATATCCTAGCTTTGCACGCACCGCATCAATGCGTTTGTCAATCGTAACCGGAGCTACTCCGAGCTCCTGCGCGATCTGTTTGGATGTAAGATGCTGACAAGCAAGGCCGAGAGCTTCGTGCTGCTTATCGGTGAGAGACGCAAACACGTCTGTTGTTTTAGTCTGACCCATCGGCTCATTTTAGCCGGTTTGTGCTGCATCAACAACTACACTTTCGTCGTTGATGTCCGGTATTCGAGAAGCTTGAGCTGTTCAACCGCCTGCGACAAGCTGATTGCTGCGAACGAACAGTCTTGCCGGTCGCATATTGCAAGCGCCGCTTCTGACAGCTCGATCGCTCGTCGTAATTCCTTTAGACGCTGGGGTACTGGTAAATCCTGAGGAATATCAAGCATCGATCCTCGCAAACATTTCGAGTTTGCATGAGCGAGTACATCATTTCACGTGCTAATGCCAATCAAATCTATGTACGTACAGGACCTTAATAAGGTTGGCCTTAAGAAAAGGTAAAG
Organism: Erythrobacter sp.; assembly: GCA_049647465.1. Lineage (GTDB taxonomy): Bacteria > Pseudomonadota > Alphaproteobacteria > Sphingomonadales > Sphingomonadaceae > Erythrobacter. The sequence continues at coordinate 2,313 of JBARXS010000195.1, forward strand.
CCCCTGTGCACGCTGCCTTTCAGGTGATCAGAAGACCCTTGCCCGCCATCAGCACGAAGATTGCGGCAAGAAGGGTCTGGAGACTCGACAACCTGAGTGAGCCTTTATGATGGGCTATCGCCAATGCGACTATGCTGTCGATAAAGGGCTCTTTGCTCCGCCACGTCAGGGCACGGATCAGAGTAATCCGGCTCGGTTCGTCAAGATCGACATGCACTGCGGCACGATCACCGATGCGCGAGCTTTCCAAGAAGCACGCAAGACTGGAACGAAATTACTGATCGATTGTGGATCGGAAGTGGTGATCCGAATAATCTCATCCCAGATCACGCCTCCCCTTCCCACCCGCGAAAACCTGGCCGGGCGCAAAATAATAGCGGTGGTCAACTTTCCGCCCCGCAAGATCACGCAGCTCGTGTCCGAGGAGCTGGTGCTCGGATTCGCCCGATCCCAGAGGCAAGGGTGTTCTGGCCGAACCGGAGGCCAGCGTGCCCGTTGGCGTGCAGCGGACTGGACAAGGCTCCCCAGCGCCGATTTCAATCCGTCCAGCCACGGTTTATAAGGCTTCCACGCACCTTGCCCCTTGCGATTGATCGGCTGTCGCACCTGCTCTCTCGATGCGGTTCGTACGGCGCGATCGGTCTTATGGAATTCAAGGCACGGATCCTCGAACGGCAGTCCGAGATAATCGAGCATGCGCCGCGTTTATCCCTCCAGATCGTCGAGCACGTCTTCGTGTTGCACGCGCGGAACCTTGCCCGCAAGCAGATGCTCGAGAACGGGGCCGATATCCGCTTTATCCAGGCTATGGTCGGCCATGCCGAGCTCTCCACCACGCAAATCTAAACCCATGTCTGCGTTCGCCAGCTCAAGGCCATCCCTATCGCCCCGCGCCCCGCTAAACAGATCGGCAGGCGAAGCGCGCAGGACATCAGTCCAGACAGTATTTGAGCTGAGAAGGTCGCTGGCTTCCGCCCGGTCGATTGTTGCTCCAGCGGCTTCAAGATGCCGATAGACCAGCTCGCGATGAGAGGTATCCGTTGAATTGAAATGGGATCCGAAGCCGCCCGTCGCCAGCAATACGAGGCAATTGTCGTTTCGCTGTCGCTCAAGAGCAGCCTCAATGCGGCGCAGCGAGATGGAAGATAGTGTTCCGTCGGTGCCGTTCGGTGCACCGAGAATAAAGGCGAGCTTGAGCATTGGAGAGGAGCCATCATGCAAGGACATGGCAGTCATCCCTACGACGACCCAATCATCCGAGGTTCGCGAACGTAGCCAAATTCGCACTCTCCTGACCAAGAGCGTCCATCGGGATACCGCAGCTCGATGCCGATCAAATCCGTTTCGTGCGCAAGTCGCATGTTAACGCCGAGCGTCGTGTTCCCGAATTTCTCGATCGTCGCTTCAGTCAGTTCGAAATGCGTGGTCGTGCCACATTTTGAGCAAAAGCGAACCGCCACCCCGGGCTGCGCCTTATCTTCACGACGATAGGCTGCCGTTGTCCCAATAACTCGGACTTCATTTGGCTCAAAATAGCCCCAAATCGCACCAGCCTTTTGGCAAAGGGAACAATTGCATTCGTTGATGAACTCTGGGCGCTTTGCAGTATGAACCTGCACACGGCCGCAATGACATGAAAGCTTGAGCATGATTGAGCCCCTAGCGTAGGACCCGTCTCATTGACAGAATGATGTCCGGTACTTCCATCAATCATCGCGATACCGGACGTTCTGGAATCCACCCAACCCCGGTCATCCGGCGCGATCAACCTGTTTCCCTAAACCGGACATAAAAACATACTCTGCGGTACCGAGAGCAGCCCAAGCCCTAGGCAAAGGCCGCGCCAGCGATCGTCACCCGAACGGGCCGAGACCCGGCAGGGACTCGGTGACGCCGGTCGCAGACGCAGCACACGGGCAAGGCTTGTGTGCTGCGGGCAGCCCGGCGGAATAGAACGCGATGCCGGCCATAGGCCGGCAGGCGCCAACCTCCCCTTCGGCATCCCTAGACGATAAAGTTCTTTATATGTTCTCGGTGACGTGTAGGAACCAAACGCCTCGATTCTGTCGCCGATCTCGTTCGTGATGGCCTCAATGCGCAGATCGAGTGTGGCCGCTGCAGGCGTGTGGTGATCATACCGGCTGCCCGGCTGCGCGATCAGTGCTTCGCCAAGTCGATCCCGCTCAAACTGGACATGGTAGCCCGGCACTTGCGCTGCAGCTGTGGTCATCGTGGTGCCAGGATGAATCCCACCGGCAACTAACCGGCCTTTGCTCCGCACTCGGGTGGGCACCATCAATCACGCGGCGAAGGGCGGCACCGAAGCGCCGCCCTCCTGACGATCACAGAAACTCGACATTCTCGGCGATGATCTCGCAGCCATAGCGGTCATTGCCTTCGGCGTCCTGCCAGCGCGAGTAGTGGATGCGGCCCGTCACGGCGAGCTGGTCACCTTTGGCCTTGTGCTGGCGCAACGGGAGCCCGAGGCCGTTGAAGACGGTGATCTTGTGGAATTCGGCATCCTTGACCGGGTAGCCGGTTTCAGGGTCCTTCTGGACCTTCCCATCGCGGATAACGGGACGTTCGGTCACGAGGATGATTTCGGTGATGCGGGTGTCGCTGCGATCGCGGGCAACGGGATCCTTGGCGAGACGGCCGACGAGGTTGACGATGTTCATTGCAAGAGCCTCCTTGGTGCCGACGGCTCGTCCGCCGGTGCCCTTATCGAGCCTCGGCGGGAGAGCTGGGACATCGCGCGCCTTCGCGCGCGGGAAACCTCGGAAATCGAGGTGGTGCGGGCAGGCCGGCTTGCCGGGCAACACGGCTCGCATTTCTGCAGGTTGGCCCTAAGCTCGACCAGAGAGGCAGGGGCACTGGGCGGCGGACGTGCGGGTGGCACAGGGGCTGATTGCGTGCCTGAATATCAATCTCGCCGCGTCTCGGCTTGCTGTCATCAAGGATGATCGCAGGATTGATTGTCCGTTTTCGCCGACTTCGGTGAGCGAATAGTCCCTTTGCGGCAGTCGTCCGGAACACCTGACCTTGGCTATCTGGGGTGCCGATCCGCAAGGTTGGCGCCACTGGCCTGGCGTTGATGCACAATCGGACAAGGCCCCAGGGGGCCTGCCTGTCTGCACGTTGCGCCAATCAATCCCGATCGACGGGAGCTGCTCTCCAGGCTGCTATGGCATCGATGATCTTTGTCGTGAACCGCGGTGGGAGACGTCCGGCAATGTACCCGGGCTGCTTCATCAGGGGTCTGATGTCGAACCCGGGCCAGGTGAACCGGTTGAATTCGGAAACGACGATCGCGCTGCCCGGAGCGAGCCCGGCTGCGCGTGCGATCTCATCGGGGATTGCGAAAGCGTTCTTGCGCCCCTCGCCCTTGGTCGTGATCGCCGCGACCAGGTAGCGTGACCCTTCCACACCAACGACGACGACAAAGCGTTCCTTGACGCCTTCGTCGCGGCCCCGTCTCTGCTCTTCCTCGAAGAGATAGACGTATCGGAGGATATGGCCTGCGGCGGGGCGGTCAGTCTTCCCAGCGGTCATTGGCGAGTTCGCTTTCCGAGGGCCGTGCATTGGCGAAAGCTTGGCGGTCGGCTTCGGTCATGTCGGACGAAGCGACAGCTTCGATATTCATGTGATCTGCGATCATACCGCGCGCCGCCTGTTCAAGGTGGCGGAAATACTCGCTATCTGCGATCACATGCCGCTCGCGGCCATGGCTGGTGAGGACGACCGGCTGCTTGGTTGCAAGGTCGAGGAACTCGCCGGTGTTGTTGTGAAACCGGGTCAGGGGAACCCTGGGGTGCTCATTCGCCGCCGCTGGCATGGTGGTATCTCCTCTTGGCCTCAAAATAGCAATTATTGCCTAAATAGCAAGATTTCTGTGACGGCGCTTGCCGCGCTAACCGTCCACCTCTGTCGCCGGCAGCTCCGGCAACAACGGGACGAGGCCCGCATCAATCGCAAAGCCCAGAGTCCTTGCGAGGCGGCAGGCTCGGGCGATTGACCCGTCTGGAACATCGAGCGCCTTTTCAATGTGCCCAAGGGTTTCACCAGCGCCGGGCTCACAGACCGCGTGAAGCTTGCCCGGCTCTGCGGTGATGGCAAAGGGCCAGGTCATCGCGACACCGACGACCCGTTCGTCGAGGACAAGCAGCATATCGCCAGCAGCGATAATCTCGTCGGTCTGCACGGCGTCGTAGGCATTGCCCGTCGAGGCGAAGGCATGGATCCGCCAGGCGCTGAAGGCGAAGCGCTCGCTGTCGCTCAGCATGGCACGGCCCCTTCGGGAAAGGCGCGCTGCGCCGCTTCCGGAAAGGCTGCGGTGAGGTTGCGATGGATCGGTCCGGAGGATTCCGGAAAGAATGTGCCGGTGCTGCTCGGCCGTGTGATCCGCAGCGCGCTTGCGACGGCATCCACGACGAAACCCGCAAGCTGATCGCTCGCCGTCAGCTTGCCGAATTCAGGCTGTGCAAACCCGGCCTGATGCCAGAAGGCGATGCCGGTCTCGAGGGTTTCGAGATAGCTGGCATGACTGCCATCGTCCCGGTCATTGTCGATGCTCGCCTCGACTGTCCGGTAGGTCCCGAAATCATGAGCGTTAGCCTTGATCCGTAGGGTGACGCCCGGAGGCGGAGGCCCAGCCACCGCGATCAACGCCGCCCTGTAGAGCATTGCTTCCGCGGTATTCACGAGGTCGAAATTCGGGGTGTGGCCGATCTGCGCGCAGTCTTCGTTCCACGGAGCCCCGCCTAGATCGAGAGTCCAGTTTGTCTGTGCCATTCAAGCCTCCTTTGCCTGAACGGCACCTCCCCCTTCCCTCTCGCAGGCCGTCTTCACCCGGCAGATCTGTGGAGCCCGACAGCAGGCTGCAAAAGAAAAGGCCCGCCCGCGACACATGCGCGGACGGGCCTTCCTCGTGTGACCGGCGCGGGTCGCGGCACCGGTCAGGATCCCCAGTCATTGGGGCTGATGACAATCAGGCATCAACGCTTTCGCGCGCCTTGGTCTTGGCTGCAGGCTTGGGCGCGGTGCTTTCGCCCAGACCGTCGCCGCTGCTCGCGCCGGTGTCAACGCTGCGGTCGCTGGCCGGTTCGTCGCCGGTGGCGGTGAGCGGCGGCAGAGCGCCGTCGCTCTCGCTGCCGAAGCTGTCGAGCGATGCCTTGGGCTTCGAACGCCGCCAGGCGACATTGAAGCTGCCGTCGTTCTGCTGGAACATGGCGACCGGGATCGGCGCCGAAAGGCTGGGATCGTCGATCTGACCCGACAGGAAGCACTCGCCGGTCTCGTTCGACGAGTATTCCCAGAGCGCGCCGATCTTGACCCAGCTGCGGCGGTCCGCCGAGAGCGCCATGAGGTCGAACTTGGGTGCTCGCTCGTTGGTGGATTCGAAGGCCCGCAGAGCGACCGTCGCGCTGAAGGCCAGGGTGGTGATGCGGCCGATGTGAACGCCTTCTGCGTTGGCCTTGAGAGTGCCGATGTTCATGTCAAATTCTCCTGATGCTGTCCGAACCCCTTGTCCGGAACACCTTCTCCCATCCCCCCTCTCCTCCGGGCCCTTGGCCCGGCCCGTGCGCCAGCCACCGCAGGCGCACGTCAATCCGCAAGGCCCCAAGGGCCGCAGCGTGCCGCTTATTAAGATCTCGAGCGCACGCGAAATGCCGGGAGCGCCTCAGCGCCAAGAATCGCGATTTTTCGGGAGCAGGCCGTGCTTGTCTTCGGCAACGACGCTTGCTCCGCCGGTTTCGTTCCAGTGCCACAGGACGAGGTGGCGCCCCGCGGCTTGCGTTGACTGGTAGATCAACCCGTCAAAGCCTGCAGCAATGAGCTGCTCGGCTGCTTGCTGGGTGGGCGAGAGCAGTTCTGCAAACTGCGGACCCCACCAGGGCTGGCTCATGAGATTGTCTGCCAGAGCATGCTTTTTGCGCAAGTTTGCGTCGGCATAGTCAGCAATCATGCCGCCTGAGACCTGATAACGCACCAGCGTGATGGGAATGAAATCGAGAATTTGCTGATTGGCTTCTTTCACCGCCGTCAGCGGATCGAAAGACAGGTAGAGCGCAGGCCTGCCGCGCGCATTCCACCTGCCACCGTTCTTTGCGGCGCCTGCGCCGCTGGTGGGCATGGACGCCCACTCGGGCGTATGAGCCCGGTAACAAATCCCCGGTTCCATCGTTTCAGGTTAGGCGTAGACGCCGTTATACACATTCTCGAGGTGCCCATGGACCCAAGCGATATTGCCGTCCTTGACGTGCTCCATCGCTGTCTTGGTTCCCATCGAGACAATCGGTGTGTATTTGAACCATACCACGGCGCGTTCGAGCGATCCGGCGATTTCGGTGGCATGGGTCAGAAGGCGCACCAACGGCAGCACGGCTTCGCGCCCTTTCTTGCCGAGCGGCTCGGCCGCCAGCGTGTTGCGGCTCACACCGACCAGCTCGGCCAGCTCGGAAACCGGAATGTGCAGCTGCTCGGCCAGCGCACGCGGATCAATCGATCCGCTGTCGGTCACCAATCGGTTCTGAGCTTTCGGTATCATCACAAGTCTCCTTGAACCCATATAGTGCATTGCTTGCACGAAATCCAGTCAAACCGCTTCGGCCTTGGCCGTACCCTATTCTGCACCCTCGCCCGACTTTGTCATCTGCGCGAGGCGCGCCATGAATGCCTTGGCTTCGACCTGGTTAGGCCCGTCGCGGGTAGCAAGACATGCCATCCGGTCGATCTCGAGCTGAGCAGCAAGCCCGCCCTCAATACGGCAATAGGGCTCGAGAGCGCGGATTGCGTCAACCGCACGTGGCAGCTCACCGAAGGTGGTTCCGACCCATACGAGTTCGATCTCCTCTCCGTCTTCGTCAGGGGGGCTCAGAACCTGCGCAAAATAGGTCTGAAGCGGTCGGTCCCAGCCAACATAGGCACTTGCCGCAGCAACCCCGTCACGAAGCGGTACTTTGTGTCTGCTCATGCGCTTTTTACCTCCCCATCAGGTTTGGGCGGCTGCCGAGTGACGCAGCGATATGCCTGTCCCTCACAATGATCAGTAGTCCGCTGGCCGCATCAGCGTGATGACGCGCCGTGTCATCGCTGGATTGGCCGGATCCTCTGACCCGAACGCCAGTTCGGTATCGTAATAATCGACCTTCATCAGCACCTTGATGCCATCGACATCCATGCTTGCAAAGTCTCGCTCGGGCGAATCCGGTGCGAAGGTGCAATGGCGCAGAGCGGCCATCAACCGAGCCTGGGCCATCATGCTGTCTGCCACGGTGTCGCCACCGAGTTCTGCAAGCAGCCCGGAGGTCATGACGATGCGAGCCATGCGGTCACGGCCCTGGCGTGCGGCATCATTGAGCAGCGCGATGCGTTCGGTACGCTGCCGAGCGCAAGAGAGGTCGGATGTGCCATGCATTGGAGGTCTCCTCCCGATCAAAAGGGCGATTAGCGGGGAACCGGACGGCCTCGCTGGACTCAGCCCGCAGGCTGACAAGCGGACAGCTGAACATCGATCGCGGTCCCGGGGGCGACGGTAATGGCAACCTGCCGATCCTTGGGAATGACCCAGAGGATGCTGGCGAGCGTGTCGCGGATACGCGCCGCAATGGCCTCGTCTTCTCCGAGCAGCACCCGGGCCGCGAGCTCGCGCGCATCGCGCAAGAAGTGCTCGTGCTGGGTGTCCCAGGAGTCGGCCTCGCTGTCGTCGCTCGCACAGAAACAGACGTTCTCGATCAGATGAACCAGCGTTTCAGGAGTCAGCGCCGGACCCGGCACAAAAGCGATACGGATCTGGTCGACACCGCTGTACCAGCCATCTTCGTTTACGACGAAGGCGACGTCTGCCGGGATCCGTTCCTCGCGCTGCGTTTCGCTGGCGCGGTGGAAGACACAGAACCTCAGCTCGATCGTCTCGGCACGAACATGGTCATCGAGCGGCGGAAAGCTGCCGTTCTCGGCGATGACGTGGCCCTGCTCCCCGGCTGCAACATAGAAGCGCACGTTGCCGAGCTGATGCAGCCCGTCATACCAGCCATAGCCAGCGTATGCGGGATGGTTCTCGACGAGGTGCGGGCGCAAAGGGTGCTCGCGCAGCGCGCGCTCCAGTCCCTGTGCAATATCGGGCTCAAGATCCGCGACAAGGATCGTGTCCGCACCTGCTGCGACTTCCTCATACTCGACATTGACGTTGTCGCTCTCCGCGATGGCCGCATGCCAGCGGGGCAGGCAGGGGTTGGCCTCCGGCAGGGCAACCCCCAGATCGCGCGTTCCTTCCAGTTCTCAAAGGAAAGCCGGTGCTGGCCTCTGTGCGCCAGCGCGGCATAGATCGTGCGCTTGCACGCTGCCTGAAGCGCCGCAAAGGCGGCGTTCTCGACGAACTCCTTGCGCGCCGGGAGCACTAGGGCAAGGCCCGGGCTGGCCCCGATGTCGAGCCGGGCATGGTAGGTCTTGCCGCCAAGGCTCTCCGAGACGCTGGCAAGCTTGCGGGTGAGCACCATGCCATGGAAGTTCGTCGTGGGGTCCTGATGGTATTCGCGCCCCTCGAACACGCCGATCTGGCTGCCGTTCCACTCGGCGATGTAGATCGCCTTACCAAGAAAGTCCTCGCGCGGCACTTGCGCGCCATTGAAGAACACTGGCAGCGGGTAGAACTTCGCGACCTCGCGCAGAATCCGCTCGGTCGTCTGCTCGCTCACCCCGGGCATCAGGAAGGTGATGGTCGTGCCAACCGGGCGAGCAAGGGGCCGCACGGCAATGTCCTGCGCGCCGGTCCAGCCATCCGCGGGGACATGCACCGACCATCCGGTGTCGGCATTGGCATGACGCGAGCTGATCCGGGTATCCTTGCCCGCCAGGCTGAAGACACCCATGCCTGCCGGGTCTTCAGCCTCATGGATGTGCTGGCTCCAGCCCGAATCCCCCAGTGCAATCATGGTCTGGGGATCGGCGACCCCGGTTCCATCATCGACAAGGGTCAGGCGCGCTCCGTCCTGATCCGCGCAGCAGGCGATATCGATCCGGGAAGCGCCAGCGCGGCGACTGTTCTGGAGGAGCTCGCCGAGGATATCGCCGATGGTGCCGTTAAAGAGGCGCGTGACTTTGGTGATCGTCTTCGGGCTCACGCTGGGTCGGATGACTGTCGGGTTCATGGTAAAGGGTCCTTCATCGCACTGGTTCGCCCTTTCCTTCCCCCTTCCCTCCAGATTGGTGGCCCGGTGCGCGGCCAGAGCAGGTTGGCCTTCGGGCCGATCAGCTCACGTGGCCGAGACACCCGCGTGCGTTGGACGTTAGGTTGATCGCGTGGAGAGCCGCAGCGAGCTTCGCTAGACCCTGCCGTGCGGCTCAGTCACTTGCATGCAAGCCTGAAGTCAAAAAACTCAACAAGCGATAACGTTTACATGACCTTGGTCCGCGTAGTCGATGATCTTGCCGTCGCGCGTGATGATGGGGATTTGGTGGTGTCTTGCTGTAGCGATAACGAACCTGTCGGCAGGGTCACCGTGCAAGGGATCAGGCAGATGCGAGGATGCAATCGCAATTTCCGGAAGCAGTGGCGCCTCCTTGATGCCAGGACCGGCCAGGAACCGCGCGAACCAGCTTTGCGGATCGGGAAGAAAAGACAGAGCAGGGCCGTTGCCGCCGCGAACGCGGCTCAACAACCCCACCTCCCAAGCCGATGCAGGTGACACGAACACGCCTTCTGCGAGTGCGGCATGTGAAATGGCCGTGAGCGCCTCTTGGGCAAGCGGATCACCATTGGCGAGCCAGATGACCGCACACGTATCCAGCAGGACAGCGCTCGGCAACTGTGAGGGTTTTTTCTTCGTCATCACCCGTGCAACACGCCTTCGCTTGCGCCTAGCGGCTCATCAAGTACCGGTGAGAGGAGGTCAAACCCTTCGGGAATGTTGACCGAACCGGCCATGAAACCGTGCAGCGCTTCAACGGCGTCGGCCATGCTGGGCGGCGGCGTCAACACCGCGACGGCACGACCGCGTTTGGTGATGGTCACCTGATCGAGATCGCGACGTGCCAGTCGGTCGAGGATTGCAAGGCAGTTGGCCTTGAAGTCTGCCGCGCCGTAGGTTTCAGCTCGCATCTGACACTCCTATAGTCATGCGTTATGACTGGTCATATACGATGACCATATTGTAGAGTCCATAAGCAATGGCGAACGCAGCGTGTTTGGAGGACATATCTCAGCCCACTCGTTTCGGTCGCAGGGCCTCGGGCATCGGGATGATCTCGTGCGCCGTATCGCGCAGCGCTGTGACCTCGCCGCGCGCAGCGTAGATTTCCTTGGCGATGAGCGCGCAGACTTCGGCCTCGCCATAGTTTGGCCGGCCAAGGTGATCGACGCGCTCGACTTGGCGGGCAATCACGCCGACTTTGCGTTCCGGCACCCATTCGGCCCAATCGCCCCAGGCGCTGCTCACGCAGAATTCGCCGATCGCGGCGATGTAGGCCTTACGCGTCCGCAGGATCGTGGAGGCATTCTCCTCGACGGCCTCGCCGGTAAAGGCGCTGAAGCGGTCCGGATGCCAACATTTGGCGGTATCGCGGGCAAGCTGCAGGAAGCCCGCGGAGCAGAAGCCCTGCCCATCAAGCTCGCTGGAAAAGGCAAGGATCGGGAGCGACCAATCGCAGTCTTCTTCGTAGGACCCGCCCTCGATCTGTAGTGCCGACGGCATGGCAGCTTGTCTTTGATCGGACAGAATGATGCCGCCGTGGCTGGCGGTCATCACCGACCAAATGCCGGGGCAAAGCTGATCGGCCTGTTGGACAGCACCCCAGATCGATGTCGATGGGCGCGGCGACGGAGCAAAGCATGTCATGAGCGAACTCTCCTTCTTCAGGTTCGCTCAAATCCTCCCCCTCCCCTTCACTCGAGAATGCGGCGGGCTTCGCTGATAATTGCCTCAGGCGTCACGCTGCTGACGGCCATGGATACGACAAGCCCGGCCTGACCGAGACGCTCGCGCTCGATGCTGCGCAGCTCAAGATAGTCGGCATCATCCGACTGCAGGATCTGGAGCGCGAACTTGCACTCCACCCCGCTATGCTCATCGAGCAGCGCTACCAGGAAATCCGGCCTCGCTGAGCCCGCAGCCAGCGTGATGTCAAAGAGGACCTTCTTGACCGCCATCCTGACACCGAGACGGCGCAGTTCATACTGGGCCTGTTGGAGCGCGCGCAACACTTCGCGATCATTCTCGCGCTCGGCGGGCACGAACAGGTTTCCGCTGAAGACAGGCTGGGCATAGGCGCGCAGCGCCAGGTATCCTTCGCGCCGACTATGCTCGCCGACGACGGCAAGCACGAGAAAGGGTGGCTCGACCTCGGCGCGGATGATCCCGGTATGCTGGATGCGATTGCGGATTTCGACGGTCCCGAGCCCCGTCACCACCTCGCTCGATGTGACCTCGCTCGTTTCGAGAAGCAGAAAGGCCTGCGGTGCAAACTCGGACGGCCAGGTCCCGGCGGCAGCCCGCAATCGGGCATGGACCCGCCGTTTCTCGTAATCGATCGCACTGGTGTAGAGATGATCCGACAGACGGATGCCCGGCGCGATGTCGAGGCCCTGAGCGGCGCGCTTGAGGTGGCGCATTTCTTCGCTGATCGAGCCTGCGCGTTCGAGCAGCAGCCAGAGCAGCTTGCCAAGGCGCGGGATGGCGACACCGCGTGAGCGATCGTCAGGCTCTATGTCCTCTGGCCTCTGCGCAAGCTTCTCCGGTGCCTTCTGGTGTGCGCTGAACAGGCCTTTTGGTAGGCCGATGGCGTAGAGCGAGTCCTTCATGGTCTCGCGGATGCGCGGCGGCGCCTGCGGCAAATGAAACGGGCAACCTGGATCGTGGCCTGGCCGCGAAGTGAGACGCCGGAGGTAATAGGTTTCCTGAAAACTGAGATAGGCCGCGCTCATCAGCGGCGGCGGATGCTCTGCCCCAAGGCAATCGCAGGCGATCCACTTGTGGTTCTC
>JBARXS010000196.1:0-4275 GCA_049647465.1 Erythrobacter sp.
GCGAACAACAGATGTGCGCGGCCGTCCGGCGGTGTTCTCGGGTCAGGATAGCCAGTTCCCCTGCTGGCGCCCCTGACGACACTCCAGGCCCGAGCCATCCTCCGGATGGTCGCTGCACGCAAATCAACAGGCTCTATTCCCCAGGAGAACCACATCATGAAAGTCCGTACTCTTATCCTCGCTGCCGCCGCATTTGCTGCGCCGCTGGCGATTGCTGCCCCGGCGCATGCCGATGGCGGTGTGTTTGTTGGCGTATCGGGCGAGAACATCGCTGTCGGCGGCTATGATACAGTCAGCTATTTCCGCGGCGACGGTGTTCCGGTGAAAGGCGATGCGCGCTTCACGGTCGACTACAACGGCGCTGAATGGCATTTTGCGAGCCAGGAAAATGCTGACGCGTTTCAGGCCGATCCTGACGCCTATGCCCCACAATATGGCGGCCACTGCGCATGGGCGCTGGGCGCGAATGGCGCTCTGGCACCGGGAGACCCCACGGTTTACCGCGTTGTCGATGGCAAGCTCTACCTGAACTTCAACAAGCAAGTTCAGCAGAAATGGCTGGCGAACATCGCAGGCTTCATCACCGATGCAAATCTTGCATGGACCGGCATCCCTTCTGGCAAGCGTTTCGGCTGATCCGAACGCTTCCCCCTCCGCGACACTCAATTTTTCAAAGGAAAATCCCATGTCCAAAACACCTTCACTCGCCCGAATGCTGATGGTTGCCGGTGGCCTTGCCGCTACGACCATGGCTGGCCCGGTTCTCGCTGATGCGCCGTGTGGCCCAAGCGGAGGCTTCTCCAACTCGTCCAGCACCTCAAACTCGGCGCGCGCTCAGGTCCGTGCCGAACGCAAGGCTGCGAAGAGAGCGGCAAAGCAGGCCCAAAAATGCGCTGCCGCCGCCTGTGCAGCATCTGAATGCGCCGCTGATGCCTGCTCGGCCAGTGCATGTTCGGCCAGTGCGTGCTCGGCCAATGCATGCGCAGCGGCGACCTGTGCTCCTTCAGCTTGCTCCGCAGCAGCGTGCGAGCCTTCGGCTTGCGCAGCCGCGGCTTGTGATGCGGCTGCTTGCGCGGGTTCTGCCTGCGATGCAGCAGCCTGCTCGCCTTCGGCCTGTGAAGCAGCGGATTGCGCGCCTGCTGCCTGACGGCGCGTATCCTGGTGTGGCCGGGGGCAACGCACCTCCTAGTTGACCTCCGGTCACACCTTTTTAGCCAAGGGCAGGATAGCAGCAGCAGGAGGGCGCGGTAACGGCCGCGCTTACAGAACTGCCCGCAAATTCGCTTTGACCATTCGAAGCGGCTTTTGCGGGCAGTCTTGTAATGTGCGTCAGCCGATCAACAGCCGGAAAACGGCCCCCGCGTCCGCGCAACCAGATCGCCGCGCGTGTAGGATGCGTCCGGTTCATTCGCAGCGCAGGGCGCGTAGGTCGGATCCTGATCCAGACAGCCCACGCCGCACACCTGCGTGGCCTCGCCGCTTTGTGCATCGATGTGCCAGAACCGCCCGCCCGGCGTCGCGACATAGCCGTCCATTCCGCTCGCCACATCGCTATCAATGTCCAGCACCGAGGGGACTTCGCTGTCATATTTGTCGTTTTGCGCGGCATGGGTGTGGAAGCTGGCGACGGGGCGCATTCCGGGTTCGTCGAAATAGGCTATGCCGCAGCTCGCCTCATCTCCCTTGCGCGGATCGGACGCGCCAAGGGTGCCATCGCTGCGTTCAAAGATGATGCCGCACAGCTCTATGTCGTCGGAGAAAGAGCGTTGTTGCAATGGGCCAAGCTGCTCTTTGGCAAAGGCCTGCACTTCGCCCTGCGTGACGGTGATCACGAAATCGTCCGCATCCTTGGCCGTGAGGTATGCGCGCGCGACAATCGCCCCCCAGGCTAGGCCGCAAAGGGCAAAGATCAAGGTGGTGGAGCGGGCGTTCATGATGTCACCCGCTCCTTCAGATCGCTGGACACTTTGCTGCTTAGTTCTTTGATTTATCGACCAGTTTGTTCGCACCGATCCATGGCATCATGGCGCGCAATTCTGCGCCCGTCTTTTCAATCGGGTGCGCTTCTGCGGCTTTACGCGCGGCTTTGAGCTCAGGCTGTCCGGCGCGATTGTCCAGCACGAAGTTCTTTACGAAACGGCCCGACTGGATATCCGCCAAAACGCGCTTCATTTCCGCCTTGGTCTCATCGGTGATGATGCGCGGGCCGGTGGTGATGTCGCCATATTCGGCGGTGTTGCTGATTGAATAGCGCATATTCGCGATGCCGCCTTCATACAGCAGATCGACGATCAGCTTGGTTTCGTGGAGACATTCGAAATACGCCATTTCCGGCGCGTATCCGGCTTCGGTCAGCGTTTCGAAACCTGCCTGGATCAGATGCGTGATCCCACCGCACAGCACGGCCTGTTCGCCGAACAGATCGGTCTCGCACTCTTCCTTGAAGTTTGTTTCAATAATCCCCGAACGACCGCCGCCAACGCCGCTGGCATAGGCGAGGGCGACTTCATGCGCCGCGCCGCTAGCGTCCTGATGGATCGCGATGAGGCAGGGCACGCCGCCGCCGCGCTGATATTCAGAGCGGACCGTGTGACCGGGGCCTTTGGGCGCGATCATGATGACGTCGATGTCGGCGGGCGGCTCAATCAGGCCGAAATGCACGTTCAGCCCGTGAGCAAACGCAAGTGCGCTGCCCGGCTTCATGTGGCCAGCGAGATCATTTTGCCAAATGCCTGCCTGATGCTCATCAGGCGCAAGGATCATGAGGATGTCGGCCCATTTGGCGGCTTCGGTGTTGGACAGCACCTTGAAACCTGCCTCTTCGGCTTTCTTCGCGCTCGAAGAGCCTTCGCGCAGGGCAATCGCGACGTCCTCAATCCCGCTGTCACGCAGGTTCTGAGCGTGCGCGTGGCCTTGCGAGCCATAGCCCAGCACAGCGATTTTCTTGGATTTGATGAGACCGAGATCAGCATCGGCGTCGTAATAGACTTTCATTGTACCGTATTTCCTCGTCATTCCTGCGAAGGCCGCAAATCCAGCCGCCGCGCTCTTTACTCTGGATCCCGGCCTGCGCCGGGATGACGTCTTTATTGAAACAAAACTATGCGGCGCCTGTACCCCGCATCATGCCGACCACACCGGACCGACCGACGCTGACAAGGCCAAGCTCGCGCATCAGGGCGATAAAGCTGTCGATCTTTTCCGGCGCGCCGGTCAACTCGAAGACAAAGCTCGCGGTCGTGGTGTCGACGACTTTGGCGCGGAAAATCTCCGCAACCCTCAGCGCCTCCACCCGCTTGTCGCCGGTGCCCGCCACCTTGATAAGCGCCAGCTCACGCTCGACATGCGGGCCTGCTGCGGTGAGATCAATTACCTTGTGAACCGGCACCAACCGTTCCAGCTGAGCCTCGATCTGGTCGATGACTTCGGGCGGACCATTGGTGACAATCGTGATCCGGCTGACGGCGTGATCGTCAGAGATATCCGCCACGGTCAGGCTGTCGATATTATAGCCGCGCGCGGTAAACAGGCCCGTGATCTTGGCAAGGATACCCGGTTCATTATCGACCGTAACGGCGAGAACGTGCCGTTCGCTTTTGGCTGTTGCAATCTTCATCAGGCTCCAGTCCCTTACACCAAAGCCTTCGCTTCGTCGTCCATTGTGCCATCGACGCGGTCACCATAGAGCAACATATCCGTGTGCGCCGCGCCTGACGGGATCATTGGCAGGCAGTTCGCATCGGGGGCAACGCAGCAATCGACGATAACGGGGCCATCATGCTCCATCATGCGCAGGATGCCCGCGTCAAGATCGTCCGGACGGGTGATGCGGATGCCCTTCCAGCCATAGGCTTCGGCCAGCGCAACGAAATCTGGCAGGCTGTCGGAATAGCTGTTTGAATACCGGCTTTCATAGGTGAGTTCCTGCCACTGGCGCACCATGCCCATATACTCATTGTTGACGATGAAGACCTTGATCGGGAGACGGTATTGCGATGCGGTGCCCAGCTCCTGAATGTTCATCTGGATGCTGGCTTCACCCGCGATATCAATCACCAGAGCATCGGGACAGCCCAGCTGCGCGCCGATCGCTGCGGGCATGCCATAGCCCATCGTGCCAAGGCCGCCGCTGGTCAGCCATTTGTTCGGGCTTTCAAAGCCATAATATTGCGCCGCCCACATCTGGTGCTGGCCGACTTCGGTCGAAATGATCGGTTCAAGGTGATGGGTAAGGGCGTGCAGCCGCTCAATCGCCTTTTGCGGCATGATCATTTC
>JBARXS010000197.1:0-9729 GCA_049647465.1 Erythrobacter sp.
CTTTCTGCCGAAACAGAGCTTCAGCGGGCTGCTGCCATCGCCAATGCGAGCGGCGTTGTCTCCGCGATGGTGGTCAATTGGCGTGATGCGGTGCTCAGGCTCTCGGCTCAAGTCGAAGCCGCCCTTGATTTCTCAGATGAGGATGATGTTGACGAACTGCCGGAAGGTTTCACGTGGAACATTGCCCAGCTTAGGAATGAGCTTGCCGATTGGCTTGAGCGACCGCGGTCCGAAAAGCTGGGCGAGGGCTTCCGTATCGCGTTGGCAGGGCCGCCCAATGCGGGCAAGTCGACGCTTTTCAACGCGTTGGTGGAGAGCGAGGCCGCGATCACCTCTCCCATCGCCGGCACCACGCGCGACGTGATTGAGCGCAATGTGGCGATTGACGGTGTACCATTCAGTTTCGTTGATACGGCAGGTCTGCGTGAGGACGGTGCAGATGATATCGAGGCAATCGGCATTGATCGCGCTCACGCAGAGCTGGAAAAGGCGGATGTTGTTCTATGGCTCGGAGAAGAGGGCGCGGGTCCGAAGGACGCTTGGGAAATCGCCACACGCAAGGACGCTGACAGTTTTATCTCCAAGGCGTCGGCGCGGTTTGAGCTTTCTGGCGCGACAGGCGACGGGGTGGACCAGCTCAAATCGGCCCTGGTTGATCATGCGCGTGCAAAGCTCCCGAAGCCGGGGGAGGGGGCTTTAAATTCGCGTCAGCACGCTCTGTTGAAACAAGCGAGCGCGGCCCTTCAGGTTTGTGAAGCGCAATCTGACCTGCTTTTGATCGGAGAGGATTTACGCGTTGCACGCGCCTGTTTCGACAGGCTTATTGGGCGCAGCACCACTGAAGACATGTTGGATGCGCTGTTTGGGCGCTTTTGTATCGGGAAATAGTCCAAGCGGGGCTGTTCCACGTGAAACAGCTTTGACGCTGGCGATGGGACGCCCTATTTGGCCAGCATGCGTGATTTTGATGTTCTGGTGATCGGCGGCGGACATGCCGGTGTCGAGGCGGCATGTGCTGCGGCTCGCATGGGTGCGCGCGCAGGGCTTGTTAGCTTTGATCTTGCCGCAATCGGAGCGATGAGCTGCAATCCGGCGATCGGCGGGCTCGGTAAGGGGCATCTCGTCCGCGAGGTTGATGCGCTGGATGGTGTGCTTGGCAGGGCAGCGGATGCGGGTGCGATCCATTACCGTATGCTCAACCGGTCAAAGGGCAGTGCCGTTTGGGGCCCGCGCGTGCAGGCAGACCGAACTCGTTTCAAAGCCGAAGTGCAGCGCATCGTTCGAGGCCAGGCCAATCTCTCCCTTATAGAGGGCGAGGCCGCAGCGCTGATCCTGAAAGGTGGGTCGGTTGCTGGATTGGAACTGGCCGATGGTTCAAGTCTTTTGGCTGGCCGGGTTGTCCTGTGTACAGGGACGTTTCTCGGCGGGGTTTTGTTCAGAGGTGAAGAACGCTTTGAAGGTGGCCGGGTCGGTGAAAATGCTGCGACGCGGCTCGCTGAGCAATTGCGCGGCGCCGATCTGCCGATGGCGCGCCTGAAAACCGGAACCCCGCCGCGTTTGGATGGTCGCACAATTGATTGGGCTGTCCTGGCCGAACAGCCTTCTGACAATGAAAATTGGACAATGTCTGCGCTTACAAAGCATCGGGCGAACCCCCAGGTGTTTTGCGCTATCACACGCACTACGCAGGCCTCGCATGACGCGATCCGTGCCAATTTGCACCGTTCGCCGCTGTTTTCGGGCGCGATTGACGCCGCCGGGCCGCGATATTGCCCATCAATAGAGGATAAGATTCACCGGTTCGGGGATCGCGACGGACATCAGGTGTTTCTGGAACCGGAGGGTTTGGACACACACCTCGTCTATCCGAACGGGATCAGCACATCACTGCCCGTGGATGTGCAGCATACGATGGTTCGCGCGATGCCTGGCCTCGGCGCTGCTGAAATTGTCGAGCCGGGTTACGCGGTCGAATACGATCACGTTGATCCGCGCGCGCTTACACCGGATTTGCAATTGCGCGCGATTCCTGGCCTGTATTGCGCCGGACAGATCAATGGCACTACCGGGTATGAGGAAGCGGCTGCGCAAGGCCTTGTTGCCGGGCTTGAGGCTGCGGGCGCGGCGCTCGGCACAGACACGCCCGCGCTGGATCGCGCAAATTCCTATATTGCCGTAATGGTGGATGACCTCACGCTGCAAGGGGTGAGCGAGCCATATCGAATGCTGACGTCGCGCGCCGAGTATCGCTTGCGTTTGAGAGCGAACAACGCCTCAACGCGCCTGACCTCGCTTGGCTTGAAAGCGGGTTGTGTCGGAGACGAGCGTCGCCACTGGTACGAAACGCGCGAGGAGCGCCGGGCGAGGTTCGCCGATGCGTTTGAGCAGCAGGTATCCGCCCGCGAACTTGCCGATGCCGATCTTAATGTGCGGCGCGATGGCGGCTCTAAGGCAATTGGCGAATGGCTACGGCATGATGGTATCGACCTCGCTGCCCTCGCCCCTTGGATTGGTGATGTGCTGTATGATGATCCCGTCCTTGCCGAGGAAATGGCGGAGGATGAGGTGTATGCCCCTTATCTCGCCAGACAGGATTCCGAATTGCAGGATTTGCGGGCGAGCGAGGGTCTCAAGCTCGCCGCCGACTTTCCGTATGCCGAAATACCGGGTCTTTCGAACGAAATGGTTGAGCGGCTGAGCGCGGCCGCCCCCGCAACTTTGGCCGCGGCGGGCCGCGTAGCGGGTGTAACCCCGGCCGCGCTTGCAGCCTTGTTGGTTCATGCAAGGCGGATCGGGAGCGATGCTTCAAAGGCCGGACCCGGACCCGTGCAGAATGCCGCATGAGCCTCAATAATCACTCCCGGCAAGTACTTCTTTCGAGTGAAGCGGAGGCGAGAGCCTATGTTGAAGAGTGGGCCGATGCCGAAGCACTGGAGCGGTTGGATCAGTTTGCCGCTCTGCTCCTTGCTGAGAATCAGAGGCAAAATCTTATCAGCAAGGCGTCGGAAGACACCCTCTGGCTCCGACATTTTGCCGATAGCGCGCAATTGCTGTCCTTTGTTCCACGTGAAACACTGGCCAAACCGAGCAATGAGCCTTGGCTTGATCTGGGCACGGGGGCGGGTTTTCCCGGGATCGTTATTGCAGCCCTGATACCCCGAGTTCCTGTCGTTTTGGTGGAGTCCCGTGCACGGCGTGTGGAGTTTCTGGAGGCCTGCGCCGCCCAGATGGGGCTGACCAAGTGCAGCGTGATCGGCGAGCGTTTGGAGCGCATCGAACCCTTCCCGGCTCGTGTCATTTCGGCACGGGCTTTTGCACCGTTGGAAAAACTCCTCCGATTATCCGCACCGTTCTCCACAAAGAGCACGCGCTACCTCTTGCCGAAGGGGCGGTCGGCGGCGCAGGAATTACAACAACAAAGAGCGTCGATTCGGAACATGTTTCACGTGGAACACTCATTGACCGATCGCGAGGCAGGGATCATCGTGACATCCTGAGCTTACGCAAAGCGTCTGCCCATTTGGCAAGAGCGCAGAAAGGGCCTCCACCGGAGGATATAAAGCCATGCTGACCATTGCGATTGCCAATCAGAAGGGTGGGGTGGGAAA
This sequence comes from Erythrobacter sp., assembly GCA_049647465.1. GTDB lineage: Bacteria > Pseudomonadota > Alphaproteobacteria > Sphingomonadales > Sphingomonadaceae > Erythrobacter. Next base: position 3,609 of record JBARXS010000197.1, read on the forward strand.
GACCACCACTGCCATCAATGTCGCGACGGCCATGGCTGCAACCGGCTGGCGAACGCTGCTGATTGATCTCGACCCCCAGGGAAATGCCTCGACGGGTATGGGTGTCGATGCATCGGATCGCGGGCTGTCGAGCTATGATCTGCTGGTCGACAGCACACCTTTGGTCGACACGATTGTCCAAACCAGCATCCCCGGGTTGGATTTGGTCCCTGCCACTGTTGATCTGAGTGGAGCGGAGATTGAGCTGGTCTCGGCAGAGGAACGCACTGCGCGCCTGCGCACAGCCCTCAACAACCACGGCGCGCATGACATTTGCTTTATTGACTGTCCGCCATCCTTGGGCCTGCTCACTCTCAACGCCCTGTGCGCTGCGGATACTTTGCTGGTCCCACTCCAGTGCGAATTCTTTGCGTTGGAGGGTTTGAGCCAACTTTTGCAGACCGTTGATCTAATTCAGCAGCGCTTCAACCCGTCTCTGGACATTATCGGGGTGGCTTTGACGATGTACGATCGTCGCAATCGGCTGACCGAGCAGGTGTCTGATGATGTACGCGATTGTCTGGGCAAGCTGGTCTTTGACACGGTGATCCCGCGCAATGTGCGGCTCTCGGAGGCCCCGAGCCATGGATTGCCAGCATTGGTTTATGACCACGCCTGCACCGGCAGCCGCGCCTATATCGCCTTGGCGCGGGAATTGATTGGACGTTTCCCGGCTGAAAGGCAGGCGGCATGAGCAAGAATACCGATCCCATCCGTTTTTCCGTCCCACAGCGCAGCGCGGCTGAACGTAAGGGCAAGATGAAGCTTGGGAAGGGGCTCAACGCCCTGATGGGTGAGGTTCAGCGCGAGGAGCCGCTTGTTCGGCCGTCCGAAGAGGAGGGTGGCCAGTCCGAATCTGGTGCAGCATCTGTTCCGGGTTCGCCTCTTAAGAACCTCAGCATCGCCGCGATTGAGCCGCTTCCGGGCAACCCGCGCAAGCATTTCAATGAGGCGGCGCTTGATGAACTCGCCGCGTCTATTGCGACGCGTGGGGTTATTCAGCCCATTATCGTGCGCCCGACATCGCAGGGAAAATACCAGCTTGTCGCGGGGGAGCGGCGCTGGCGCGCGGCGCAAAAGGCGCGGCTGCATGAAATCCCGGCACTCGTCCGCGAACTGAGCGACCGCGAGGTGATGGCGCTTGCCCTGATCGAAAACCTGCAACGCGAGGATCTCAACCCGGTAGAAGAGGCCCGCGCATATCAGCGCCTCTCCGACGATGAAGGCATGACCCAGGCCGAGATCGCCCGCATGGTTGAAAAGTCGCGCAGCCATGTAGCCAATATTCAGCGCCTCCTCGGGCTTCCCTCGGCGGTTCTGGACCTCCTGGAGGCGGGCAAGCTCTCAATGGGCCATGCACGGGCGTTGATCGGTCAGGAGGATGCCACATCGTTGGCAGAGCGGGCGGTGAATGATAATCTCTCCGTCCGCGAGATCGAGAAGCTCGTCCGAAAAATGGCCAAGTCGCTGTCCGGGACGGGCACCGGAGCAAAGACTCGTGCAACTGCGTTCGCCGCAGACAATGCGGGCGGCGATGCAGATATCGACGCGGTTCAGAGTCATCTCGAAGAATTTCTGGGCCTGCCCGTGCGAATCAAGGCCGATGCAGACCCGCGTTCCGGGCAAGTCACGATTCGATATAAGACGCTCGATCAGCTCGATCTGGTATGTCAGCGATTAACCGGCGGTGACATCTAAATTGCGCTTAAGCTGAAATTAGGCATCGTCTATTCCCTGAAAATCAAATATTTCAATGGCATAGGGTTTTAGGCCGGTTAACCCCTTCGGCGGAATTAACCATACCCAAAAACGAAGAGTGAACTCGGTGTTTCTACATAGGTGGAGATCGGACAGCACAGTCCGTTCGGAATTTGCGCTCGGGGGCGACACTCTTCGGACGCGTTCGCAACGGGACAAGACCACCCCATTGGAAGGACCAGAAATGACCAAGACAATTCGCTTCGGCGCAGCCGGAATCGCCATGTTTGCAGCCCTCGGTATGGGTTCTGCTGCATCGGCACAGACCGTTCAATCCGCAGACGCTTTCGCTGAAGTGCTCGAACCGCTGACCCTTTCAGTGACGGGTTCGCTTGATTTCGGTGCAATCGTCGTAAACGGAGCCGGCACCATCACGCTGGACACCGCTGGCACCATCACGGCTGCGAACTGCGGTGGCGGTAACGTCTGCACCGGTACGACCTCGGCTCCTGAATACACTGTTGTCGGCACAGCCGGTAAAGACGTCAGCATCACGCTGCCGACCGGAAACATTGATCTGGTGCTTCAGACCGACCCGACTGAGACCATGACCCTCAACAACTTCGTTAGTAGCGCTGGCGGCACCGTTCCGCTCAACGCAAGCGGCAATGGTACTTTCACCGTCGGCGGTGATCTGATCGTTGGCGCCACTCAGGACGCTGGCATCTATGAAGGCTCATTCGACGTTTCCGTCGATTATTCCTGATCTGACGTGATGCGTGGGCATGTTGGCGTGCCCACCCATCCGCTAAAAGCAAAGCCGTGCCTCTCCCCTGAGGCGCGGCTTTGCTCTGTCTGGGCCTTGTTGAGCTCCGTCTGGGAGTTTGGCAGACATGCGCGCAGCAAGGCCTGGTCAACGGCTCCGAGCTTTGGCCTCGCGCTTTAAGCCTTCTTAACCCTGTTTGGTTACCACACCCCGGTATTCCACGTGGGCCGCGCGTTATCATTGGCTCACTTCTTCTCGGGAGCTGGTTGTTACAATGCCTATCGCATCTTTGCGCAATTTCGCCCGCGGCGCCGCCACTATGGCTGTTTGTGCCGCTGCATTTTCTTCCTTTGTGAGCGCGACACCTGCTTCAGCGCAAGGCGACCTGCTGGTCGCGCCGACGCGTGTCATTCTTGACGGGCGACGCGGAACCGAAGTGATACTGAGCAATATCGGTTCCGAAGAGGCAACCTATCGGATTGGCCTCGAACTGCGAAGAATGGCGGAAAATGGCCGTCTTGTGCCGGTCGAGAAGACCGAAGCCAATGATACAGAGCAGGCCGCGCTGGGGATGCTCCGCTATGCGCCGCGTCGCATTGCGCTGCCGCCGGGTCAGCCCCAGTCCGTGCGCATTGCCGCGCGACCGGGTGCCGAGCTGCCCGATGGCGAATACCGCGTGCACATGTCTTTCAAGGCGATCCCGAAGGTGCGCGAGGTTACCAATGCGCCGCAGACACCGCCATCGGGCGTCTCGGTCCAGTTGACCCCGATCTATGGCGTAACAATTCCGATTATTGTGCGTCACGGCCGGGTCCAGGCGCAGGTTGCGATCAACCAGCCGCGCGTTATTCAGACCGAAGAGGGCCCTATGCTCGCCCTCACACTCAGCCGCAACGGGGACAGCTCCACCTATGGTGAGCTGCGGGTCACAAAGGCAGGTCTGGAAGAGCCGGTTGTCGTCAGCCGTGGGCTTGCAATCTATCCAGAGCTGGAAACCCGCGAAGTTCGGATCCCGCTAAACAAGGAGCAGGCCGCCAACATGACCGGTCAGCTTCGGTTCGAATATCGCGAAATGCCCGAAGCTGGCGGCGGCCTGATTGCCGCCGTTGATGCGGCGGTCGGGTAAGGGGCCCGAACAGGGGGCCTCTGACGAGCATTCATCGTGCTCGTCGGAACATCACATATGTCACTGCGTCGTCACCGTTACCCGAGCGCCGTTGCGAGTTTCGCAGCGGCGCTTTCGGTCGTCTCGGGGGTCGTCTCGGCGCAGACTCCTGCTTATGCACAAACATCCAGCGACGTCACGACGGCTCCGGTAGACAAGGCTAAACCTGCCGTCCCCAGCTGGCAGGCCAGCGATGACGATTTCCTCTTTCTCAAACTCGTTATCAAACAGTACAAGCTGACATTCGATGTGCGCGGCTACCAGACCGATAAGGGCGTCTGCCTCGATCTGGCTGACGTCATCCAGTCACTCGACCTTCCGATCCGCATCGACAAAAAGTCGCGCCGCGCAACCGGCTGGTTGTTTGCGGAGGATCAGAATTTCACACTCGACCGGGATAGTGGCACGGTACAAACCGTGAACAATTCCGGCGGTCGAGGCAGAGCGCCCATTGCCGGTGACATCTATGATACGCCTGAGGGTTGGTGTGTGGACACCGATGCCTATTCGCGTTGGTTCGGCGTTGATTTCAAACCCAATTTGTACAACGCCGTCGTGAGGCTTGAGTCCGATAAGCCCCTGCCATTCATGGAGGCAATTGAGCGCAGAAGTCGCGCCGCGCGACTTCAGCCGAAGCGTCAGGCCTTTGATTTGTCGCAATATCCCAATGCGAACATGGATTATAAGCCATGGCGCACGCCTTCGGTGGATGTGGTCGCGCAATCAGCGGTGCTCAGCAGCAATACGAGAGGCACGGATTTGCAGGGGCGGGTTGAATTGCTCGCCGCAGGGGAGGCTCTTGGCGCGAGCTATACTGCGCGATTTGCCACGGATGCGGCCCTTTCACCGGAGTCCCTGCGCCTCAGGGCCTATCGCAACGACCCTGACGGCAATTTGCTGGGCCCGCTCAAGGCGACACAGGTTGCGATCGGCGATGTTGAGACTGTAGCCGGTCGCCTTACCGGGCAAACGGCGGTGGGCCGCGGGGCCTTCGTGACGAACCGTCCGCTGGGGCAGGTCTCCCGCTTTGCCGCGACGACCCTGCGCGGCACTTTGCCAACCGGCTGGGATGCCGAGCTTTATCGCAACGGGCAGCTGATCGCGTTCCAGGATGATCGCGGCGATGGGCGCTATGAGTTTATCGAGGTTGATCTGTTCTTTGGACGGAACGACATCGAAGTTGTGCTGTATGGTCCGCAAGGGCAGATCCGGCGCGAGAAAACGTCGATCCCGGTCGGCTTTAACCAGATCGAGCCCGGACAGACTTTCTACTGGGCCGGCGTGCTTGAGAACAACCGCGATTTGATCCAGCTGGCCCAGCCGCTTGGTCGTCAACCTCCTGCGCTGCGATGGGGAATGGGTGTGGAGCGCGGCCTTGATGAGCGGACAAGCGCCGCGATTGGTGTCCAGTCGATATTCTTCAACGATGCCCGCCGTACATATGCGGAGGCGGCGCTAGCGCGGACATTTGGCAGCCTGCAGCTTGAGCTTGCGGGTGTACACGAATTTGGCTCTGGTGGAGCGACGGAACTCAATGCGCTGGGCCGCTTTGGAGACTTCAATTTCGGAGCCAACGCGCTTGTCACTTTCGGACAATTCGAGAGCGAGTTTGCGCCGCGTGAGATCAATCAGCGTGTCGGCCTGAATTTCAACACTTCGTTGCGCCTGGGCCAGTTGCGATTGCCAATTCAGGGCGCGTTGAGCCGTATCAAGCGGCGCGACGGTTCGGATGTTAACGAATTCCTGATGACCGCTTCTGTCAATGCGGGTCGGATCGCCCTGTCCGCCCAACTCGATCACCGCGAAGAGGTGTCTGACGGAACCGGTGGCGGTCCTCCCGACCAGAGGGAAACTCGCATAAGGCTGCTCGCCAACACGCGCGTGCGCAATTTGCGCCTGCGCGGAAATGCGACCTTCATAACAAACGGGCCGAATTCCGGCCTCGAAACTGTTGATGTGCGGATGGATCTGGATCTCGATGAACGATCAGAGCTTCAGGGACAGGCTGAATATAATGGCGGGAATGACGAATTCCGTCTGACCGGCGGGTATACGCGACGCTTTGACAAACTCTCCTTACGCGGCAACGCCTTTGTCACAACCCGGGGCGCAGTGGGCGCCAACGTCCAGCTCGCCTTCAGCCTTGGACCTGATCCGGTTTCGGGCGGAGTGCGCGTGACCGAGACGAAGCTGGCGCGCAGCGGTCAGGCTGCAGTTACGGTGTTCCGCGATGACGATGGCAATGGCCGGCGCGATCCCGGCGAAGAGCTGCTGAAAGATGTGCTCGTCGAAGCCGGTTTGCGCCGCACCGATGCCGTGACTGGAGAGAACGGGCGCGCGATTGTCGACAATCTCAACCCGTTCCGCCCGGTCCTGGTCGGCATTGATGAAAGCTCGCTGGGCGATCCCTATCTCGCACCGGCGACGAAAGGTGTTGTCGTCACGCCAAGACC
>JBARXS010000198.1:0-12783 GCA_049647465.1 Erythrobacter sp.
ATGCCGATCTGGAACTCGGGCGTTTCCAGCGCATCCATCGGCTTGTCAGCGGCTTTGCCCATCAGGACTTTCTCAACGCCGCTGTCCGGTGAATAGCCCTGTTTCAGCAGCGGCAACATGGTGAGCGTGAGGCCTGCCATCCAAGGCTCAAACCCGTCAAAGGCCGGAGCAGAAACGCCCAGTTTGGTCATGGCAGCCTCATATGCGGCGGTCTGATCCGCATCGAGCAGCGAGCGCAAGGTCGTACCCTCGGGCAGAGCGGACTTCTCCATCGCAACCGCCTCCATCCTGGCTTCGCTCTCGGGGTCCATGCGGATTTCGGTCACCAGAGTATCGGCCTCGGCCAAGGCGTTCGAGATATCCTCATCATACCACTCTAGGTCTTTGGGCAGAGCGTGAACCGTGCCGAACAGATAGATCGTGGTGTCTTCATCCGCGACTTTCCACAGCGCGGGGCCTTTGGGTTTCCCGGCTTCCCCGGCGGCGTCTTCGGTTTTGGCTTCTGTATGGCCGTCGGCGAACGCGGGCGAACCCATCAAAAGAGCAATCGCGCCGACAGAGGCAGCCAGTTTCGTGGTCAGTTTCATGGGTAAGTGTCCTTTGTTTGACAGGGGATATAGAGTTGAAAATTGTCTTGAAGGTGAGCGGGTGATTGTTGGTCGGGCTATCTCAGTCCGAGTTTTCGCAGACCGTAAATGCCGAACGTGCCGAGGATCATCGCGCAAATAATCGCAAATGCGCTGGGATAAATCACAAGCTTCAGCTCCGCGAGAAAATACCAGACGAGGAAGACCGTGACAGCGATATACTGGCCCCACAGATGCGCCCAGAAATTGTCGAGCAAATCAACCTCATCAATGCGGCGGAAATAGTCGAAGGTGAACCACGCCATTCCGGCCACCGCTGCGGCGAGTAGAGCCAGCGTCGCCCATAGCGGTACGGCGCCATCGGCAAGCGCGCCCGAAAAGAAGCCGGCGAAAAATCCGGCCAAAGCGCTCACAACCGCTCCAATCGCCATAAAGCGCCAGAACGACCTGCGGCGCGCACGCAAGCGTTGTTCGCCGGTTGAGGAATTATCAGAATTCGTCATCAAAAATCTCCTCGATGGGCATGTCAAACAGCCGTGCAAGCCGGAAAGCCAGCGGCAGGGAAGGGTCATGCTTGCCGGTCTCGATGGCATTTACCGCCTGCCGCGAGACATCGAGCCGACCGGCTAGTTCGGCCTGGCTCCAGTCGCGTTCGGCGCGCAGGACTTTGAGGCGGTTTTTCATAAGCGCTCAAAGGCCCAATGCAGTCTGGCCTTGAGCGACAAGACTTCCGAAAGCATATCCGGACGACAGGACGAGCAATCCGAACTGCCACCAATGCAACTCAACACTTTCCTTGGTGAATTTCATCGCAGGCCTTTCATCATGTTACGCTGACACAATGTCAGGTTGTCCTGACTATATGTCGTGATTCGGTGACTATGTCAAGAACACCTGACTTTTTGTCATCATCACACGACGTTCGCCGCTGGCTCGGGCGCAATGCTGCACCGCATCATTGACCGGGCACGGGCCATACGCCAAAGGCCGCTAGCAATGAGTACAGACGCCTCTCCGATCGCAGCGAATGATACCGCCGCCCCGACTGCGAGCCCAAACGCGGCCAACGACATCGCCGCGCTGCCGCAGATGACCGGGCGCGATCCTACGCGTTCGTTTCAGGATATGATCCTGACGCTGCATGATTTCTGGGCCGCGCAGGGCTGTGTGATCCTGCAACCGTATGACATGCGCATGGGGGCGGGCACGTTTCATACTGCGACCACTCTCCGCGCGCTGGGGCCGGAGCCGTGGAACGCGGCCTTCGTTCAGCCGTGTCGCCGCCCGACAGACGGGCGCTATGGCGAGAACCCGAACCGGCTTCAGCACTATTATCAGTATCAGGTCATCCTGAAGCCCTCACCGGCTGATATTCAAGACCTTTATCTGGGATCGCTCGGCGCTATCGGGATTGATCCGCTCAAACACGATATCCGCTTCGTCGAGGATGACTGGGAAAGCCCGACGCTGGGCGCATGGGGTCTGGGCTGGGAGGTCTGGTGTGACGGGATGGAAGTGACCCAGTTCACCTATTTCCAGCAGATGGGCGGCTTCGACTGCAAGCCTGTCGCGGGTGAGCTTACCTACGGGCTTGAGCGGCTCGCCATGTACATTCAGGGCGTCGACAGCGTCTATGACCTCGCGTTCAACCAGCACGGCGTGAGTTACGGTGATGTGTTTCTCGAAAACGAGAAGCAGATGTCAAAATGGAACTTTGAAGTCGCTGACACCGATGCCCTGTTTGACCTGTTCGCCAAGGCCGAGGCGGAGTGTCGCAACGCCCTTTCCAACGCAGTGCCCATCGCCGCATATGAACAGGCGGTCGAGGCGAGCCACATCTTCAACCTGTTGCAGGCGCGCGGCGTGATCAGCGTGCAGGAACGTGCGAGCTATATGGGCCGCGTGCGCGATCTGGCGCGCTCTTCGTGTGAGGAATACGCCCAGGCAATGGCGCCCGAATGGGAAGCGAGATATCCGGGGTGGACGTTGTGATGCGTGACGCCAATCTGTGCTCTCCTGCGAAAGCAGGAGCCCAGTTGCGATATGGACTCCTGCTTTCGCAGGAGAGCACGCGTAGGATCCCGATCTGATGGCTGATTTCCTGCTTGAACTCACCGCTGAGGAAATCCCCGCCCGTATGCAAGCTGGCGCGCGCAAGGAGCTGGAAAAGCTCTTCCGCCGCGAGTTGGACGCAGCCGGGATTGCCTGCGGTGATCTGGTGGTCTGGTCCACGCCGCGCCGCCTTGCGCTGATTGCGCGCGGGCTGCCGCTGGAAACGCAGGCCGTGCGCGAGGAAGCCAAGGGGCCGCCCGTGGGCGCTCCGGATCAGGCGGTGAACGGGTTCTGCCGCAAGAATGGCGTGACGCGCGACCAGTTGGAAGAGCGCGATGTCAAAGGCCGCACCACATGGTTCGCGGTGAAGGACGTGCCGGGACAGGCGGTCTCTGACCTGCTGGCCGCCGCGATCCCCGCGATCATCCGCGATTTTAGCTGGCCAAAATCCATGCGCTGGGGCGCAGCGTCGATCAGCTCGGAAAGCCTCAAATGGGTCCGCCCGCTCACCGGGATCATCGCCTTGCTGGATGGCGAGGTTGTGCCGGTGGTGCTGGACGGTATCGCGAGTGGCCGCGAGACAGTGGGGCATCGTTTCCATTCGAGCGGGCCGATCATCATTTCGGGTGCCGATGAGTACGCCGCTACCCTGCGCGCCGCGCATGTGATCGTCGACCATGAGGAACGCGCCGGTATCATCCGCGAGGCCGCGCGAAAGGCTGCGCGCGCCGTGGGTCTCAGCGTGGTCGAGGATGAAGGGCTGGTGGTCGAAAACGCCGGACTGACCGAATGGCCAGTGCCGCTGCTGGGCCGCTTTGCCGAGAGCTTTCTGGAGGTGCCGCCGGAAGTCATCCAGCTGACCGCGAGGGTGAACCAGAAGTATTTCGTGTGCACGCGATCTCCCGCGCAGGCGGGAGCCTCAGGCGACGGAGCGCAGCCGCACGAGGTCTCCGCCTCCGCGGGGACTCGCAGATTGGCCAATGCTTTCATCTGCACGTCAAACATCGCGTCCGCTGATCCGGCTGTGGTGGTGGACGGCAACCGCAAGGTGCTCGCCGCAAGGCTGGCCGATGCGCGGTTCTTCTGGGAACTGGACCAGAAAAAAACGCTCGCCGAGCACGCCAAGGGGCTGGAGCGGGTCACCTTCAATAAATACCTGGGCACGATGGCGGATAAGGTGGACCGCGTCGCGAAGCTCGCGCGCCGGTTGTGTGCGGAAGGGATTGTCCGCCCCAACGCGAGTCCCCGCGAGGGCGGGGACCTACCCGAAGGCAGCGCTCCCGCTAAAGAGGTCCCCGCCTTCGCGGGGACTCGCGAGGAGCTCGCGGACCTCGCCGAACAGGCCGCGCTTTTGTGCAAGGCCGATCTGGTCACCGAAATGGTCGCTGAATTCCCCGAATTGCAGGGCCTGATGGGCGGTTACTACGCCGAGAAAGAGGGCCTGCCGCGCGAAGTCTCCGACGCGATCCGCGATCACTACAAGCCGGTTGGGCAGGGCGATGACGTGCCGACCGCGCCGGTGACGGTGGCGGTGAGTTTGGCGGATAAGATCGATACCTTTTGTACCATTTTCACAAAAGTCTCTCAGCCGACGGGCTCCAAAGATCCTTTCGCCTTACGGCGCGCGTCACTTGGAATCCTAAATTCCGCAATCGTCAACCGCTTACCGATGTCGGTCACCGAACTCACATTAGACCATATGAATACGTTGGCGAAATTAGACAAAGAAGAAAGCATTGAACGCGATCCAAACATCAAAGATATTTATATCAAACTACAGGCGAATGTACCGCGAGAGGATATCGTCGCTGAGATTAATGCAATTTCTGATGATCGTGAACGGAACGATAAAGATTATGCTCTTTACGCGTTCGAATGGGGAAACTTTTTAACTCGAATTTCAGAGAATTGGCGTCAATCACAATTCAGGATTGAAGCCTTTTTCGAAGATCGTTTCGAGCAAATGCTTGTTGATAGCGGCGTAAGGCGAGAAATAGCTTATTACTCTGCTCACCTTAGTAAACCCATTTATCAGTGTCATGCGTTAGCACTGGCACTTGAAGGATTCATCGAGACTACTGAAGGTGCCAACCTACTCGCAGGGTACAACCGCGCGTCCAGTATTCTAAAGAAGGAGGGCTACGACAACTCCCGCTCCCCCGCGAAGGCGGTGGCCCAGAGTGCGGCAGGGCAACGGGACGCGCTGGATCCCCGCCTTCGCGGGGAAGCGCAAGGAGGTCGCGGGGAAGCGGGTGGTAAACGCGGGGAAGCGGATGCCATTGCGGCTACAGGCGAAGAAGACCCGCTGGCGCTTGCGGGCAAGCCCGAGTTCGACGATGCTTTCCGCTCAACCAGTCACCCGTCTGGTAAAGACCTTTCCTACACGCCCGAACCGGCCGAAAAGGCTCTGATCGATGCGCTTGACGCTGCCGAGCCCAAAGCCGCCGCTGCTATCGAAGCTGAAGACTTCGAGAGCGCGATGTCGGCCTTGTCCGGCCTGCGGTCAGCGGTCGACCGGTTCTTTGAAGATGTTGTTGTGAACGCCGAAGAGGCGGAGAAGCGCGCTGCCCGTCTTGAACTTCTCGCAAGGTTGCGCGATGCGGTGCACCAGGTTGCGGATTTTAGTCGGATCGAAGGGTGAGCCAGATCGGCAATGCGTAGAGTCACACCTGATCGGGCCTTATCCCTTTAATATCAGCCATCTGGGCGAGTTTCGGCGGCAGAAAAACCGCCACGAGTGTCAAGCGAAACAGGAAATTTTATGTCCTTGCAAACGGTCTACACCTTCGGCGGAGACGCCCCGCATGATGATGCACGGCAAAAGGACAAGACCGTCACCGGAGGCAAGGGATCTAACCTTGCTGAGATGGCGAGTATCGGCCTGCCGGTCCCCCCGGGCTTTACGATCACGACCGAGGAATGCGTGCGCTACCTTCAGGCCGGCGAGGCCTTCCGCGAGGAATTGCGCACAGAAGTAACCGGCGCGCTGACGCATATCGAGCGCGCGGTTGGCAAGAGTTTTGGCGATGCGGCGGATCCGCTGCTCGTCTCGGTCCGTTCCGGCGCGCGGGTTTCAATGCCCGGAATGATGGATACCGTACTAAACCTTGGCCTGAATGATGCGACGGTTGAAGGGCTGGCAAAGACCAGCGGTGATGACCGCTTTGCATGGGACAGCTATCGCCGGTTCATCCAGATGTATTCCGATGTGGTGCTGGGCCTGGACCATGGCCTGTTTGAAGAAGCGCTCGAAATCGTCAAGGAAGACAACGGTTTCTACGCCGATACAGAGCTGTCTGCCGATGATTGGCGCGCTCTGGTCGCGCAGTTCAAGGGCATCGTCGAAGAAGAGCAGGGCAAGCCGTTTCCGCAGGATGTCTCGGAGCAATTGTGGGGCGCCATCGCGGCGGTCTTTGGCAGCTGGGACAGCGACCGGGCAAAGGTCTATCGCCGCCTGAACGACATTCCCGCCGACTGGGGCACCGCCGTCAATGTGCAGGCGATGGTGTTCGGCAATATGGGCGAGACGAGCGCGACCGGCGTCGCCTTCACCCGCGATCCGGCCACCGGGCGCCGCTCGTATTATGGCGAATATCTGATCAATGCGCAGGGCGAAGATGTGGTCGCGGGCATCCGCACGCCGCAATATCTGACAAAGGCCGCGCGTGAGGAAGCGGGGGCAAAGCCGCTCTCGATGGAAGAGTCGCTGCCCGATGCATACGCCGAGCTGGCGCGCGTGTTTGACCTGTTGGAAGCGCATTATCGCGACATGCAGGATATCGAGTTTACCGTGGAGCGCGGCAAGCTTTGGATGCTGCAAACCCGATCAGGCAAGCGCACGGCGAAAGCGGCGCTGAAAATGGCGGTAGATATGGTTGGCGAAGGTCTGATTACAGAGCGTGAGGCGGTGAAGCGGATTGATCCGATGGCGCTGGATCAATTGCTGCACCCGACGCTGGACCCGGAGGCCGCGCGCAATGTGCTGACCGTGGGCCTGCCGGCATCGCCCGGGGCGGCTGCGGGCAAAATCGTGCTGGATGCGGACACGGCAGAGCAATGGTCCCACCGTGGTGACAAGGTGATTCTGGTACGCGTCGAAACCAGCCCTGAGGACATTCACGGAATGCACGCAGCGCAAGGCATTCTGACGGCACGCGGCGGGATGACGAGCCACGCCGCCGTTGTGGCGCGGGGCATGGGTCGCCCATGCGTTTCGGGCGCGAGCGGGGTCTCGATTGACCGGACCGCGCGCACGCTGCGCATCGGCACTCAGGAGCTGAAAGAGGGTGACGAGATCACTCTGGACGGCGCGAATGGTCAGGTGATGCTGGGCATTGTGCCTACGATTGAGCCTGAACTGGTGGGTGATTTTGCGACGCTGATGGAGTGGGCCGACGCGAACCGCCGCATGAAAGTGCGCACCAATGCGGAGACGCCGGCGGACTGCAAGATGGCGCGCCAGTTCGGGGCGGAGGGCATCGGGCTGTGCCGCACAGAGCACATGTTCTTTGAAGCCTCACGCATCAGCGCGGTGCGCCAGATGATCCTTGCCGAGGATGAAGCCGGGCGGCGCAAGGCGCTTGAATTGCTGCTTCCCGAACAGCGCTCGGATTTCACCGCGATCTTTGAGGTGATGGCGGGCCTGCCGTGCACGATTCGCCTGCTTGATCCGCCGCTGCACGAATTCCTGCCGCATGCCGATGCAGAGTTTGCCGATCTTTCGGACGCAACCGGGCTTGGCATCGACCATTTGAAGCGCCGCGCGGATGAACTCCACGAATTCAACCCGATGCTGGGCCATCGCGGGTGCCGGTTGGGGATCACCTTCCCCGAGATATACGAGATGCAGGCACGCGCCATATTCGAAGCGGTGTGCGCCGTGCAAAAGGCGAGCGGTGAAGCGCCTCTGCCCGAAATCATGATCCCGCTGGTCGCGACGCAGAAGGAGTTGGCGATCCTGCGCGCACTGGTCGATCGTGTTGCCGAAGAGGTTTTTGAAGAGCAGGGCGCTCGGGTTGAATATCTGGTTGGCACCATGATCGAACTGCCGCGCGCAGCCCTGATGGCGGGCGAAATCGCAGAGGAAGGCCAGTTTTTCAGCTTTGGCACGAACGATCTGACACAGACCACTTTGGGTGTGTCGCGCGACGATTCGGCAAAGTTCCTCGCGCCCTATGTCGACAAGGGCATCTTCCCGCGCGATCCATTTGTCAGCCTCGATATCGAAGGCGTGGGCCAGTTGGTCGAGATTGCTGCTGAGCGTGGACGCGCGACGCGGGGCGACATAAAGCTGGGCATTTGCGGCGAACATGGCGGCGATCCGGCAAGCATCGCGTTCTGCGAAAGTGTGGGTCTCGACTATGTCAGCGCCTCGCCATACCGGGTGCCGATTGCGCGGCTTGCAGCGGCGCAGGCGTCTTTGGCGGATTAAGTTCCAGCGAGCGAGCGGCGTCCGGTCAGCGTTACAATCTCGAAGATTTCGGTGACCTTGCCGTCTTTTTCGGCATGTTGCGCAAAGGCGGCTCTGGCACGTTCATAGGCGGCGCGGTCCAGCGATGGTGGGCGATCTGCCAACGCGCTGCCAAAGCCCTGATCGCGCAGATCCTGCACGAGCCGGTCAAGCGAGGAATAGCGCACTTTCATTGTGTGCGTATCAACCACCGGGTCTTTCCAGCCCGCGCGCTGTAAAAGACCGGGCGCGGCGCGCGGATCGACCAGCGGATGCATCCGCGCAGAGGGGCGGTCCGGCTCTGCGGCGAGCATCGCAGCGCGAAGCCGCGGAAGGCTGCCGCCGCCAATGAAGCTGGCGATGGCAAGGCCGCCCGGCTCGAGCGCGTTGCGAATATGGATCAGCGCGCCGGGCAAGTCATTGACCGCATCCAGCAGGCCAAGCACGCCGATGAAATCGAAGCCTTCTGAAGGGTAGGGCGCTTCCAGATTAAGAGCGGTATCGGGTAGCCCAAACCGGTCTGAAAGCTCGGCCGTCGCTGCTCCAATCAGAAGCGGACGCGCCGGTTCGTGCCGGACAAAGGCAAGCCGCTCCAGCATATCCTCTGCCATTTCGTCCCAGACGAACCGCGCCGCATCGGGCTGCGATGCGGAAGCGAGAGCACGCGCCAAACGCTGTGATCGACGGCGGGCATCAAATATGGTCGGAACAGCAGGCGTGGTCATTTCACGCGCACTGCCTCTCTTGCCAGTGGAGCGCAAGGCATGCGAAACATCGCGCGATGGATTGGGGCGCGGAAATCAAACATGGGCTGAGGCCGCTCGTCGATCTTGTCTATCCGCCGCGCTGTCCGGTTTGCGGGGATGCGCTTGCAACGCAAGGTGGTCTGTGCATTCAATGCTGGAGCGAAATCGAAGCCCCGGGAGAGCCTGCCTGTTCAGCCTGTTCGCGACCGATTGGCGCCACGCAAAGCGGGGATGCACTGTGCTGGCCTTGCCGAGAGGTGCCTCCGCGTCATTCGGGGGTGATCGCGGCGAGTGTTTACAATGACGCCTCCCGCCAGTTGATTCTGCGGTTCAAGCATGGCGGCAAACTGTCGCTTGCCAAGCTACTGGGTGGAATGATGGCCGGGCACGTACCCGATGCCGGTGGCGCTGGCTCGACTGATCAACCGCCCCTGCTTGTGCCGGTGCCGCTTCACCGGACGCGAATTTGGGACCGCGGCTTTAACCAGTCGGCATTGCTGGCGCGCGAACTGGCAAAACGGGGGAAGGGCGCCTTGGTCGTCGATGCCCTGATTCGGCGTAAGAAGACGCCGAGCCTTGGTGGATTGGGGCGTGAGGCGCGTCGCGGTGTGCTTGAGAATGCGATCGGAATTCGGGAAAGCCGACGCGGGAGAGTGAAGGGCAGTGATATCCTGCTGGTCGATGATGTTCTCACCAGCGGCGCGACGACCGGCGCATGTGTCGATGCCTTGCTGGATGCAGGCGCATCGTCTGTGAAGATCGTATGTTTTGCGAGGGTCGTCGATAGCTGAGCGTCGACAATTAGACGGCTCCAAGAACCGAAACGCCCGAGATCGTTAGACCCCGGGCGCCACGTGACGAAATGGTTAGTCCCGCTCAAATGAGCTCAGATGGCGACCCCCTAACTTCGCCATCAGGAACTTGTCCTTCATCGTTCAATCGGTCGCTCCAACACCCCGCTGTTGGCTGCTGACCGATCAACCCCCTGAACCTGACACAAAGTGTCGTTGTCTGGTGGGCAAGCCTCAATAAAAGCTCGCGACCACGTTGTTCCACTCCAGTTACCGATCGGGAAGGCGAAACCGCGTGACTCCGAGATTTTCACGGCCAGATGTTGTCTTCTTGCAACAAATCACCGCATGCGACCCACGCTCCGACGATTTTCTGAAGAGGCCCCTGAGCGATTGAGGGTCGAGATCGCTGCGAACCGCTGATACATTCCCGGAGAAGCACACGCGTCAAGCCGCACGCAACACGCACCCTCGGAGGAACCCCAATGACATCGTCGTCCCTCTCCACCCATGATCGGGAGCACGGCCGCGCTTTTACCCCGAAGTATGACGAGGCCGGCCTGCTCAGTGCAGTCGTGCTGGATGCCGGAACTAAGGAAGTTCTGGTCGTCGCCTTCATGAACGCCGAGGCCGTTGCCGCGACTCGGAACACCGGGAAGGTGCACTTCTGGTCGCGTTCGCGCAGCAAGCTGTGGATGAAAGGTGAGACGAGCGGGCATGTCCTGAATGTTAAGGAGATTCGGGTCGATTGCGATCAGGATGCCCTGGTCATTTATGCCGATCCTGCGGGCCCAGCGTGCCATACCGGGGCGGTGTCGTGTTTCTACCGGACGCTTGACCCCGCGGCGGATGATTCTGCGGCGTTGGATGTGACCGATTGACTCTGAAGACAGCCTTCCATTCGCGTAAAGGTCAAGACTTGACGCTCACGTAAAGGTAAGGTAGTTGAAAATGCATGGCTACAGCACCAGAGCAAACCCGCGACGACACCAAACCTGTAATCAGGGACGAATCCGAGCAGCGCCGGAATGGCGCGCATCTCGATACGCCTGACGCGCAGTCGCGAGAGCAGTTTTCGATTTCGGACCTCACATCGGAATTCGGGTGCACTGCGCGTGCGCTTCGGTTCTACGAGGATGAAGGCCTGATCAGCCCGGCTCGCGTTGGCCTGACCCGCGTCTATTCGAAGCGTGACCGGGCACGGCTTGCATGGATCATGCGGGCCAAGAATGTCGGTTTCAGCCTTACCGAAATCCGCGAGATGATCGATCTTTACGATCTGGATGACGGTCGCGTGGAGCAACGCCGTGTTACCGTCGAAAAGTGCCGCACGCATATTGCAAAGCTCAAGGCGCAGCGCGCCGACATCGATTCTTCAATCAAGGAATTGACCGATTTTGTGACCGAGATCCAAAATCTCGATCTGGGGTAATTCGGACCAAATCGTTCAACGCCGACCGCTTAAGACCAAAACACCACAAAAGGGATCTTGTGATGCCAACCTATACCGCACCAACCCGCGATGCTCGTTTCGTTATCAATGAAATGCTTGACCTTGCCAGCTATGGCAATCTGCCGGGGTTCGAAAACGCCACCCAGGACATGATCGATACGGTCGTGAACGAAGCGGGCAAGTTCTGCTCCGAAGTTCTCGCTCCGATCAACCAGATTGGTGATGAGCAGGGTTGCACCCGGCACGAAGACGGCTCTGTCACCACGCCTGATGGCTTCAAGGAAGCCTACAACGCCTATGTAGAAAGCGGTTGGGGCACGATTGCCAAGCCGGAAGAATTCGGCGGACAGGGCCTTCCGCATGTCCTCGGCTTTACCGTTGAGGAATTCACCGGCACCGCCAATCAGGCTTTTGCGATGTATCCGGGCCTCACCAATGGCGCGACCGCTGCGATTGAAGCCGCCGGTTCGCAAGAGCAGAAAGAGATGTATCTGCCCAAGATGATCTCTGGCGAATGGTCGGGCACAATGAACCTGACAGAGCCGCATTGCGGCACCGATCTGGGCATGATCCGCACCAAGGCAGAGCCGCAGGCGGATGGTTCGTACAAAATCAGTGGCACAAAGATTTTCATCTCGGCAGGCGAGCACGACCTGACGAGCAACATCATTCACCTCGTGCTGGCCAAGACACCGGGTGCGCCTGACAGTTCAAAGGGTATCTCGCTCTTCATCGTGCCCAAGTTCATTCTTGACGAAAATGGCGAGCCGGGTGAGCGCAACGGCGTGTCATGCGGCTCCATCGAGAAGAAGATGGGCATCCATGGCAATGCGACCTGCGTGCTCAACTATGACGAGGCAACCGGCTTCATGGTGGGCGAAGAGAACCGCGGTCTTGCCGCGATGTTCGTCATGATGAATGCCGCGCGTCTGGGCGTCGGGCTTCAGGGTCTGGCTCAGGCCGAAGTCGCCTATCAGAACGCTGTGACCTACGCGCTGGACCGTCGTCAGGGCCGCGCGCTTGCTGGACCGGCCGAACCCGATAAGCAGGCCGATCCGATTTTCGTGCATCCCGATGTGCGCCGGATGCTGATGGATGCCAAGGTCTTCAACGAAGGCATGCGGGCACTGTGCCTGTGGGGTGCGCTTCAGGTGGACCTGACACACAAGGCCCAGACCGAGGAAGAGCGCCATCTGGCCGACGACCTGATCGGTCTCATGACCCCCGTCATCAAGGGCTACGGCACCGACAAGGGTTATGACATCGCGAACAATATGCAGCAGGTCTATGGCGGGCACGGCTACGTCAAGGAATGGGGCATGGAGCAGTTCGTGCGCGATAGCCGCATTGCCATGATCTACGAGGGCACCAACGGTGTGCAGGCGATGGACCTTTGCGGTCGCAAGCTCGCCTCAAAAGGTGGCCGCGCCATTCAGGCATTCTTTGCGATGCTTGATGAAGAAATCGCCGTTGCGAAGGACAACGAAGCTCTCGCCGATATCGCGACCAAGCTTGAAAAGGCGCTTGGCGAGCAGAAGGCTGCGACCATGTGGTTCATGCAAAACGCCATGCAGAACCCGAACCACCTTGGCGCAGGCGCGCATCACTATATGCACATGATGGGCATCGTGACGCTCGGCTTTTTCTGGCTGAAGATGGCAAAGGTGGCGCAGGATGCGCTGGCAGGCAATCCGTCTGACGCTGC
>JBARXS010000199.1:0-5781 GCA_049647465.1 Erythrobacter sp.
ACCGGCATCCAGTCCGGCAAGCAATTGCGCGTGCGCGGCGCGGGTATGCCGGTTCTGCAAGGGCGCGGGCGCGGTGATCTGGTGGTCGAGATCAAGGTCGAGACCCCGACAAAGCTCAGCCGCAAGCAGAAAGAAATCCTCGAACAGTTCCGCGAAACGGAAACGGGCGACGAATGCCCCGAGAGCAAGGGCTTTTTCTCCAAACTGAAAGACGCGTTTGGAGCCTAGAGCCGGTCTTCGATCTCGGATCGGACCGTTTCCAGCAGGGCCTTTTCGCACCGTCCCGCCGCGACCTCTTCGTCAACAATGGCGAGGAATACTGACCGTTTCGCCGCCGCGATGCGCTCCGCGACCAGCTCCCCCGGAACAGTGGAGGCGACGATGTCGATCATCCGCTCCGCCCCGTGCAAGCGGCCCCAGAGATAATCGTTCTCGCGATAGGCGCGGCTGAAAAACGCGCCAAAGTTGTAAAACTCGATCCCGCGCAAAGTTGATCGCGTGCCGCCCTCACGGATTGAGCGCGCGTCATCTGGAGAGATGCGGTCGATCTTCACGGGATTGTATTCGTCCAACCCCTCGCGCTGGCGCAGGGGCAGCGTGGCGACATCATAATATGGAAAACCCAGATAGCTCAGCAACATGCGCTGTTTCAGGTTCTTGGGCGCGGCTTCCAGAGCCTTGGCCAGCATCTCCTCAGCAACCAGATCGGTTTGGGGCAAGAGCCGCGCCTCGGCAAGATAATCGAGAACAGCGCCGGGCTGTGCCATCACATTGTGAGCAAGCGTGGCGAACGCGTCACCCTCAAACGCCCGGGCATCCGCCACATTATACAATGAGATGATCTCGTAGATATGGGCGCGCGCCACATCGAGGCTTTCATCAGGAATATCGGGATCAGTTTCCCAGTCGCGGGAAAGCTTGCGCGCCAGCAATTGCAAACGGCGAACGCGAAACGCGATGTCATGCGCGCGGAAGAACGTGATCGCCTGCTCGCTCGCGCCGCCTTTATCAGCCGAGAGGGCCTCCAGCCCGATCTCGGCAAGATAATAGCGGAAGCGATCCGCGATTAGGGTGGCATCGGTGTGTCCCAGCTCCGGTGCGGCAGCATGGGTGATGTGGGCAAGCCGCTCGATAATCCCGGTGAATTTCGTCTGGGCATAGGCATGAAAGGCAAAACCGGACCGCTCGGCAGCGGCCTGCTGCGCCTTTGCCCGCCAGTTTGCGAGCCGTCTGGGAGTTGGGCGGTCGAGGAAAAAGGTGCGCCCGAACAGCCGCTCCACCGCGCGGTCAATTTCGGGCCGCAGGCTCATCACCGTCCGGCGCAGGCGCAGGGCATCGCGCGATTGTTGCTCGATCCGCTCCAGATCATCACGGATCGGTTGTTCGCGCGGAATGGTCGAGAGCGAACCGAAAATCGATCCGAAGAAACCGACCGGTTCATTGTCGCTATCCATAGCCGCGCTGACCCGGTCCGGACGCGGGTCAATATAGACGAAGCGGCGGTCCACCTCGCGTTGCGACGGCCTGCCATCCAGCGCCGCCATCGCGCCTGCGAACGGAGCGTTGACCAGCACCGCCCCGTCAATCAGCGAGACTGTATCAAGCGACCCATCGCGCGAATGCACCGGCATGATGCGTTCAAGGAAGGCGTCGCGCGTCTCCCACAAATGCCCCTCCTTAAAGGCGAGCCGGTCAATCTCGGCCAGTTGCAGCGGCGGAAATGCTCCGGGAAAGCTGGCCGTAGAGCGGGCGGCCAGGACCAGCTCCAACGGATCGCCAAGGCTGCTCGTCCCATCCTCATTGACCAGAGCGCGAAAGCAGATGGGGAGCCGGTGTTCGGTCTCAAGCACGAAAGGGGGCGAATTCAGCCTCAACCTCTCTATATGACCGCGAAAATCGGTTGCCGTGACGAACAGGTCAATCGGGTGGCCCTGCGGCAAGAGCGGCTTTCCCGATGCGCTGGCCGCCATGCTGTCGAGCGCTTCGAACAGCATCGCAGAGAACCGGTCGCCCGAGAAAGGCGGACTGAACCAGCGCCCACGCACAAGGCGCGAGACTTTCTGACGCACTTCCTCGCGCGTTTCGGGAGAGACGGTTTCGCTCACCGCATTGCCGGGCCGGCTGAGGAACCATTCCGCAATTGGCTGCGCCCAAAACTTGGCATAGCGCCACATCGGCTCCGCATCGGGATCGGTCAGCTCGCTCACATCCGCGTTTTCGAGCCACAGATCCGTCAGCGGTTCAAGCGACTGTCCGCTGGCCATTGCCTGCGCCAGAAATACCGCATTGATGCCGCCTGCGCTGGCTCCCGTCACAATATCGGGCAGAACCCGCAAACGCAGGCCGCATTCGCTCTCAATTTCGTGCAGGAACTCACGATAAGCCGCCGCCGCTCCGCTCAGAGGCTCATGGGTTGGCGCATGGAACGCGCGGCTGGCGCGGGCAAGGTGCCAGACCTCTTTTGTGACGCCGTGCATATAGACCGCAAGGCTGACCCCGCCATAGCATACGAGTGCAAGTCTGAGTTCCTTTTGCCTCATGGCCTTAGTGATGGCGTGGATAGCGCGCGAGGGCAATTGCGTTCTGTAAATGTTCTGTCTATTGATTCGCGCCATGGCGAAGACAAAGCGGCGATATGTGTGTTCCAATTGCGGCAGCGTGAGCGCGCGGTGGCAGGGGCAATGCGCGGAATGCGGGGAGTGGAATACGCTCACCGAAGACGCGCCTGCGACGGTCTTTTCGCAAAAGCATGATCTGTCACGCGGGGGGCGGGGCATTGAGTTTGTGCCGCTTAACAAGCCGACCGAATTGCCGGTGCGCAAATCGACCGGGCTGGCCGAATTTGACCGGGCGCTGGGTGGTGGCCTTGTACCGGGCAGCGCCGTTCTCCTGGGCGGTGATCCGGGGATCGGCAAATCGACGCTGCTGCTGCAAACCGCCGCCACAATCGCGCGCGGCGGCAATGATGTGGTCTATGTCAGCGGAGAGGAAGCGGCGGGGCAGGTGCGTTTGCGCGCGACCCGCATGGGCGTGGCCGATGCGCCGATCCGGCTCGCATCGGATACTTCGGTGCGCGATATTCTGACGACGCTGGGGCAGGGCGAGCCACCCGCTTTGCTGGTAATCGATTCGATTCAAACGATGCATTCCGACACGATCGAAGGCGCTCCGGGCACTGTCAGCCAGGTGCGCGGCTGCGCTCTGGAGTTGATCCGCTATGCCAAACAGAACGGTGTTGCGATGTTTCTGGTGGGCCATGTCACCAAGGACGGCAATATCGCCGGGCCACGCGTGCTGGAGCATATGGTCGATGTGGTGATGAGCTTTGAAGGCGAGCGCAGTCATCAATACCGTATCTTGCGCGCGCTGAAGAATCGCTTTGGCGCGGTTGACGAGATTGGCGTCTTCGCGATGGCTACCGAGGGGCTGGAAGAGGTGCTCAACCCCTCCATGCTGTTCCTGTCAGGCCGTGATCAGCCCCTTGCAGGCAGCTCTGTGTTCCCCGCTCTGGAAGGAACGCGGCCCGTTCTGGTCGAGATTCAGGCGCTGATCGTCCGCCTGCAATCCGGCGCAACCCCGCGCCGCGCTGTGGTGGGCTGGGATAATGGTCGCCTTGCGATGTTGTTGGCGGTGCTGGAGTCGCGGTGCGGCCTGAATTTCAGCTCTGCCGAGGTTTATCTCAACATCGCTGGGGGATACCGGCTGTCCGACCCGGCGGCAGATCTGGCGGTGGCTGCGGCCTTGGTTTCTGCGCTGGCGGACAAGCCTTTGCCTGAGAAATCTGTGTGGTTCGGTGAAGTCTCTCTGGCCGGAGAAATACGCCCCGTCGCGCATTCGGATTTGCGGATGAAAGAAGCGGGAAAATTAGGCTTTGTGCGCGGATACGGACCGGCAGGTGCCAAAACCGGTTCACCAGACCTCAAGTATTTCGGCTTAGGGCAACTCGCAAACCTCGTTGACCAAGTGATCGGCAACGAATAATTCGCGAGGGATTATGACCGGGTTCGACATCATCGTTTTGGCCATCGTTGGCATTGCAGCGATTGGCGGCTTCATGCGCGGCCTTGTGCAGGAAGTGCTTTCGCTTGCCGCATGGATCCTCGCCGCTTTCGCGATTTATTATCTGCACACCATGCTGACCGACGCATTGCGCGAATTCTATGATGCAGAGCCTGCTACACCGATCCTTGCTTTCGTGCTGCTGCTCCTCATCCCCTATGCTGCGATGAAGGTGATCGCGAGCAATGCGGGGGAGGCCTCGCGCAATTCGATCCTCGGACCGATTGACCGTGTTCTGGGCTTTGGTTTTGGCGCGGTGAAGGGCGCCTTGATCGTGGTCTTCGCGTTCTCCATTCTGGCGCTCGGGTTTGATACGGTGTGGGGTTATAAAGGGCGCCCGACCTGGATCACGACCGCGCGCACTTACAAGGCGACCGATGCTTTCTCGCGCGAATTGGTCAAAATGCTGGCCGAACGCCGGGCAAAGGTGCTGGGCGAAGAGGCAGAAGCAGCATCAGAGGCTGCGGGCGACACGCCTTGAGCAAACTCTATACGACGCAGCTTCTCGCGCTGTCGGCGGAGCTGGCAAGCTATCCCTTTCATGACAGGTTTGACCGGATCGCAGAGGCACGCTCCGCAGTGTGTGGGAGCACAATCACGCTTGGCCTGGATATGGGCAAAGACGGCGGTGTTACCGGCCTAGGGATGCAAGTGTCCGCATGCGCCATCGGGCAAAGTTCGGCTGCGGTGCTGGCCGGCCATATCAAGGGCGCGACCGCGGATGATATCCGCGCAACGCGCGACGCGATTACTGGCTGGCTCGCGGGTGAAGGCACGATGCCGCAATGGCCCCGCTTTGAAGCTCTGGCCCCCGCGCTCGAGCATAAGGGGCGGCATGGGGCGCTCTTGCTGGCATGGGATGGCGCTGTGAAAGCGCTTGGGTAGCGGGCACCTCCAATTCGCACGTGCCAGCTTCAGGCCAGCTTCAGGCCAGCTTCAGGCCAGCTTCAGGGCGGCAACTATCCACTTGCCGAGCTTTCTTCTCATCCCACCTCCCGCTAGGACACTGGCAGACCAGCTTGCACCGAAGGCGAGCATAAGAGAGAGAACAAAGGGTTTGGGGACCATGTCAGACGCAGCAGCGCCCAGCGCCGCAGAAGCGCAAGCACTCGCCGCGCGTGAGCCGAGCGACAAGGAAATCAGGCTGGTCATCGGCGCATCCAGCGCCGGGACCGTGTTCGAATGGTATGATTTCTTTATCTACGGTACGCTCGCCTACATTCTCAAAGACGCGTTTTACGATGTCGATAATGAGACTTTGGGACTTCTGCTTGTGTGGTCCACCTTTGCGGTTGGCTTTGCCTTTCGCCCCATCGGCGCGATCCTGTTCGGCTTTCTGGGTGACAAGCTGGGGCGCAAATACACGTTCCTTGTGACGGTCACCCTGATGGGGATCGCCACCGCAGGGGTGGGCTTTATCCCTACGGTGGAGACGATCGGTGTGGCCGCACCGATCATCGTGATCCTGCTCCGCGTTGTTCAGGGCCTTGCTTTGGGCGGCGAGTATGGGGGAGCCGCGATCTATGTCGCCGAGCACGCACCGCCTGAAAAACGCGGGTTCTACACCAGTTTCATCCAGGCCAGCGTTGCGGGCGGATTTGTGCTCTCGATCATTGTCGTGCTCGCCTGCCGTTCGCTGATCCCGACCGAGGAATTCGAGGCATGGGGCTGGCGCATCCCGTTCCTGCTTTCGATTGCGCTGCTGGCGATTTCGCTCTGGAT
>JBARXS010000200.1:0-17660 GCA_049647465.1 Erythrobacter sp.
CTTGGGCCGTGCCGCGCACCAGCAATTCGCCATCGACCACCGCGTCCAGCGGCAATTTATCGAGCAGCTCGGGGAAGGTCGCGGAAATATCATCGCCAGATCGCGAATAAAGCCGCGTCTGCGGCACGCCCTCGGCATCGGTCACACGCACCAGCTGGACCCGGATGCCGTCCCATTTCCACTCGGCAGCATAGTCGTTCAGATCGACCACGCTGTCTTCGAGCGGGTGGGCCAGCATGAACGGGCGGAACAGCGGGCGATGCGCCACATCGGGCGGGTCCGCGCCGTCCGCCGCCCATGCAAACAGTTCCGCATATGGAGCCTCCAGCGCGTGCCAGTACTCCTCCACATCCTCGACATTCACATCAAAGGCCAACGCAAAGGCGGTTTTGGCCAGCCGCGCCGAAACGCCGATACGCATGCCGCCGGTAGCGAGTTTTATAAGGGCATAGCGACCCGAGGAGTCGAGTCCGTCGAGCAGTGTGGGCAGCACTTTGGGCGCAGTGGCGCGGGTGAGGGACGAAAGGGTGGCGACGGTTTCGTCGAGCGAGGGGGCCTCTCCATCTGGCACGCCCTCCGCCGGTTCAGGCCAAAGCAGGCTCGCGGTCTCTGCGGTATCACCGACAAAATCGCGGCTCAGCGTCCACAGCACCGGATCGACCCGGTCCTTCATCAGATTGCGGATGGTCGAGCTTTTGACCGCCGGAAAGTCCAGCTCTCCCGTCAGCGCCGCCATCGCCCAGCCCCGGTCAGGGTCAGGCGTCTCGCGCAGATAGGCGCTCAGCAAAGCAAGCTTGCGATTGCGACTGGTGGTGTAGACCAGCGCATCGAGCAGGGCGGCGAAGCGGTTCATGCAGCCGGAACCTGCAAGGGAACTGGCCGCGCTTC
Source organism: Erythrobacter sp. (assembly GCA_049647465.1). Taxonomy (GTDB): domain Bacteria; phylum Pseudomonadota; class Alphaproteobacteria; order Sphingomonadales; family Sphingomonadaceae; genus Erythrobacter. The sequence continues at coordinate 889 of JBARXS010000200.1, forward strand.
ATCGCGTAGACATATTGGCGCCTTAAAGCTCTGCGCAAATTCGTACCCGATCAAGGAACCTAGTTGATGAAAACCGCTGCATTTCTTGCTGCCCTGCTGATCGCAGGCGCGTCCACTCCGGCTCTGGCTGATGGCCACATGGACAATGCCGCGGCCTCCGCGCAAAAGCTGACGGTCGACACGCCGATTGAAAAGCTGATGTCCGATGCGAAGGCGGCGGCTGTGCTGCAAAAGCACCTTCCCGGCATTGATGAGCATCCCGCTTACGGCCAGTTCAAGGGCATGAGCCTTGTCGCGCTTCAGCCGTGGTCGGCGGGCGCGGTGACGGACGAGATCATCGCCAAGGTCAAAGAAGACCTCGCCAAGATCGCCTGAAGGTTCGGCTCGTGATGGATGAGGGTGGCTATTCATCCTCATCCTCACGCCCTATCAATGCCAATGCGCGGGCGCGGCGCTGACCCAGCTCGCACCAGCGCAGCAGCGCCTCTTCGCGCCCATGGGTGACCCACACTTCGCTCGGGTCGACCTGCTCAATGGTCTGCGTCAGTTCATCCCAATCGGCATGGTCGGAGATAATCAGCGGCAGCTCCACTCCGCGCTGACGGGCACGCTGGCGCACCCGCATCCATCCGCTCGCCATCGCGGTGATCGGATCGGGCAGACGGCGTGACCAGCGATCCCCGCCCAGCGTGGATGGCGGGGCGATGACGATGTGTCCGCGCATGTCATCCTTGGTATGATCGGCGACCAGCCGCAATTCACCCAACTCCACGCCATGCTCTTCATAAAGTCGGCACATTCTCTCCATCGCGCCGTGCAGATAGATCGGTTGTGTGTGCCCCGCCGCGCGCAGTTCAGCGATGACGCGCTGCGCCTTGCCCAAAGCATAGGCGCCGACCAGCACGCATTGATCGGGATAATCGGCCAGCGCGCCAAGCAGCTTCGCCATCTCACCGGCGATTGGCGGATGATTGAAGACCGGCAGGCCAAAGGTCGCCTCGGTGATGAAGATATCGCAGGGGGTCACCTCAAACTGCGCGCAGGTCGGATCGGCGCGGCGTTTGTAATCGCCGGTGATGACCACCCGCTCGCCCGCATGTTCGAGCAGGATTTGCGCAGAGCCCAGCACATGCCCCGCCGGAATATAGGTCGCATCCACTCCGCCCGGCAGGCGAATCGTCTCGCCATAGGCGCATGGCACAGCCTTTGAAGGTATCTCGCCCGAGGCATCTTCGGCTCCAGTGCGATAGCGCAGCTCCATAATCGCGAGCGTTTCAGGCGTGGCAATCGTCTCCCCATGACCGCCGCGCGCATGATCGGCATGGCCATGCGTAACCAGAGCCTTATCGACGGCACGCCCCGGATCAATCCAGCAATCAGCGGGCACCACATGCACGCCCCAGGGCTCGGGCCGGATCCAGGAAAAGGGCGCGTTCATAATGACCTAACGAAAAGGGCGCGGACCGGTTTCCCGATGCGCGCCCTTTTCCTGGATCCGGGTTGGGGTTGGGACGATCAGCTTTCTGCGTCGCTGCCCGATTCTTCGGGTTTCGCGTCGCCCTCAGGTTTAGCGTCATCCGCAGTGGGGGGCGTTTTCTTTGCAGCGGTCTTGGGCGCAGCCTTCTTTTTCGCAGCCGGTTTCCGCTTCGGCTTCGTCTTGGGCGGAGCAGGCGTCAGCTCGAAGCTTGGCTTGCCGTCCTTGATCGTAACATGCACTTCGCCGCCATCGGACAGCTTGCCGAACAGCAGCTCCTCGGCCAGCGGCTGCTTGATCCGGTCCTGAATGAGGCGACCCATCGGGCGCGCGCCATACAGCTTGTCATAGCCCTTGTCCGCCAGCCAGCTGCGCGCATCGCTGTCGAACTGGATATGGACGTTCTGTTCGGCCAGTTGCAGTTCCAGCTCGAGGATGAACTTGTCGACCACGCGGGCGACCGTTGGCTTGCCAAGATAGGCAAACGGCACAATCGCATCGAGCCGGTTGCGGAATTCCGGCGTGAACATCTTCTTCACCGCTTCGGAGCCTGCATCTTCCTTCGACACATCGCCAAAGCCGATGCCTTGACGCGCCATGTCGGACGCGCCGGCATTGGTTGTCATGATCAGCACGACATTGCGGAAATCGACTGTCTTGCCATGATGATCGGTCAAGCGGCCATTATCCATCACCTGTAACAGGATGTTGAACAGGTCCGGATGCGCCTTTTCGATCTCGTCGAGCAACAGCACGCAATGCGGGTTCTGGTCGATCGCATCGGTCAGCAGACCGCCCTGATCATACCCGACATAGCCCGGAGGCGCACCGATGAGGCGCGAAACGGAGTGACGCTCCATATATTCGGACATGTCGAAGCGTTTGAGCTCAATCCCCATGATCGAGGCAAGCTGACGCGCAACCTCGGTTTTACCAACGCCGGTCGGGCCGCTGAACAGGAAGCTGCCGATGGGCTTGTCCGGATCGCGCAGGCCTGCACGGCTCAACTTCATCGCGGTGGCAAGACGGGTGATCGCTTCATCCTGACCGAACACCACATGTTTCAGATCGCGGTCGAGATTTTTCAGAGCAGCCTTGTCATCCTTGCTGACGGATTTCGGCGGGATGCGCGCCATCGTCGCGATGACCTGTTCGATCTCGCGCGCGGTGATTTTCTTCTTGCGGCGGCTGGGCGGGACCAGCATCTGCATCGCGCCAACCTCGTCAATCACGTCGATGGCCTTATCGGGCAGTTTGCGATCATTGATATAGCGTGCCGACAGCTCAACCGCGGTTTTCAGCGCGTCAGGCGTGTATTTGACGCCGTGATGATCTTCAAACGCGGTGCGCAGACCTTTGAGGATCTTGATCGTGTCATCAATCGTCGGCTCGTTCACGTCGATTTTCTGGAACCGGCGCAGCAGCGCGCGGTCCTTTTCGAAGTGGTTGCGGAATTCCTTGTAGGTAGTCGAACCGATGCAGCGGATCGTGCCGCCTGAAAGCGCGGGTTTCAACAGGTTGGACGCATCCATTGCCCCGCCACTGGTCGCGCCAGCGCCGATAACCGTGTGAATTTCGTCAATGAAAAGAACCGCGTGCGGCATTGCTTCGAGTTCGTTGACAACCTGCTTGAGGCGTTCCTCGAAATCGCCGCGATACCGCGTTCCGGCCAGCAGCGCGCCCATATCGAGCGAGTAAATCACGGCTGGTGCCAGCACTTCTGGCACATCGCCTTCGACGATCTTGCGCGCCAGCCCTTCGGCAATCGCGGTTTTGCCGACGCCGGGATCGCCGACATATAGCGGGTTGTTCTTTGACCGGCGGCACAGGATCTGGACGGTCCGGTCCACTTCGGGGCCGCGCCCGATCAGCGGGTCAATCCGCCCGGCTTCGGCTTTCGCATTCAGGTTGACGGTGAACTGGTCGAGAGCGGTTTCTTTTTTGTTGCCGCCATCCTTCGTCTTTTCGCCGGTTTCCTCGCCGGGCTCTTCGGCACCTTGCGGATTTTTCGATTCGATCTGCTTGCCGCCCTTGCCGATGCCGTGGCTGATATAGCTGACCGCATCCAGACGGCTCATATCCTGTTGTTGCAGGAAATAGACGGCATAGCTGTCGCGTTCAGAGAATAGCGCCACCAGCACATTCGCGCCCGTCACCGTATCCTTGCCCGAGGATTGCACATGCAGGATCGCGCGCTGGATCACCCGTTGAAAGCCTGCCGTGGGCTGGGGATCGGCGCTCTCTTCGGTCTTGAGCGACTGGTATTCGTGATCCAGATATTGCTTCACCACATCGCCAAGCTCGGCCAGATCAACGCCGCATGCCGCCATCACAGCGGCGGAATCCTCGTCATCAATCAGCGCGAGCAGCAAGTGCTCAAGCGTCGCATATTCGTGGCGACGCTCTGACGCATTGGTCAGCGCGTTGTGCAGGGTGCGTTCGAGATTCTGGGCAAAGCTGGGCATGAAATCAGTCTCTGTTGGGCTATTTGAGCGAACCCGGAAGGGGATCGCCGGAGAGGGGATGCAATCTATGTAGGGTGATGCGGGACGATTGCGAATCCGCATTTGTAAAACGCGTTGAATAGCGACCCGAGGCGATGGCGGACCGCCTCACGTCCTGCCGCTTTCCCGATTCGAACTGGCAAACAGGGCATCGGCTGCGGCGCGATGCGCGCTCGCTTTATCCCGGTGCGCCTTAACCCTCTGAATTTCCTCCTCGAGCAGCCCAATCCGCATCGCCAATTCATCTTGCGAATACGGGGCAAGGTCTTCGCCGGAGAGGCGACTGGCTGCGTCACCGCGCAGTTTCGGGCGCTCGTCTTCATCCATCAAAAAAGAGCATCGAAGTCTAGCAGCTTGCTGTCAATCCGCGACATAGCTATTCGCGGGTGCAAACTTCTCATGTTAACCACACTTGCGCGCATTTTATCTGCGTGCGCAGGGGCAAGCGGGGGCTTAAGTGGCGATGGTGGATTCTGTAGCGGGTACGATGCCGAAGACTATGGACGCGATCGGCTTTGCTGCGCCCGGCGGGCCTGATGTCCTCACGCTTGAGCAGATTGCTGTGCCTGATGTCGGCGCCGATGACGTACTGATCCGCGTGGCCTATGCCGGGGTCAACCGCCCGGATTGCATTCAGCGCGCTGGCGCCTATCCAGTGCCTCCGGGCGCATCGCCTGTGCTTGGGCTTGAAGTGGCTGGCGAAGTGGTCGCCACCGGCAGCGATGTTCCGGCCGAAATGCTGGGTGCGCGGGTTGCCGCTCTGACGCCGGGCGGGGGCTATGCCGAATATTGCACCGCCCCGTGGCAGCATTGCCTTGCCGTACCGGCCGAGATGGACCTGAAGACGGCGGCAGCCTTGCCCGAAACGCTCTTCACCGTATGGCACAACGTGTTTGAGCGTGGAATGGCGAAGGATGGGGAGCGCCTGCTGGTTCATGGCGGCACGTCGGGCATCGGCACGATGGCGATCATGCTGGCCAAGGCGTTCGACATGACGGTCATCACCACTTGCGGGGACGAGGCGAAATGCGCCGCCGCACGGGAAGTGGGCGCGGATCTGGCGATCAATTACAAGGAGACCGACTTTGTTCAGGCGGTGAAGGATTTCACCGGCGGGGAGGGCGTCCATGTCGTGCTCGATATGGTGTCGGGCGATTATGTGCCGCGCAATCTGCAATGTCTTGCCGAGGATGGTCGCCATGTGACGATCGCAGTGCTGGGCGGGGCGAAGGCTGAACTGTTCATGCCGATGGTGATGATGCGCCGCCTGACGCTGACCGGATCGACCCTGCGCCCGCGCTCCGATGCATTCAAGGCGGCTTTGGCTGACGAGATTGCGGACAATGCCTGGCCGCTTTTCACCACGGGAGAGCTGGCTCCGGTGATGGACCAGACCCTGCCGCTCGCGCAAGCCGCCGCCGCCCATGCGCGGATGGAAGCGGGCGAGCATATCGGCAAGATTGTGCTGGAGGTTGCCGGAGCGTCGGCGGGCGATTGACGCTCAATCAGCACGATTCCCCGCAAAAATCTGGCCTCAGATAGTTGGGGAATGACACGAAACCGTCACGCCTCTGTGAATCGCCTGTAACAAACGCCTGTCATAGGCCCTTCACACACAGCAGCGATGTTGAGGGTTTTCTTATGACCGATTTCATGTTCTCCGAACTGGCAGAACCGGACGCTTCGGCCAATAATGTCACCAGTTTTCCGGCAATCGGAACGGTGACCGCGCCGCAAACCCCCGAGCCCGATCAAACAGGGCGCACCCGCTACCGCACGATCTGGATCAGCGATGTCCATCTGGGCACGAAGGGCTGCAACGCGGACATGCTGATCGACTTTCTCGACCGGACCGACAGCGAGACGATGTATCTGGTCGGCGATATTATCGACGGCTGGCGATTGAAAAAGAAGTTCTACTGGCCCGCCAGTCACAACGATATCGTCTGGCGCATCATGAAACGGGCAAAGCGCGGCACGCGCATCGTGTATATCCCCGGCAACCATGACGAGATGTTTCGCCAGTTTACCGGTCTCAACTTTGGCGGGGTCGAAATCCGCCGCGCTGCCTTTCACGACACCGCCGATGGCCGCCGCCTGATGGTGCTGCATGGCGATGAATTCGACGCGGTGATGCTCTCGCAGCGCTGGCTCGCCTTCGTTGGCGACTGGGCCTACGTCACGACGATGAAGCTTAACGTGGTCGTGAATGCGGTTCGCAAGGCGCTGGGCAAGCCGTATTGGTCACTTTCCAAAGCCGCCAAGCACAAGGTCAAGAACGCGGTCGAATTCATCGGCAAATACGAGGAAGTCGTCGCCAAGGCCGCGGGCGAACGCGGCGTGGATGGCGTGGTGTGCGGGCATATCCACACCGCCGAATTCCGCGAGTTTGAATTCGACGGCGGGCCGGTTGAATACTGGAACGATGGCGACTGGGTGGAGGGTTGCAACGCTCTGGTTGAGCATCATGATGGCCGCATGGAAATCCTCAACTGGCCCGACGAAGTGCGCAAACGTGAGGCGCGCGAACAGACCGGCGCGCCAACGCCAGCTGAAGACAAGCAGGTCGAGGCTGCATGAGTCTTCCGGGAAACCTTCCGCGCTCCATCGCGATTGTGACCGATGCCTGGCACCCGCAGACGAACGGCGTTGTGCGCACTTTGTCGACCACTTGTGATGTCCTGCGCGCGCAGGGGCATGAGGTAACGGTCATCTCGCCGCAGGATTACCGTTCCTTCCCCGCACCGACCTATCCCGAGATCCGCCTTGCGCTGACATGGCCGGGTGCGGTTGGGCGGCAACTTGCCAGAATCCGGCCTGATGCGGTCCATATCGCCACAGAGGGCCCGCTGGGTTTTGCCGCGCGGCGATATTGCGTGCGCCGCAAAGTCCCGTTCACTACTGCCTATCACACACAGTTTCCGGACTATTTCGCGCGCCGCACCGGCCTGCCTGCGAGCACGTTCTGGCCCTATATCCGCTGGTTCCATGCCCCGTCACAGCGGATCATGGTGGCGACCGAGACAATCCGTGCGCAGCTGCGCGAACAGGGTCTGACGCATCTCAATCCGTGGAGCCGGGGGGTCGATCTCGCCTGCTTTTCGCCAGATGCGCCGCGCCCGCGTGAATATGCCGGGCTTGAGGGGCCGATCCTGCTCTATGTCGGGCGCGTCGCGGTTGAGAAGAATATCGAGGCGTTTCTTGCCTGCGATTATCCGGGCACCAAGGTTGTCGTCGGCGATGGCCCCGCGCGTGCCGATCTGCAGGCGAAATTTCCCGAAGCGCTGTTTATGGGCAAACGGATGGGGCGCGATCTCGCAGGCTTTTATGCCCACGCCGATGTGTTTGTCTTTCCCAGCAAGACCGACACGTTCGGGCTTGTCATGATCGAGGCGCTGGCCTGCGGTACGCCCGTTGCCGCCTTTCCGGTGCCGGGACCGGTGGATATTCTGGATCAGCGCGTTGGCGCGATGTCGGATGATCTGGCGCGCGCTATTCATGTGGCGCGCGACTGCGATCCTGCCACATGCGCGCGGCACGGCGCGAGTTACAGCTGGGAAGCCGCGACACAGCAATTTCTGACCGGGCTGGTTGCGCTGAAAGAGGAAGAATGCGTGTCCTTGCAGGCGGCGCCCGCGTTCTGATACCCTCGCCGTCTTGGCGCGTCTGAAAGCATCGTCTTGCGGGATTGGCGCGCATGGCCTATCTGGAGTGCTGCAATGGCCGCTCCGAAAGGGGCGGCCCTTTATATTTCTAACGGAGATTTGCATTATGGCCGCATCTGGGGCCCAGAAGGATCAGCCAAAGCCGCTGATGCCGCACGCCACTGCTACCTGGCTGGTTGACCACACCGGTCTCGGATTTGAGCAGATTGCCGAGTTCTGCGGCCTGCACATTCTTGAAGTGCAGGCGATGGCAGACGATCTGGCGGGCAGCAAATATACCGGGCGCGATCCGGTGCATGCCGGTGAATTGACCCTGGAAGAGATCGAGAAGGGTCAGGCCGACCCCGAATATTCTCTCAAGATGCACAAGGCGCCGGTTGAAGTGACCCGCACCAAGGGTCCGCGATATACGCCTGTTTCAAAGCGTCAGGACAAACCCGACGGCATCGCATGGGTTCTGCGCAACCATCCCGAGGTTTCGGATGCGCAAATCTCCAAGCTGATCGGCACCACGCGCAACACAATCGGCGCGATCAAAGAGCGTTCGCACTGGAACATCCAGAACATCCAGCCAAAGGATCCCGTGACGCTCGGCCTGTGTTCGCAGCGTGAACTGGATGCGGTGGTGGCCAAGGCGGCCAAGCGTGCGGGCATCACCGAAGAGGCCGCCCTTGAGGTGGAAGGCGCGACCGGCGATACCCGCAGCGAAACCCGCAGCGACACCCGCAGCGACAGGGACAAGCTGATCGAGGAATTGCGCGCCGAGCGTGATGCCAATGTGAAGGCCGCAGCCCAGGCCGCTCAGGAAGCCGAAGCCGAAGCATGGCTGGCGGCCAAGCGCGAAGCCGAAGAAAACCCCGAGCCCGACGTGAGCGCGGAAGAGGCGTTTGCGCCCGCCCCAGAAGCAGAGCCGGCCCCGGAATCGGCACCCGAGCCTGAAGGCGAGACGCCGGTGATGGACGCGCCCGAGCCGGGCGAGCCAGTGCTTGACGATCCGCTTCCCGGTGGACCGATTGTGGAAGAGGCGATCCCGGGTGAGCCCGAAACGCCGACGCAGCCACCCAAGCCGGATAGCGCAACGCCCGACGAGTGAAGTCGGGTTTGACCGGAATGAGTTGGAAAAGGGGCGGCTTTGATCGCCCCTTTTTCATTTGCGCCCCACTGTTCCCATATGGCGCTGATCCTGCGAAGAGTTATACAAAACCCGCCGGTCATTTCGGCTTTCGGGCCGGTTCTGGTCCGGTTTTGCTTGTGCCGGGAAGAGGGATCATCCAAGGCTACTTACATGAATGTCAATAGCAGCAATTACCACCACCCGACCCCGTGGGATGCCTCGTTCGAACCCATGACGCTGCCCGATATGCTGGCGCGATCCGTTGCCCATGATGATGGCGCGCCGCTGCTGCACTTTCTGGGCCGGACCTATTCCTATGGCGATATCCATGCCGAGGCGCGCCGTTTTGCCGCAGGCCTTGTGGCGATGGGGATCGAGCAGGGCGACCGGATCGGCCTGTTCCTGCCCAATGTCCCGATCTACGCCTCGGCCTATTATGGCGCGATGATGGCGGGTGCGATCGTGGTCAATTTCTCGCCGCTCTATTCGGTCGAGGAATTGAGCTGGCAGGTCGGGGATTCCGGGACGAAGGCGCTGGTGACGCTTGACGTGCCTGAGCTTTACGACACCGCGTCCAAAGTGCTCCACGCCTCCGGTCTGGAAACGCTGATTGTCGGTCAGCTTTCGACCATGCTGCCATGGATCAAGGGCACAGCGCTCAAAATGTTCAAACGCAGCCAGATCGCCGACGTCGACTGGAGCGACAACACCTTCAGCTGGGGCGAAATGCTCAAGACATGGCCCGAAGATGAGCCCACGCTGGACCGGATCGAAGATCTCGCCTTGCTGCAATATACCGGCGGCACGACCGGGCGGCCCAAAGGAGCGATGCTGGGCCACAGTCAGCTGAGCATCAACGCGCAGCAGGTCGCCTCGATCAACCCGCACAATGACCCACGCAAGGAAGTGTTTATGGGCGCGCTACCCTTCTTCCATGTCTTTGCGAACACCGCCTTGCTCAATCACGCGGTCGCAAGTGGTGCCTCGATTGCGATGGTCCCGCGCTTTGAGACAAGGCAGGTTCTGCAAACCATTCAGCAATACAAGGCGACCGGCTTTCCCGGCGTGCCCACCATGTTTCAGGCGATGCTCGACCATCCTGATCTGGCCAAGACAGATCTTTCCAGCCTGAGAGTGTGCATTTCAGGCGGCGCACCGATGCCTGCACCGGTTCATGAGAAGTTCGAGGCGGTCACCGGCGTGCGCGTGGTCGAAGGCTATGGCCTGACGGAGAGCTCGGGCGTGGTCTCGGCCAATCCGTATGAGGGCGTGCGCAAGAAAGGCACGATCGGCCAGCTGGTGCCGGGCACGCATATCATCCTGCTCGACAAGGAAGACCCCACGCAGCTTGCGCCCGACGGGGAGCCGGGCGAGCTCGCGGTGCACGGTCCGCAGATCATGCGCGGATACTGGAATCGCCCCGAAACGCAGGCGGAGACTTTCGTCGAGCGCGATGGCAAAAGCTGGCTGCGCACCGGCGATGTGGCCGTGATGGACGAAGACGGCTTCCTGAAAATCGTCGACCGGATCAAGGACATGATCAGCGTGGGCGGGTTCAAGGTGTTCCCGAGCGCGGTCGAAGATGTGGTGTTGCAACACGAGGCGGTGAAAGAAGCGCTCGTGATCGGCGTGCCCGAGGAATATCGCGGCGAGGTTCCGCGCGCCTATGTCACTCTGGAAGCCGACAGTGGTGCGGACGTTGGCGCGGACACGCTGAAAGACTGGCTGAACGAACGCATTGGCAAGCATGAGCGGGTCGATGAAGTGGTGATCCGCAGCGAATTGCCAAAGACAATCATCGGCAAACTGGATCGCAAAGCCCTCAGAGCCGAAGTCCTCTGAGGCGACCAAAAGGAACGCGCCGAAGTCCTCTGAGGCGACCAAAAGGAAGGTGCCGAAGTTCTCTTAGGCCGCCAATCCAAAAGAAAAGCGCCGCGTTCCCTCATCAGGGCGCGCGGCGCTTTTGTTTGAGGCGTAAGGGGCCGAGGAAGATCAGTTCGCGATTTGCAGCGTCGCCTGACCGTCTTCCGTCTTGTCTGCGGTCTTTTCTCCGACCGGAATGCTCTTCGTCGCATTCTTCGCCTGACGCTGCGCGTTGGGGGCAAAGCGGCCATCGACCTGCGCGCCCTGTTCAATGGTCAGCGCGTCATAGTGTACGTCGCCTTCGATCGTGGCGCTCTTCAGGATGGTCAACTCACGCGCGGTGATGGAGCCGTCGACATGGCCGGAAAGCCGCGCCGTTTCCGCGACGATCGCGCCGCTGATCCTGCTGGATTCGCCCTGAACCAGACTGGCGCATTTGATGTCGCCTTCGATTGTGCCGTCAACGTGCAGATCGGCAGAAGCGCCGACATCGCCTTTGATGACGACGTCGGTACCGATTACAGAAAAGGTCGAACTTGCATTGCCGGGCATGAATCTTCCTTGGGACTTGCCTTGCGAGTCACCGCTGGGGCGTTGTGGGGTTTCGGGTTGCGTCGGTTGTGCGGGCTTCTTTGAGAACATCGGGAGCGGTCTCCAGGAAGGGGCGCGGGTTCACCGGCCGATCATTGATACGAACTTCGAAGTGCAGATGCGGGCCGGTCGACCGTCCGGAACTGCCCAGACCGCCAATCGTATCGCCTGCCTCGACTTCCTGACCGACCGACGCATCGATCCGCGAAAGATGAGCATAGCGGGTCAGCATCCCGTTGCCATGGGTAATTTCAACTGTCCGGCCATAACCCGACTTCCATCCGGCATAGGTGACTTTGCCAAGGGCGGCTGCAAAGATTGCTGAGCCATACGCGCCCTTGAAGTCGATGCCGCCATGCATCGCCCCGCGACCGTTGAAGGGATCGCGGCGATAGCCGAAATTCGATGTGATCTTTTCCACACTGGCCGGGACAACCTGCGGAATACCGTCAAGCGCGCGTTCAAGCGCGGCCATGCGCGTCAGGCTGAGGCCCATGCGCTCAAAGCGCGGATCCAGCTCGCCCATGCCCGGAACCAGGGGGACGAACGGCCCGCCCAGCGCATCTGCATCGATATTCCGCGTCATGATGCGCGGATCAAGGTTCAGCTTGCGCATCGCAACTTCGGCGCGTTTGGCCCGCCAGTCTGCGTAGCGCGTAATCTTCTCGACGAAAGCGATCTGGCGCGCTTCGATCTCTGCAAGGCCGCGCGCCTCAGGGAACAGTTCGCCGATCTTTTCAACCGTCTCTTCGGTTTCTTTTGAGCTGTCCGTCACATTGACGCCAGCGCCGCGAATATCGTCGGGAAGCATGGGCAGCATCGCATCCAGCACTTCCTGCCGCGCGTCCAACTCGCCCACGACGCGGTCCAGATCGTTGCCATAAGCATCCAGCCGCTCTTCCTTGGTCGCGATCTGCGCCTTTTCCTGCTCGAACGAGGCGAGGCTGGCTTCGGCGCTGTACTGGTTCCACGCCATGATCGCGAGCGAAGCCGCCCAGGCGAAGAGCACAGCGAGCGCAATGCCCGCAGCGGTCATTTGCAAACGTGAGGAAATTTTGATGAAGCGGACCTGTCCGTCCGCACGCATGAAGAACTCGCGGTCAGGAAACCAACCGCGCACACGCTCTGCGAACGCGCTGACGCTCCCCTTTTGGGTGGAGGTGATGTTAGACAAAGCGGCCCCGTTTCTTTTGTGGATTCTCTATCGGAATTTGGCAATGTGCTAACAAGCGGCTCTTAACCGGTCGAATCGCTGGCCCGATGTAACGGGCGAACTGAACCTATTTCGGGATGAATGGTTCAGCTGGGAGCAATCTCTCGCACAAACGCCGTCAATCGGGCATTCAATCCCTTAACGAACGGTAAACAGCCGCCCTCGTGCTCGCCCCGATTCGCGCTATTTCCAACCCAGCGCTTTCGCTGCTATTCGCATCGCCTGCTATGAATATCGTATCCGCCCCGCACCCCAATTTGGCCGCTGACCCTGCCGCGCTTGTGACGTCGCTGGCGACGGCGGCGCGCGGTGCACAGCGCCAGCTTGCACTTATAAGCAGCGAGGAACGCGCCGCAGCGCTGAAATGCGCGGCCAGCCAGTTGCGCGCTGACAGTGCCAGCGTTCTGGCTGCGAGCGCAAATGACTGGGACACCGAATATCTCGACAGCGTGCTCTCGGTTGCGATGGTTGACGGACTGGATGCCGCCATGGCGCATATCGCCCGCCACTCCTCGGATCATACCGACACCATCATCACCGCCGATGACACCGTAGCGGAGCGGTTCCTGGCCCAGGTCGACAGCGCCATCGTGATGCACAACGCCTCAAGCCAGTTTGCCGATGGCGGCGAATTTGGTCTTGGTGCGGAAATCGGCATTGCCACCGGGCGGTTGCATGCGCGCGGGCCGGTGGCTCTGGAGGGGCTGACGACCTATAAATGGCTGGTGCGCGGGAGCGGTCAGGCGCGACCTTGAAGAGCGCAGTTCCCCGCACAATCGGGCTGCTTGGCGGCAGCTTTAACCCCGCCCATGGGGGTCATCGCCGCATCACCCGCTTCGCCATCGATGCGTTGCAGCTGGACGAGGCATGGTGGCTGGTTTCGCCCGGCAACCCCCTGAAAACACGCGCTGGTATGGCGAGCCTGTCGGCGCGGGTGAAATCGGCGCAGATCCAGTCCCGCCGCGCTCCGATTGTGCCCACCGCGATCGAGCAGGCACTGGGCACGCGCTATACCGTGGACACGCTGCGCGCCCTTCGCCGCCGTTATCCAAAGCACCGGTTTGTGTGGCTGATGGGGGCAGACAATCTCGCGCAGTTTCACCTGTGGAAAGGCTGGCGGGAGATCGCGCGCATGATGCCGATTGCAGTCATCGCGCGGCCCGGCTATAACGCGAATGCTTTGGCGAGCCCCGCCATGGCCTGGCTCAGGCGCTATCGGGTGTCTGTGGCCGGTTTCCGCAAGATGGGGCAAAATAGCTTTGGGAGCGCGCCGGCACTGGTGTTTTTGCGTTTCGATCCCGATCATCGCTCTGCCACGGCCATTCGCCGTGCTGGTGGTGATTGGGCGTCAGAAATCATTGATGACAGCGAACCGAAACTGCGTGACCGGCTGACTTTACGCCACATTCGTGATTGGCAGGAAGCATGAGGCCAAACGCCTCACCCGCTTTCTGCTTGTCCCGTTTGAGACGCATCCTATCTCTCAATTGTCCCGAAATCTGGAGAAAACTGCTTGTCACTTATCCACGCAGATATGGCGCAGGCAAACGCTTCCGCTCCCGCTTCAAGGCAGGCGCACATAGCATCAAAGGTAACGCCGCATATGGCCGCTGACATGAAAGACGATCTGCACGATCTCGTGCTTGCCCAACTGGATGATGATCAGGCGATGGATATCGTCTCGATCCCGCTTGAGGGCAAAAGCTCGATTGCCGATCACATGGTTGTCGCCAGCGGGCGTTCGACCCGCCAAGTCGCGTCCATGGCCCAAAAGCTCGCCGAAAAGGTGAAGCAGGCCGGCTTTGGCCCCGCGCGGGTTGAAGGGCTTCCGGCGGCAGACTGGGTGCTGATCGACGCGGGCGACGTGGTCGTCCACCTGTTCCGCCCCGAAGTGCGCAGCTTTTACAATCTTGAACGCATGTGGTCGTTCGAGGCTGGTGAGAAGGCTGTTTCCTAGTTTCATGCACCCGCATCCGCGGGTGCGTCCTCGGCGCCATTCCCTCCGCTTCGCTGGCGGGGCATCTGAAGGTGGTCTTTGGCCGTCTGCGCCTTCGGCTTCGACTCCGGCCTTGCGGATCCGGTTCGGGTCCGACAAACGCATACGAAATACTATTGTAGGGAGGCGCTGGTTCGACACCGCTGGCGTAGCAAGCCCGACCAGGCGCCGGCCGGTCAGGCCGCCCCTCGGAGGCGCTGGCGCAGCCAGCTAGCCGTGAGAGAAAATAATGCTCCTCCACATCATCGCTCGCGGAAAGATCGCCCGCTCGCCTGAGGCGGAGCTGGCCTTGCGCTATGAAAAGCGGCTGCAATGGCCCACAAAACTGACCGAATTGCCGGAGACCGGCGGGCGTATTCCCGACCCGCTGACCCCTTGCAAAACCGTGTTGCTGGACGAGCGTGGCAAGGCGATGGCGTCCGAGGATTTCGCCCAAATGCTGGGCCAGTGGCGCGATGACGGAATGCGGGAGGCGCGTTTTGTGCTGGGCGCCGCCGATGGCCACTCGCGTGAGGAGCGCAAGGAGGCCGACCTGCTCCTCGCCTTTGGTCCTGCGACATGGCCGCATTTGCTCGCCCGCGTCATGTTGATGGAGCAATTGTACCGCGCGACAACCATTCTCTCCGGACACCCCTACCACCGCTCCTGAATTTGCGGCATAGAGCGAGCCGTGTCGCGCAAACCTGTGATCCTGATGGCTATCTGCGCCGGTATTGGCATTGGCGCTCTTGCAGCTCTGGTACTTGCTGTGCCGCAATCCGGGGCGCAGAGCGAAATCGCGATCATGGAACCAGACGAGGCACGCGCCCAGTTGGAGCGCGCGACCAAGGCGAGCAAATCGGCGGAAGAGCGCGCGTCCCGCTTTGCCAGCGAGGCCGAACAGGCCGAGGAAGCCGCCGAGCGCACCGCACGCGAAGCCGCTGCGTTGGCCGCCCAGATCCAGCGTTCCGAGGCGGACATTACCGCTGCGCGCGCGCGATACTCCATCGCGCAGGCCGCGCGTGCGCGCCTTTCACAACGGCTCGCCAGCCGCCGGCAACCGCTTGTGCGGCTGACAGCCGCGCTCCAGACCAGCGCGCGCCGCCCGCTCGCCCTGTCCGCACTCCAGCCGGGATCACTGAAGGACGTGGTCTATGTCCGCGCCGTGCTCGACAGCGCTGTGCCGCAGATCCGCGCACGCACCGCGACCTTGCGCAGCGACCTTGAGAAAGGACGCATTTTGGAGCGCCGCGCCCTCCGCGCCGTGGCTGCGTTGCGCACCGGTGAAAGCGAGTTGCGCGGCAAACGCTCTGAGCTGGCCGCTCTTGAAACGCGCCAGCGTCTGGCCCTGCGTAATGCGCGGGGCAGCGCCTTGCGGGAGGAAGAGCGAGCCCTGGCGCTGGCAGAGGAAGCGCGTGATCTCGACGGATTGATCGACAAGCTGGACGACAATGCAAAACTGCGCCGGAAACTCGCCGCTTTGCCCGGGCCGGTTCTGCGGCCCGCCGGATTGGCGGATGGTAGAGTGAGCGCCATAGACTCGGCCGACACTTCGCCCGATCCCCTTCCCACCGCAGCCAGCGCACGCCCCGGAGTTCAGGCCCGGTTCCAGTTGTCCGTGCAGCTGCCAGTACAGGGGCGCATCGTCACCGGCTTTGGCGAAGAACGCTCCAGCGGCCTGCGGTCCAAAGGCCTCTCACTCGTGCCAGAGCCCGGCGCGCAGATTGTCGCGCCTGCCAGCGGGCGCGTGGCGTTCTCCGCCCCCTATGAGGGCTTTGGCCGAATCATCATCATCGAACATGATGGCGGTTGGACAAGCGTGGTCACCGGCCTTGCCCGGATTGATGTCGAGGTGGGCGAGACTGTGATCGGCGGCGGGCCTCTGGGCGCGGCTGGAAGCGAAGATCCTGTCATAGGGATCGAGCTGCGCGAGGATGGGACGCCTGTTAACCCTCTCGATTATCTGCAATAATTCATTGCAACCCTGACAGCTGCACCCGCGTATCTATTAGGGAACAATCAGAGCGTTGGTCCGATGCGGGACGTGATGGGCACGGCTCGTCGGTCTCATCTGGCGTTCATGCGCGATACGCGATAACAAAGTGTTGGAAAGGAACCGTCCCGCCTTATGAAAATTGCCCAGACTCGCACCGCCCGCTTCCGTTTCGCGAACCTCGCCCGCACCGCTGCTCTTGTGACAGCCGTTGCCCTGATCCCGGCCACCACCGCCACCATGGCGCAGGTCGATGGCAGGGCCGGGCCTGAGTTTTCCAAACTGTTCGCAACCTATCAACGGATCAAGGCGAGCTATGTCGAGGATGTCAGCGACGATCAGCTGGTGCGCGGCGCGATTGACGGGATGCTGGCATCGCT
>JBARXS010000201.1:0-4161 GCA_049647465.1 Erythrobacter sp.
GTGGCGATGGGGCGAATGGCGCTGGAACTGGCTCGCGTGGCTGTTGCCCTTTGCCTATGGTCTGGCGATCTACCTCCCCGTCTGGGGCTTTGGGCTGGGAGGAAGTTCGTTCGGAAACCCGGAGACCCTGTCCGACTGGTCATCGCAGCTCACCGGCTCGAAAGAGCCCACCATCGTTGGGACGGTCGTCTTCCTCGTCATGCTTGCAACGATTGGTCTTATTGGGTCGGCCTCGCGTGCTTTGGGTGAGGAGATTGGCTGGCGGGGCTTTATGATCTGGGAAATGCGCAAGATCATGCCGTTCTGGGCGGTGGGGCTGCTCTCAGGAGCTATCTGGGCCGTGTGGCACTGGCCCGCTATCCTGTTCACCGATTACAATGCAGGAGAAGGCAGCTTTGTCCTGCAAATGGCCATTTTCACGATGGCGATCCTGCCGCAGGGCATTGTCTACGCCTACTTCACCTTCAAATCGAACAGCCTGTGGCCCGCAGCGATTCTGCACGCTAGCCACAACCTTGTGATCCAGAGAATCTTCACCCCTCTAACGATCAAGGGAGAAGACAGTCACATCTACATTGATGAATTCGGTATCGTCATGCCAATCCTCGGTGTGCTTCTGGCGGCATACTTCTATCGCAGAGCTGTGCGGGAGGGCGTAGCATGGCACTGAAGTTATAGCAGCTTACTGACCGCAGACACCAAGTCCAGACCGTCCGCTCCCCACCCCAACTCCAGTCGTTCACAGCCAGCAGCTGCTATCCCGAAAACTGCCCTCTACGCGCCGCTCTGCTCCAATGCCCTCCGACCTTCTTCCTCGCGCGCGAAGGCCCGCTTGTACGCATCGCGCGCGGTCATGCGCTCACGATAGGCTTTGAGCGTCGGCGGCACCCGGTGATCCAGCCCGACGTTCTGGGCAAGGATCAATGCATAGGCGATGCAGATGTCCGCCACAGTAAAGCGATCCGCGCACAGATAATCGCGCTCTTTCAGGCGCTGTTCCACCTTTATCAGCCGCTTCTCGAACCACTTCGCATAGGCCTCGCCTGCTTCGGCCCAGCCCTTGTCCTTCTCGAAGATCGCGAACCGCATATAGACCGTCTGCGGGAAGGTGATCGTTGCATCGGCGTGATAGGTGAAGTCGCAATATTCCGCATAATCCGCCTCGCCCGGGGCAATGGCGAGCGGTGTGTAGCCTTCGCGCGTGGCCAGGTAGTGCGCGATGGCGCAGCTTTCGGTCATCCGCGCGTCTCCATCGATCAAAAGCGGCACGGTGCCCAGCGGATTGATCTCCAGATAGTCCGGCGCGAGGTATCGCGGGGGGAACGGCAGCACTTTCAGGTCGATATCAACCCCGGCTTCCTCCGCTGCCCAGGTCGCGCGCAGACCGCGTGACCGGGCGCAAGTGTAGAGTATCGGTTTGCTCATGACGCCGTCCCCGCTTGCTCCTCCGCATGGCCGACATGCCCCTCAATGTTCGTCCGCATGGCCGACACCAAGCACTTTATGCAGGAGAAACGCGATCACCGCGCCGAGTATCAGCCCGATCACGGCAGAGATTGCGGCATATTTTACCCAACCGAGCACTCCGCCCAGGGCTCCCGTTGCGCCCTTCACCGCATATTCCGCTCCGTGCGCGATGGCATAGATACCGTCCCAGCCAAGCTCATGCGTGCCATGCACAATAATGCCGCCGCCCACCCACAGCATCGCAACCGTGCCGACGACTGACAGCAGCGTGAGCAGATGCGGCACGGATCTGACGAGGCCCATGCCTAGGGTCTGCTCAAATCCGCTGTCCTGTTTTGACAGATGCAAGCCGATATCATCCAGTTTCACAATCACGGCAACCGCGCCGTAAACCACGACAGTGACAGCAAAGCCGACCAGCGCGAGCACACCGCCGCGAACGATCAGATCTTCGGCGGCAACCTCGTTCAGAGTGATGGCCATGATTTCAGCAGAGAGGATCAAGTCGGTACGGATCGCGCCAGCCACGCGCTGATTCTCGAATGCGACCGGATCCTCGATCACGTCCTCCACGGTTTTGCCGTGCTTTTCGCCGCCCAGTTTCTCCAGCACCTTTTCCGCGCCTTCATAACACAGGAACCCGCCGCCCAGCATCAGGATGAAAATGATCGCTCCGGGCAGGAATTCGGACAGCAGCAATGCGCCCGGCAACAGGAACACCAGCTTGTTGATGAGGCTGCCCTTGGTGATCTTCCAGATAATCGGCAGTTCACGCGCCGGGCTGAGCCCTGTGACATAGCTGGGCGTGACGGCTGCGTCGTCGATGACCACACCAGCCGCCTTGGACCCCGCTTTACTGGCAGCAACCCCGATATCATCCACCGATGCCGCCGCTGTGCGCGCAATCATCGAAACATCGTCGAGCAGCGCGACAAGACCTGAAGGCATGTATATATCCCCTGTTATGCCGCAAATCCGATTGCTGTTGACGGCGTGCGACGCGCTTACATCAATCCGGCAAGCGCTTACAGCCCTTGCAATACCCGGCAAAACCGGTATGTGCGCCGCTTCCGAGCGGGGCGACGGTCCCGTTTGGAAACCAGAAGAAAGTCGGAGGGGCCCCGCAATCCCGCGGATCAGCCAGCGATCGGCATTAAAGTACAAGGAACGCGAAGAATGGCTCTGTATGAGCATATCTTCCTCGCGCGTCAGGACCTTTCACAGGCCCAGGTAGACGCACTGGCGGCCACGGCGACCGAAATCGTCGAAGCGAACGAAGGCAAGGTCACCAAGACCGAGACTTGGGGCCTCAAGTCCCTCGCCTACAAGATCGAGCGCAATCGCAAGGCACACTTCGTGATGCTCAACATCGAAGGCCCCGGCGGCGTCGTTGCAGAGCTTGAGCGCCAGACGCGCATCAACGAAGATGTCATCCGTTACATGACCATCCGTGTCGAAGAGCACGAAGACGGTCCCAGCGTGATGATGCGCAAGAACGAACGCGACCGTAAGCGTCGCTCAGACCGTGAGGATCGCGACTGATGGCCCGCCCGTTTTTCCGCCGCCGCAAGTCCTGCCCGTTTTCGGGCAACGACGCCCCCAAGATTGATTATAAGGACGTGCGCCTGCTTCAGGGCTTCATGTCCGAGCGTGGCAAGATCGTGCCTTCGCGCATCACCGCCGTTTCTGCAAAGAAGCAGCGTGAGCTCGCCAAGGCAATCAAGCGCGCCCGTCAAATCGGCCTTTTGCCGTACATCGTGAAGTAGGGGAGAAGAGACAATGGATATCATTCTCCTTGAGCGCATCGAAAAGCTCGGCACGATCGGTGACGTTGTCACTGTGAAAGACGGTTATGCCCGCAACTTCCTGCTTCCGCAGAAGAAGGCCCTGCGTGCAAACTCCGCCAACAAAGCCGTGTTCGAAGCCAATCGCGAGCGCCTTGAGCAAGAGAACGCTGAAAAGCGCACCGTGGCTGAAGATGTCGGCAAGAAAGTGGAAGGCGCAGAAGTCGTGCTTATCCGTGCCGCTTCGAATGCCGGTCAGCTTTATGGTTCGGTCAACGTCCGCGACATGGTCGTTGGCCTGACGGAGCAAGGTCACGACGTCGACAAAAAGCAGATCATCATGGGCGCTCCGATCAAAACGATCGGCATGCACGATGTGACCGTCGCGCTGCACCCTGAGGTGCGCGTCATTGTCAAAGCCAACGTGGCTCGTTCGGACGACGAAGCCGAACTGCAATCACAAGGCGTTGATGTGCTGGCACAGATGTTCGAAGACGAGCAGCGCGAGATCGAGGAACAGGCCGATGCCAACCGCATCGACCCGAACCTTGAGCCGGGTGAAATCCCCGCTGAGCTGCTTGAAGACGGTGTTGCAACGCCCGAAGATACGACAGAGACAGAAGCTCTGATCGAAGCGACGGACCACAAGACCGAAGACTAAACCTGCATGCCGCCTCGCGTGCTGGGGCAACAACAAGAAAGGCTGGTATCCGATGAGTTTTGCCTCGGATGCCAGCCTTTTTGTTTATCAGATCGATGCCGCGAATGACCGCCTGCTGCTTACGCGATTGAGCGAGGCTGACTTTCGCGATGCGAGCTTTCTTGATCAGCGATTGTTGCAGGCTCAACCCGGTCAGCAGCAAAGAGCAATGCAATGGGGTGACTGGTCTGTCATCGCCCCGCAGACCGC
>JBARXS010000202.1:0-12147 GCA_049647465.1 Erythrobacter sp.
TCGGCATGGTCTCGCTTGGCTGTCCCAAAGCCCTGGTCGATAGCGAACGCATCCTCACCCGTTTGCGCGCAGACGGCTATGCCATGAGCCCGGATTACGCCGGTGCGGACGTGGTTCTGGTCAACACTTGCGGTTTCCTCGACAGCGCCAAGGAAGAGAGCCTTGCCGCAATTGGCGAAGCGATTTCCGAAAATGGCCGCGTCATCGTGACCGGATGTATGGGCGATGAGGCGGACGCGATCCGCGCCGCACATCCGCAGGTTCTCGCCGTCACGGGCGCGCATCAATACGAGCAGGTCGTGGAGGCGGTTCACGAACACGCGCCACCCAGCCAGGGACCGTTTGTCGACCTGATCCCTCAGCCCGATATCAAGCTGACACCGCGGCATTACAGCTATCTCAAAATCTCTGAGGGCTGCAATCACGCCTGCGCGTTCTGCATTATCCCGACCCTGCGCGGTAAACTTTCCAGTCGCCGGATCGATGCGGTGCTGCGCGAGGCGGAAAAGCTGGTCGCGGCGGGCACGCGCGAATTGCTTGTCATCAGTCAGGACACCTCGGCTTACGGCGTTGATACGCGCCATGAAGAGCGCGGCTGGAAAGGCTCGCCTGTCCGCGCTCACATGACCGATCTGGCGCGCGAACTGGGCCAGCTGGACATCGGAAACGGTGCCCCGCCCTGGGTCCGGCTGCACTATGTCTATCCCTACCCTCATGTCGACAAGGTCATCCCGTTAATGGCCGAGGGGCTGCTCACGCCCTATCTCGATATTCCGTTTCAGCACGCCGCGCCGCCAGTCCTCAAATTGATGCGCCGCCCGGCGAACGAGGCGAAGGTGCTGAATCGCCTCAAAAGCTGGCGCGACATTTGCCCGGATATTGCCGTGCGCTCCAGCTTCGTCGTCGGCTTCCCCGGAGAGCGTGAGGAAGACTTTGAGTACCTCCTTGAATGGCTGGAGGAGGCGCAGCTGGACCGGGTCGGAGCCTTCCGGTTTGAGCCCGTCGAAGGCGCCGCTGCCAATGATCTGCCTTATCCCGTTCCCGAGGAACTGAAGGAAGAGCGGTACGCCCGGTTGATGGAAGTCACCGAGCGGATTTCAGCCGCCAAACTTCAGGCCAAGATCGGCAGAACCCTGCCCGTCATCATCGACGAAGTGGGCGAGCCGGATGAAGACGGCGATATCGGCGCGAATGGCCGGACACAGGCCGATGCCCCTGAAATTGACGGCGCGGTCTATCTGCGCGATGTCCGGGCGACCCTGAAGGCGGGCGATATTGTCGATGTCACAATCGAAGACGCCGATGCGCACGACCTGTTTGGTGTCTGCCATTCCGATAAAGGGTGACAGGCTTGCAACGCGGTTTGCCTTTCGTGCACCTGAACAATCGCGCTCGAAGGCACATGGTCGTCAGTGGTTGATGTCAGAAAATCCGGCGTTAGCGCGTGAGAGGCAGGCTCCTTAGGGCACCTTCCTGCTCCTGTACTTCTGCCAGAAAAGCAGGCGCAATTAAGCCAAGGGCCACCCGCGCAAGGATTGTGTGAATGGGCATGAACGCGGATGAGAAGGAAATGTCCGGGACATTCGTTAGATGACTTGCTCTGCCGCGTTCGAAAGCCGCCCAAAACCCCGAATATACGCTGAAGTATATCCGAATTTGAGCCGAATCATCGCCTACTGCCCGTCGAAAATCGCCCGGATCCGGGCAAAGATCAATTCAGGCTTTTCCTCGATCAGGAAACTGCCCGCGTCGGGCACAATCTGCGGCGCACTCAACCCGAAACGCTCTGCTGTCAGCCGCGCAAATTCCTGTGGTGTGTTGGCATCGACATCGCCCAGCATGATCTCGAACCGGGGGCCGAGCCCTTCCAGCAATTCGCCCCATTGCGCGGACCAGTTGGCCATGGTGTCGCCAGGGCCCAGCTTACCGCGCGGAAGCACATAATTGGCCGCACGCCTCAGATTGCGGACAACTTCGGGGCGCTGCACGGTTTCGGCCTCACGTGAGCAACCGTCGTAATAATCCTCGACGAATTTGTAGAACTCACCCGTGCCCATGCTTGCCAGCATCGCCCGCAGATAGACCCGCGCAAAGGCAGGCGCGATGCGCGCAATGCGGAAATGGGTGCGCTGGCGGGTTTGCAGGAACTGGTAATCATCAGCGTTGATGATCGGCAGGAACGGTCCTGCGGCCAGCGCCTTAACCAAGCGATCGGGTTGTCTTTGCACGAAGGCGGCGAGAAACGGCGTGCCCGCCTGCGTGCCCAGCGCGACACAGCGATCAATGCCGAGATGATCGAGAAATTCAGGAATGCGGTCAGCAAATTCCAGCGGCGATTGCGGCCCCGGTCCGATCCCGCTGGTGCCGCCATAATGCGGCCGCCACGGCGCAATGAACCTCAACCCGGCATAGCGCGCGGCCTGATCCACGCTGGCGGTTTGCAGTGCCCCTTCAAGCGCGTGGAAAAACACCACAGGCAGGCCAGAAGGATCGCCATATTCCTCCCACGCAATCGTGCGACCGGCGCTGTCACAAAACAGGTTGGCGCAGGTGTGCTCGATGCAGCTTTCATCCTCGTCAGGCGGGTCAAGCGAGTGGATGAAGCCCGCATACAGCAGCAACAATTGCTCCTTGGAATTGATCACAAGCTTGCGCTGGAGCGTCTTCAACTGGTTGCGCACTGTCCCGACACTGCGCCCGCGCAATTCCGCGAATTCGCGGGTCGTGCCGCCTTTGACCAGATGCTTGGTCAACTCCACTTCCGTAGCCGTCAGCTGGAAGGCTTCCTGAAACGCGGCGGCGCTGCTTTCATCCCAGCGCAGCCGCACCGCCTGCAAGGCGATGATATGCACCCCGCCGACCGGCACACGATAGGCCGAAAACCAGCGCCCGGTCTCGTCCTCCTGATGCGTGAAGAGGCGCAGGAACAGGCGTTCGGGTTTGGCAGACAGCGCCTTGTTCTGGCCGGCCCCCGCGCTTCGCAGCCGCTGCTGATCCTCCTTGATACGGACCGGATCGAACAGCCATTCCGGCGCAAAACCGCCCTTTTTGATCCCGCCCGATTCGATTCCATCATGTTCGAAGAAGCGCGGGTTGAAGGTGAGCACGCGAAACTGGTCATCCAGCGCCAGATCGCATTCCAGATCAGTCTCCAGATGCAACAGCATGGATGAATAGTCCGCGTCCCCAAGCGGATAGACCTTGTCAAAGATCGCCTCGGCATTCTCGAAATGCATATCGGCCAGACCATCGATCTCGCCCATCGCCTCGTGCGCTTCGATCATCTCGTTCAAAAGCGGCACGAAACTCTGCGGCTCGCCAATGGCGGCATAGGCCTTGGCGACGACCTCCTGAAGATCGGGCTTGGGGGTGGAGTCATTCATCTGGTCGGTCCGTTCGCATAGGGGAAGGGCCCAGGCAAGCGGCCCTCACTTGATGCAGTATTTGCCCGAGGCTTTCAGACCGCTCTTGCACGATCCGCTTTTCACTTCCGCGTAATCGCCCTTGTCACCGACGCAATAATTGCCGCTGGCTTTAAATCCGGTGGGGCAGCTGCCGATCTTTGCGATCGCGACCTGGCTTGAGGATTTGCAGCTGTCACCGCTTTGCTTGAAGCCTTTGGGGCATGAACCGTCCTTGGCGACTTCGCTGGAGGAGGACTGCGCCATGGCAGGCGTGATGATGACAGGCGCGGTGCCCAGAGCGAGGGCTGCGGTAAGGGCGGCGATACGAATACGCATAGTCTTGTTTCCTTATCAGAGTGGTGAAAGATGCGGCGGCTGGCATGGTGAAACCTGGGGTATCCATTCCAACCGCCGCACAGTTGATGCAGCGCACTCGGGTCGCAGAGTGATTGTGCTGCAAAAGAGTTTTAGAGGCTGAGACAGGCCCGGCATAAATGCGGCGACCGGAATGGAAGACCCGTTGAGGATCGCATTTCCAAACCCGGGCCAAACCAGAGCTCCCGAACAGGAGACCGGCCGCCGCTGTGATTGAGGCGCAGGCTAATCGAGGCCGCCTGCGCCTCTCACAGCCTTAGATCAGAGCCGGCTTGGGTCAGCCTGCTGGGCCGCGACGATAGGTCATGGCAAGCGCGCTTTCGCCAGTCTTTTTGTTGAACCACTGGCAATAGAAATCAGTGCCGGACTTATCCGTGTGTAGCGGCCCGAAATTGAAGGTCGTGAAGGTGCGCCCGCGCTTGTCCATGTACTTGTCGTAGG
Source organism: Erythrobacter sp. (assembly GCA_049647465.1). Taxonomy (GTDB): domain Bacteria; phylum Pseudomonadota; class Alphaproteobacteria; order Sphingomonadales; family Sphingomonadaceae; genus Erythrobacter. Next base: position 4,221 of record JBARXS010000202.1, read on the forward strand.
CGGTATTGCGATCGGAATTGCTGCCGCTGGCAGTCGGTGTATAGCCGGTTGAATTGCCGGTGTGCAGCATGATCGACTTGCCACCGTAATTTCCTTCGCGCGGGCCATTCACATTGTCCTGCTGTTCCGATCCATCATAGGACACGCACTGGATTTTGTAGTCGTATTTCTTGTACTTACTCTTGTCGAATTCGACATACAGGATGTCGCCAACGCCCAGACCTTCGAACAGGCAGCCATTGGTCGGCTGGACCGTGCGGCGGTTGAGAACGCCGGAACGCTCCTCGGTCGCGATGCCCTGGCTGAATGTGTAATTTCCATCCTCACCAACGAAGGCATTGCCAAGGCCCACATTGGCGCATTTGGTTGCATTGGCATATTTCGCCGGGGTGGCCGCCGCGCCGCCGAGATGTCCGGGAGCACGCGCGGTGCAGGGCGAGTTGGTGTTGCTGCCGCGATTGGCGTTGCACTGCGAGCCGTCTGCCGATGCACCGACGCTGCCCTGGCCACCGCGGATGAGAGAGCGACCGTTGGTGCGCTGTGCTGCGTCGACTTCGTTGACGACGGCGTCAGCCTGATCGACCGTTTTCTTGGCCTTTTTGACTTTCTTTTTCAGCTTGTCGAAGGGTCCGGCAGACATTTCAGCCTGAACCGGGGTTGCAGCGACAAATCCGGTTGCGAGCGCAGCCGATCCGATTACGAGACATACTTTATTCATACTATGCGATCCTCATCAGGAACCAGCGAGCCTGCCTCGCGTCCTACGAGTGAGCCTTGCCGGTTGGTTGGTGATGAGCGCCGTCTAGTGTGGCGGTTGGTGGCACTGAATGTCCCATATGGGACAAACCATCAAAATCATTCGGAATTTCTCTTTTAATCAGGATCTTGTATCGGACGATTTTCGTCGGGGCAGGCCCATAAAAGGCACCGGAACATATGCAATGACAGTCCTGATTTCTGCCCGTTTCGGATTTGAATTTGATGAGCCCACCGATGCGCTGTTGCAATTCGAGGTGGCTGACCTGCCCGAGCAGCGTGTGTGCAATGTCGATACGCAGATAAGCCGGTGTGAGCACCGCGCCGCGGTCCCTGCGCAAGACGATATCGGGCAGCGCATCTGGCTGCGCGGCAATGGCCGGATAGAGGTGGACTATTCGTGCGCAGTCGAGCCGGACCGGATTGTCACTCCGATGCATGACCTGTCCGCGCTGCCGCTGAATCAATTGCCGGGCGAGGCGGTGCAATATCTGCTCGATTCGCGATATTGCCGTGCGGACAAGTATCAGGGCCTCGTCTCTTCAGAGTTCGAAGGCACCAGCGGAGGCGAGCGAATCGCAGCCATCCGGGACTGGATCGCGGAGCATTTCGAATATGTGCCCGGCAGCTCTGATGCCAACACCGACGCGACCGACAGCTTTATCGCGCGGCAGGGAATTTGCCGCGATTACTCGCATGTCATGGTGATGCTGGCCCGCGCATCGGGCATCCCTGCACGCTATGTCGCCTGCTTTGCTCCCGGCGTTGATCCGCAGGATTTCCACGCGGCCACGCAGGTGTTTCTGGCCGACCCCGCCATTCCGGGCGGCGGGATGTGGCAATTGGTCGATGCGACCGGCATGGCCGATCTGGAGCAGACCGCGATTATCGGCGTGGGCCGCGATGCCGCCGATGTCAGTTTTCTGACCACCTTTGGCCCGATGCAGTTTCAATACAGCAAGGTCGAAGTCTCTACTGCGGACTGATTGCGCGCACCGTTCGGCGCGGGTAAACCCGGCGGCGAAGGGACTGTATATGAGCGAATTCAGAGCCGACCGACTGTTGTTGTTTGGCGCGACCGGCGATCTGTCACGGCGCAAGCTGCTGCCGTCTTTGTGCGCTCTGGATGCGGACGGCCTGCTGCCCGAAGACCTGAAGATCATCGGCACCGCGCGCAGCACGCTGGATGACGGCGAATTTCGCAATATGGCGCGCGCCGCGCTGGAAGAGTTCCTGGAGCCCGAACGGCGTGGCGGAATGGCCGAATTCCTGAACCGCCTCAGCTATCAGCCGCTCGATGCAACCACGCTGGACGGTTTTACCGATCTCGCCGCCAAGGTGGGTGAGCCGGGGCAAGGCATCGCCATTTTCCTCTCCACCGCGCCGCAATTGTTTGGCCCCACGATTGCTGGCCTGGAACATGCGGGGCTGACAGGTGAGAATGTGCGCATGTGCCTGGAAAAGCCGCTGGGCGTTGATCTTGCCTCCAGTTGCAAGATCAACGACGCCGTGGCCGAGGCCTTTCCAGAAGAGCGGATTTTCCGCATCGATCACTATCTGGGCAAGGAGACGGTGCAGAACCTGCTCGCTTTGCGCTTTGCCAATATCCTGTTCGAACCGATCTGGAATTCGACCTATATCGATCATGTCCAGATCACCGTGGCGGAAACCGTGGGTCTCGAAGGCCGCGTCAGCTTTTACGATGATGCAGGCGCGCTGCGCGATATGGTTCAGAACCACATGCTCCAACTGCTCAGCTTTGTCGCGATGGAGCCGCCGACCAGCTTTGATGCAGCGCCCGTACGCGATGAAAAGGTGAAAGTGCTGCGCGCGCTGCGGCCCGCTCCCGCCAGCGACACGGTGACCGGCCAATATCGCGCGGGCGCCATCGCAGGGCAGGCGGTGCCGGGATATGATGAGGAATTGACGGGGGCCGACATGCCCGCCTCCACCACAGAAACCTTCACCGCGATCAAGGCGCATGTCGACAATTGGCGCTGGAAAGGTGTGCCGTTCTATCTGCGCACCGGCAAACGGCTGCCCGAACGTGTGACCGAAATCCTCGTCCAGTTTCGCAGTGTGCCGCACTCAATCTTTGACGGGCACTCTCCTGCACCTTCGATGATGCAGCCCAACAGCCTGTTGATCGGCATCCAGCCAGAGGAAAACATCACGCTGTCCCTCATGGCTAAAGTGCCGGGTCTGGACGAAGACGGCGTGCGCCTGCGCGAGGTGCCGCTGGAGATTGCGATGCCCGATGCCTTTGTCGGACAGCATCGCCGGATCGCCTATGAGCGCCTTCTGCTCGATCTGGTAAAGGGGGACCAGACCCTGTTCGTGCGCCGCGATGAAGTGGAGGCGCAATGGAACTGGATCGACGCGATCCGCGCCGAATGGGCGGCAAACGGTGTCACGCCCAAGACATACACCGCGGGCAGTTGGGGGCCGAGCGCGTCCATCGCCTTGACCGAACGCGACGGGGTAAGCTGGCATGAGTAAGCTTCACGACACCATTCACCGAGTGACACAGCGCATTATCGAACGCTCGCGTCCCGGGCGCGGCGCGTATCTTGATCTGATGCAGCGCGAGGCGGACCGGCGGCCCGAGCACAAGGATGTCGCCTGTTCCAACCTCGCCCATGCCTTCGCGGGCGCGTTGGAGGACCAGACCACAATGAAAGCGGGCACATCGCCCAATATCGGAATCGTCACCGCCTATAACGACATGCTGAGCGCGCATCAGCCCTATGGCCGATACCCCGAGCGCATGAAAATCTACGCCCGCGAAGTGGGTGCCACCGCACAGGTTGCAGGCGGAACACCTGCCATGTGCGACGGGGTAACACAGGGCGAGGACGGGATGGAGCTGTCCCTGTTCAGCCGCGACAATATCGCCATGGCCACCGCCGTCGCGCTGTCGCACCAGATGTTTGACGCGGTCGCCTGCCTCGGTATTTGCGACAAGATCGTGCCCGGCCTCATCATCGGGGCGCTGCGGTTCGGCCACCTGCCCTGCGTCATGGTCCCGTCTGGTCCGATGCCCAGCGGTATCTCCAACAAGCAGAAACAGGAAACCCGCCAGAAATACGCTGCCGGAGAGATCGGGCGCGAAGACTTGCTGGAAAGCGAGCTGGGCAGCTATCACTCACCGGGCACCTGCACCTTCTTTGGCACGGCCAATTCCAATCAGATGATGATGGAGATGATGGGCCTGCATGTTCCCGGCGCGGCCTTTGTCCAGCCGGGCAGCAAGCTGCGCCAGGCGCTGGATCAGGCGGCGGTCCATAGGCTCGCGCAACTGTCTGGCACGACGGAGCGGACAATGGCGCAAGTGGTGGATGAAAAGGCGATTGTGAACGCTGTCATCGGCTTGCTCGCAACCGGCGGATCGACCAACCACGCGATCCATATTCCCGCCATGGCGCGCGCGGCGGGGATCACCATAGACTGGACCGACATGGCCGAGCTTTCCAGCGTCGTGCCACTGGTCGCCAAGGTCTATCCCAATGGCTCGGGCGATGTGAACCAGTTCCACGCCGCGGGCGGCATGGGCTATGTCATCTCCGAATTGCTAGACGCAGGGCTGGCCCATGGCGACATCCTGACCATCTGGGATGAAGGGTTCGACGCCTATCGCGCAGAGCCGGTTTGGGAGAGCGACGCGCTGCAATGGGCGCGCACCGAGGCATCGCGCGACGAGGCTATGCTGCGCCCTGCGTCCGACCCGTTTCAGCCCGATGGCGGGATGAAGCTGCTCACTGGAAAGCTGGGCCGCGCGTGCTTCAAATCCTCTGCCGTGGCGCGGGACCGCTGGACCATTGAGGCACCCTGCCGCGTGTTCGCCACGCAAGGCGCCGTGATTGAGGCGTTCAAGGCGGGCGAACTGGACCGCGATGTCGTGGTCGTCGTCCGTTTTCAGGGGCCGCGCGCCAACGGGATGCCCGAATTGCACTCGCTTACGCCGACACTGGGCCTATTGCAGGATCGCGGGCACCGCGTAGCTCTGGTCACCGATGGGCGCATGTCGGGGGCGAGCGGCAAGGTGCCAGCGGCGATCCATTGCACGCCCGAGGCCTTTGACGGTGGCGCAGGGGCTGGCCCGCTGGCGCTGCTCAGGGATGGAGACATGGTGAAGGTCTGCGCGGAGACGGGCGAGCTATCGACCACCGCCGATCTCTCCACCCGCACACCTGCACCCGATCCAGAGGTTGAATTTGGCGTCGGGCGTGAACTGTTCCGCCTCATGCAATCGCAGGCCGACGGCGCGGAACGGGGCGCATCAGCCATGCTGGCGAGCGCCGGGCTCTAACCGTTGAGTGCCGTGACCCAGATCGTAACCGTCGATGTCGGCGGCACCCATGCCCGCTTTGCCATCGCCACCATCACGCGCGGCGGCGATATCGAGCTCAGCGAGCCAGTTACTCTGCAAACAAAGGATCATGCGAGTTTCCAGACCGCGTGGGAGCATTTCCGCGCCGCGATGGGAGGGACTTTGCCCGATGCGCTGGCCATCGCGGTCGCCGGGCCGGTGGACCCGGACATCATCCGCTTCACCAACAATCCGTGGACCATAACGCCGCCGCAGTTCGCCAGCACGTTAGGCTGCGCGCGCCATACAATCGTCAATGATTTTGAAGCCATCGCCCACGCCGCCGCGCGTGTCTCGCGCGACCAGTTCCTGCATCTGGCCGGACCAGACAAAGCGCTTCCAGCCAGCGGAACGATCAGCGTGCTGGGTCCGGGCACAGGACTGGGCGTAGCGCATTTCTGGCGAGACGGTTCTGGCCATTACCGCGTGCAGGCAACCGAGGGCGGCCACGGTGATTTTGCGCCGGTTGACGCCATCGAAGACGCCATCCTCGCCAGTCTCAGGAAGCGTCACAGCCGCGTTTCCAACGAACGCGTCGTGTGCGGGCCAGCCATCGTCGATATCTATGAAACACTCGCCGCGATGGAAGGCCGCGCGGTCAAGGCGTGGGATGACGTGGCGATCTGGACAGCGGGCATTTCGGGCGAAGACCGTCTGGCCGCCGCCGCAATCGAGCGGTTCTGCCTCGCGCTGGGCTCTGTCGCGGGCGATATTGCGCTGGTGCAAGGCGCGGGCGGCGTCGTCATTGCGGGGGGTCTTGGATACCGGATAAAGGACACGTTGCTGGCCTCCGGCTTCGCCTCACGCTTTACGGCCAAGGGGCGCTTTTCAGGCCTGATGGCGAGCCTGCCGGTGAAGCTGATCGTGGATCCGCAACCCGGCCTTCTGGGCGCTGCCGCGGCCTATGCGCAGCAGCACCTCGAAACGGCGCAAAGCTGACTCGCGCCATACACGCGTTAGTCTGGACTAACGATTCGCCGAAACGGGCAAACGCTTTGTCAGACACGCAATTCATACGCCGATGGGCCTGACAAAGCATAAGCGCCTGTAAATTCGTGTAAACTTTCCCGTTAACACTTGGCGAAACGCCGTCCCCTGGAGGGACGCGAGCGTTCAAGCATCTGGCAGTCTCGCGCGAAACACGGCATAAGTAAGCCATGTTAAAGATCATCCAGACAATTCGTTTTGCCGCCACTCTGGGCCTCGCATCGCTGGGCGGGACTTCGACCTTCGCGGCCGAGCAGCCGCGCCTTGACGAAGCACAGAACGCGGCGGACGCAGCCCAGCAGGTCGCCAACGAAGCCGAAGACGCGATCCGTTCCATCGATCCGACGACCGGCGGAAGTTCGCCGGTGCTCGATCCGAGCCTGCCGCAGCCTTACGGAGTTGAGCTGGCAACGACCAACGCCGATGACCCGTCCGCGATTGATGTTCAACGTCCCGACACAGCGCCTGTGGTCGGTGCAGCCCTGCCGCGCGGTCCAGCCACTCGCATGATCTCGGCACCGGTCTCACAGGCACTTCCCGCGCCCGATCCGATCACCCCGCCTCCCGCCGCGCGGATCGCCAACATGGCACCGGCCAAGGCTGATCCGTTCACACTCAACAGCATTCTGTCGATCCCGCCCGGCCCGTTCCGCTATGGCGACTGGTACTGGGATGAAAGCGCCGCCCCGGTCAAAGGCAAGCTGGTGATGACCGTTGACCTTGACGCGCGCGTCATCAGCGTATTCCGTGATGGCCATGAAATCGGCACAGCGGTGGCGCTGCTGGGCACTAAAAAGCACCCGACCCCGCTCGGCACGTTCCCGATCCTGACGAAGGAGAAGGACAATATCTCCGAGAAATACGACAACGCGCCGATGCCCTGGACCCTGCGCCTGACATGGGACGGTATCGCAATCCACGGCTCGCCCGTGATCAACGGCTATGCCAGCCATGGCTGCATCGGAGTGCCGGACGAATTTGCCGAAAAGCTGTTCGCGATTGCGCGGCGCGGGGACAAGGTTGTTATCACACGCGGCCAGATGATCGGCGTGGGTGACAAGCTTAGTTGAGGCTGGTTAAGGCCCGCTAGCGAGATGTAGTGCACCCGGCCCTAATGTGTTCGACGGGGCGGTTCGGGGGTGAAGCGCCAGACGCGCAATTCAACCCCAACCTTCGCGACATGCTCCACCGTGGGCACCGCCAGCACGCCTCCCAGCGAAGCGTTCTCGCCGCGCCATAACCGGTCCGCCGCGCGTCCCGCGTCTCCGCGTGTCACCATGCCGCCCAATTCGCGCACGATGCGGCTGACCGTTTCAATCTGAATGACGCGCGGGACATTTGCGTTGTAGCGAAAGCCGCCTGCCTCTTCGCGCGCGACCATTTCCTCCCAGTCGATCTGGGCATACCATTCAATCGCGCGCCACGCTTCGGCCAGATGGCCGGCGCTGGTCGCGAGCGCCTGCGTGTCGAGCCAATCGTGCTGCGCCAGATGCTCCCGCATGCGCACCCGGTCAAACCGCAATTCCTGATTGGAGGGATCGCGCACCGGGCTCACGCCGCACGTCTCTACCACCTGCTCCAGTTCCGATTTGCGCCAGCCCAGAAGCGGGCGCAGCAGTGCGAACGGCTCGCCGCCATCTTCAGGATCGAATGGGTGCGCCGCGCGCACTCCGGCAAGTCCTGAGAGGCCGCTGCCACGCGCCAGGCGCATCATCAGCGTTTCGGCCTGATCATCGGCATGGTGCGCAGTGGCCAGCGCGCCCAGCTCTTCCTCCCTCACCCAGCGCGCCAGTGCCGCATAGCGGGCCTCACGCG
>JBARXS010000203.1:0-8582 GCA_049647465.1 Erythrobacter sp.
TTCAACGACATGATACTTGGCATGATCCCGCAAAGCCCGGTTCAGGTGATGGCGGATGTGAACGTCCTTCCGCTCATCATCTTTTCCCTGCTGATCGGGATCGGCATCCTGATGGCCAAGGAAGACGGCGAGCCGGTGCTCAAAATCTTCGAAAGCGGCAGTGTGGTCATGCAGAAAGTCACCATGGTGGTGATGGAACTGACCCCGTTTGGCGTCTTTGCGCTGATGGCGTGGGTGGCGGGTACGCTGGGGCTGGATGCGCTGGCAGCGCTGGGTAAGCTGGTGGCGCTCAATTATCTGGGCTGCCTGCTGATCATCGCGCTGATCTATGGCGGGATGATCAAGTTTATCGCAAAGCTGCCGGTGATCGACTTCTTCCGCGGCATCATCGATGCGATTGCGGTGAGCTATTCCACCGCCAGCTCCAACGCGACCCTGCCGGTGACCCTGCGCTGTGCCCAGCGCAATCTGGGCGTGTCGAACTCGGTGGCGAGCTTTGTCATCAGCCTGGGTGCGACGATAAACATGAACGGCACCGCCATGTATCTGGGCCTCGCCACGCTATTCGGCGCGCAGATTTTCGGTGTGGATTTGAGCTGGGGCGACTATTTCCTGATTTCGATCCTCGGCACGCTGGGCGCGGTTGGCGCGGCTGGCATTCCGGGCGCGGGCCTGATCATGATGGCGCTGGTCTTCGGCGCGGTCGGCGTGCCGCTGGAAACGATTGCGTTCGTGGCCGGCGTTGACCGGATCATGGACATGATGCGCACCACCACCAATGTGAGCGGCGACGCAGCGGTGGCGACAACCGTGGCAGCGATGACGGGCGAGATTGATGTGCCGGAGATGATTTCGGCGGATGATGTTTGATGGAGCATGATTAAATGAGACTGAATTATCACTTGAGCGGCAGCACTCTATTCTCAGTAGAGGCAGATTTCGTTCCACCAGTCGGTAGTCGGGTCATGATCACCACCGAGGGATACAAAAAGGGACTGCTGTCTGGTTCGTTGATCGAGTTCACTGTTGGCGAGATCGACCCGATCCATATTGATTATGATGATGGCGTGGCTACTGTAAGCATCAGCGTAGATGGATATGAGGTTTTGAAAGAAGGTCCGCCAATCGACTGAGCATCACCGCCCCTTAGGCACCTCCAGCACCTTCTTCCGAAAACTGCACAAATCCACAACCGGACACCGCCAACATTCCGGAGTCCGCGCCTTGCACACATAGCGCCCGTGCAGGATCAGCCAGTGATGCGCGCCGACGCGGAACGGCTGCGGCACGCGTTTTTCCAGCTTGGCCTCCACGCTTTCCGGCGTCTTGCCCTTGGCGAGACCGGTGCGGTTGCCGACGCGCAGGATGTGGGTGTCGACCGCGAAGGTCTCCTGCCCGAACCAGCAATTCAGCACCACATTCGCGGTCTTGCGGCCCACTCCCGGCAGCCGGATCAGGTCTTCGCGTGTGTCGGGAACCTCGCCGCCATATTCGTCGACCAGCAGCTGCGACAGCGCGATCACGTTCTTCGCCTTTGAGTTGAACAGGCCGATTGTCTTGATGTGCCCGATCAGCCCCTCCAGCCCCAGATCGAGCATCTGCTGCGGCGTTTCAACCTTCGCAAACAGCGCGCGCGTCGCCTTGTTCACGCCGACATCGGTCGCTTGCGCGGACAGCGCCACGGCCACGACCAGTTGATACGCGTTGCCATATTCCAGCTCGGTCTCGGGCTCGGGATTGTCTTCGGCGAGGCGGCGGAAGAATTCGAAGATTTGATCTTTTGTCACTCGCCACCGTTTGCGGGCATGTTGGCCGCTTTCCACTCCATCGCGGTGCGTACGCGGTTTTCAACTGTCGGGTGGGTGTAGAACAGCGCTTCCTCAATCGGCCCGGCATAGGGATAGCGATACTCGGCGGTCTTCACGAGCGCTTCGGACAGGGCATCGGGCAGGCCGACCGTGGCCAGCGAATAGGCATCCGCCTCGCGCTCTCCCACGCGGGTCAGTGTGTTGGTGACAGGGGCGGCAAGCGTAAACATCAGGCCGAAAGTGAAGGCCAACACCGGCAATCCGCGCACATCCTCAATCGCGGCCTCGCTGCCAAACATGCGCGCAAAGAACGGGTAAGCTTTGGCCGTGATGAAGAATACCGCGACCGCCAGCAGCGACAGCACGATCACGCTGCGCCACACATGGCCCAGCACATAGTGCCCGATCTCATGCCCCGTCACCGCGCGCACTTCGTCCAGCGAGGCCTCACCCAGAGCGACGTCCGAAATCGCGATCCGTGCAGAACCGCCGATCCCTGAGACATTGGCGGTGAAATTGTTGGACTGGCGCGATCCGTCAAACACGAAGATGCGGTCTTCGGGAATGCCGGCCTTCTGCGCCATGGCGAGCACCGCATCGCGCACTTCGCCTTCGGGCACGGGTTCGAAATCGTTGAACAGCGGCTCAATCAGCGCGGGCGATAGCAGCAGCATGATGGAGATCGTGACTGCCACGAGCCCTCCCGCCCATGCCCACCATGCGCGCCCAGCGCGGCGCAGCAGGAAATACAGGCCGATGATAAAGACAGAGACGAGGATGCTGGACAGGGCGATCCCGATGGCGCCCTGCGCCAGGTAATCGCCGATGGGCTGGCTGGTGCGGCCATATTCGGTTTCACGCCACCAGTCGGTATAGATGTCATAGGGCAGCGGCAGCAAAGTGCTGACGAGCGAGAAGACCACGGCTACACAGAACACCCGCGCATTGGTCCAGCGGTCGGACAGCAGGCCGAACACACGGTCCAGAATCCCGCTTTTGACGATGATCCATGTCACCAATGCCGAGACGATGAGGCCGGTCAGTATTAGCCAGTGATTGCCCAGCGTGTAGTCGCGCGACAGTGCCACTTCGGCTGCGCTCAGCGCGTCCATATGCGCTTTGGTTGCGGCTTCGGGATCAAAGGTCATGGGTGTCGTTTCTCATGTTCAAGTGTGTTGTGCGAATAGGTCACTTGCGGTGCAGCATAGGCGACAGCATCTTGCATTGCGGAATTCGATAAAGGCAAGGCGATGATCCACCAACGCATAATCGCTACTCCTGAACCTCTTCTGTCGCTTCGCGCTCCCGCACGCGTTGCATCGCATCGGAGAATGCGGCTGCGATGATCCCGGTTGGCATGGCGACAAGACCGATCCCTCCCAAAGCGACCATCGCGGCCAACACCTTGCCCAGCGGAGTGACCGGCGAGACATCGCCATAGCCCACCGTTGTCAGTGTGATGATGGACCACCACATCGAACGAGGTATCGAGCCGAACGCGTCAGGCTGAACACCGCCTTCCGCCCAGTGCAGCGCGGTCGCGCCGCCCAGCAACAGCACCATTGCCAGCGCGCCAGTGACAAACAGGTCATAGCGCCGCTCAACCACCGCGCTCTGCAATTCGCGCAGCGCCACGCTGAACCGCCCAAATCGCAGCAGTGCCGCCAGCCTCAGCAGCCGGAGCAGACGCAGGATTGGCGCTCCGGTGACGACGAACGGGAACAGCGCGGCGACCACCACGGCAAGGTCGATCAGTGCAAAGACCGACCGCGCCCACGCAAACCGTTTGCTCCACGGCCCGCCGGCGCCCGTTCCTGTATCGGGCATCTCTGCCGCCGCCCAGAAACGCGCGACATATTCGACCAGAAAGGCCAGCCCGAAAGCAAACTCCGCCCAGCGGAACCAGCCGGTGTTGCCGCGGATAAATTCACGCTCTGTCCCCACAATCGCGAGCGCGACCGAGACAAGGATCAGCGCCACGATGATGCGGTTGGTGACGGTCAGCTTTCCATCCTCACGTGCGGAGGCGAACAGCTCGCGATAGACGCGGCGGCGCAAGGGAAGCGGCTCAGACATCAAATCAGACAAGCGCTCAACTGCAATCCCAGCTGTAGATCACGCGGCTGAAATCACCCGTGGCGAGGTCGGCACCGGGCATCATGAACACGCATTCGCCCGCATCGCCCCACATCAGATAATCGTCCGATGTCAGGCGCAAAAGAACGTGGTCATATTCGGCATATCCACCGCCTTCGCGAATGTCGGCCTGAACGAATGCGGGAAAGCCGCCGGTGTGGTGGCCCATGCGGCGTTCCATGCAAATCTCGTCCAGCTCATCATAGAGTGGGTCCACATCGTAATCTTTGCCCAGATCATACAGCCGCCCTGACGCGACGTGATCCGACAGGTCCATCTGATCGCTGAACGCCTCGGGTTTAAGGGCGATGCCGCTGGCGCGCACAGCGTTGCCGTAAGCAGGGGAATAATCGTCAATTCCGCTTGCGTCCCATTGGTCTTTTTGCGGGTCTTCATGCAGCGCCCCTGCGGCATCAGCCTCAATCCGCCGGACGACAAAATCGCCGCGCATCAGATCCTTGAAAAGCGCCCCGTACAAGTCATCGCGACCGATGAAGAACTGGATCAGGCCATCGCTCGGATAGCCTTCGAGTGCGGCGCAATCGGCGCAATTGATCTGGGCCAGAAATGATAGTGGTTCTCCCTTGCCATCCACTGGCCATGCTTCGCTCGTTTGCAGGAAGGCGGGGCCGAACAGGCGCGATCCCTTCGGTTCAATCGGCAGGTCCGGATCGGTGATGAGCGCAACCGCGGGTTTGCGTTGAGCCTTGAACCAGTCGAGAAATTCAGTCCGCATTTGCGCAGGCAGCGGCGGCTGTGTTGGCGTGCGCCTTTTCGGCGGTGAGGGCGGGATGGGCGGCGTTGGGGCTTGGGGCGCACTCTCGCCGCCGGCCATTCCGAACAGACGTTTCAAAAAGCTCATAGTCCCAGCACATCCTCCATGTTGTATCGTCCGGCATCTCGCCCGATCAGCCAAGCCGCCGCGCGCACAGCGCCCCGGGCAAAGATCATGCGGTTTTCCGCGACATGCGACAAGGTGATCCGCTCCTCCGATCCGGCAAAGATGACGCTGTGCTCGCCTGCGACGGTGCCGCCGCGCAAAGTGGCAAAGCCGATCGCGCCTTCCTCGCGCGCGCCGGTGTGGCCGTGCCGCCCGCTGTCCATATTCTCCGCCAGATCAATCCCGCGTCCTGCCGCCGCTGCCTCGCCCAGCAATTTTGCCGTGCCCGATGGCGCATCAACCTTCATCCGGTGGTGCATTTCCAGCACTTCGATATCCCAGTCCGGCCCCAGCTTTGCCGCTGCCTCGCGCACCAGATGGGCGAGCAGTGTGACGCCGAGTGAGGTGTTGCCAGTCTGGAGCACGGGTATGTACTTCGCGGCCGCCTCAATCGCTGCGAAGTGTTCCGCCTCAAGCCCTGTCGTCCCGATCAGGATGGGGATGCCCGCTCCGCGCGCAGCTGCCAGATTTGTCGCGAGACCGTCAGGCGATGAAAAATCGACCGCCACGTCGCATTGTGCGATCACTGGCGCAGGGTCGCCGCCAATATCGACACCCACGCAAAACTCATGGCCCGCCGCTTCGATTGCGGTTGCCAGCGCCTGGCCCATGCGGCCCTTGTGTCCGAGTACTGCGAATTTTGCCATAACACTAACCGTTCGCCCTGAGCCCCAGTGGCCTTATGGCCAGCCGCGCTTCCGAAGGGCTGTCCTTTCGTCTAGCGCGTTGCATGAAGGAAGTGCAGGGCTTCGACAAGCTCAGGCCGAACGGAGACAAGAGTGAGCGCCGGAATTCAACACATCGTCATACTGACCGGAGCAGGCATCAGCGCGGAAAGCGGCATCGACACGTTCCGCGCCGGTAAGAATGGGGCGGGCGGGCTGTGGGAGAACCACAGCATCCATGATGTCGCCACGCCAGAGGGGTTCGCGCGTGGTCCTGACCTTGTGCTGCGCTTTTACGATGCGCGGCGTGCGGCTTTGGCTGGCGTGGAGCCGAATGCTGCCCATGCGGCGCTGGCGAGGTTGGAGCGCGAATTCAGCGGCACCGTTTTGCTCGTCACCCAGAATGTCGATGACCTGCACGAACGCGGCGGATCGCGCAATGTCTGCCATATGCACGGGCGGTTAAAGAGCGCGCTGTGCACATCGTGCGAGACGCGGTCGGAGTGGGACGCACCGATGATTGATCGCCCGGCCTGCCCCGTATGTCAGGCGCCCAGTTTGCGCCCCGACGTCGTGTGGTTTGGCGAGATGCCGTATCAGATGCGCCGGATCGAAGAGGCACTGTCCCGGTGCGACCTGTTTGTCAGCATCGGCACCAGCGGCGCGGTATACCCCGCAGCCGGCTTCGTCGCGCAGGCCAAGGGGTATGGCGCGCGCACTGTCGAACTCAACCTTGAGCCGAGCGAAGGCAGCGCGATGTTCCACGAAGCCCGCTACGGCAAAGCGGGCGAACTGGTTCCCGCATGGGTGGACGAGGTTCTCAGCGCCTAGGTCTGCTATTTCTTCTTCACGGGAGGTTGTGGCCGGGTGAAGACCAGATGAGTTTCGTTGGAGGCGCTCGCATCCAGAGTGTAGCCTTCCGCATCAAAGCCGCGCAGGTCATCGGCTTTCTCGATCCGGTTTTCCATGATCCACCGCGCCATCAGGCCGCGCGCAAATTTGACGTGGTACATCAGCCGCCGCGCCTCGCCGTCTTTGACGTTGAGGAAGCTCGCCTCGATCACTTTGCCCGGAAGCACCGAGGTATCGACCGCCTTGAAATACTCGTTGGACGCAAGGTTCACGATTGTCTGATCGCCGTGCCCCTCAAGATCGCGGCCAAGTTGCGCGCCGATCCGGCTGCCCCAGAAATCATAGAGCGATTTGCCGCGCGGGTTCTTCATCCTGGTGCCCATCTCAAGGCGGTAGGGCTGGATCGCGTCCATCGGGCGAAGCACACCATACAGCCCTGATAAAATGCGCAAATGCTCCTGAGCGTATCCAAGCGTGTCATCGCCAAGGCTCTTTGCCTCAAGCCCCCAATAGACATCGCCATCAAAGGCGAGCCCGGCAGGCTTCGCCGAATTGCTGCGCCCGTCCAGGTCGAACGCCTTGAACCGCTCTGCATTGAGCTGCGCCAGCTTGTCCGAAATATGCATCAGCTTGGCGAGGGACTTGGCCGACTGCTTTTTGGCAACGCCAGCAATTGAGCGCGTGTCATCCTCAAGCCGTGGCCGTGTGATTTCCAGCGCGGTTTCCGGCTCGTCGAAATTGAGCTTTTTGGCAGGGGAAAGGAGCGTGATCATGGGGTGTCTCCTGAGGCGACTAAGGTTTTCGAACGAGTTAGGGGCGGGGGCGCCGCCTTGTAAACCTATCGGGGTCTTTGCTGGTTCCAATCCCCGGCAGGCGGGCGATCGGGCATGATCGCCTAACCACATCCCTTGCAGGCAGGGTCTTTCGTAATCGCCAGCGTGCGCATGCCCGGTTCCATGCCGTCGAGGATATGCATCTTGCCCCAGCCGGGCTGACCGAAGGTGCTGACCCCTGAGAGCAGCACGCGCACCGCCTGCATCGCGGCAAAGCTGCCAGTCCAGCCTGCCATTGCGCCCAGCATTCCGTCTTCGGCGCAGGTGTCGCAATCCTCGGCATCGAAGGCATCGCCCACGAAACAGCGATAGCACGCCTCCCCCGCAAGGTGCCCCGCAAACGCCCCGACCTGCCCTTGGAAGCGGCCCACGGCGGCTGACAGCAGCGGAATGCGCTCTGCTATGCAGGCGTCTGATACCGCGAGGCGGGTGGCGAAGTTGTCCGTCCCGTCCAGCACCAGATCGGTCCCCGCGATCAGCTCGCCAGCATTGCCTGCGCTGATGCGGGTGTCGGAGATCGAGACCTCCAGCGTGTCATCGAAATTGGCGAGCCAGCGGCGCGCGCTGGTCGCTTTGCCATGGCCCACATCGCGCTGGGTAAAGATGGTCTGGCGTTGCAGGTTGCTGATATCGACCGCATCGTCATCGACCAGAGTGAAGCGCCCGATGCCGCTGGCCGCGCAATATTGCAGCGCGGGCGATCCGATCCCGCCAAGCCCGATCAGCGCGATATGCTTGCCCGCAAGTGCGACCTGACCCGCTCCGCCGATTTCAGGCAGGACGATATGGCGCGCAAAGCGGTCCAGCCGGGCTTCGGAAAGGGGCGGGGCGGGCGGCGCACTGCCGTCTGTGGACGGAGCTGTGGATGATCCTGGGGATGAGTTGATGAAAAGCCTGTCGACCATGACAACCCTGTTGGCAGGCTGTGGAGGGCTTGTGAATAGGTTGTGGGTGAAGAGCGCACCGGGTGATGCGGGATAAGTGTGTGGATGGGCCTGTGGAAATGGTGTTGGCCAGGTGTTGGCCCAGTGTTGGTGGTCTGCCGAAAACGTGTGGGCCCCCGCGGCGGCGGGGATCTCATCAAGAAAGCAGTGCTTCCTCTCAGGAGGCCCCCGTCTTCGCCGGCGCGCCAAACTGATCAATCAGCTCTCGAGCTGGCGCAGCAGGCTCCTTACGTCGCCGTCCATATCAGCGTCCCGCGTGCGCAGGTCTTCGATCAGACGCACAGCGTGGATGACCGTGGAGTGGTCGCGTCCGCCAAACTTGCGGCCAATCTCGGGATAGGAGCGCGGGGTCAGGACCTTGGACAGATACATCGCCACCTGACGCGGGCGCACAACGGCTCGCG
>JBARXS010000204.1:0-7474 GCA_049647465.1 Erythrobacter sp.
TTCACAAGCAGGAGTGACCCGGTTGTGCCCTTGAAATTCCGATCTGACTGAGGCCCAATTCAAGCTTTCTAATGTAAGCTACACTAGCATTCCTCACTAAAAAGCAGACATTCCGCTTCCACCCCCAGTTTCGGTCGTTGAGCGATGGCTCAAACTGGGCCGTTTGCCGACTGTCCGGTTGCGGATCAAACGTCGCGGAAAGCGGTCGTCAACCATGAAGGCCCGATGGTCAAAAAAATGCCCCAACGTAGACGACGCTACGCAGCGGTCTTGAATAGTTCCGCCAACCAGTCGACAAAACTCCGAACCCGAGCTTGCCGCGTTAGACCTCGATAATACAAAACCCGTAAAAGCGACGCAATCTCGTCGAGCGTGCTTTCTGTCGCCTTATTGGCTTCCGCCGCATCGCCACCTCTACGACAACAATCCGCGACATACTCAGCCCCGACAATCAGTGCAGCTCCGACCACATCTTAGTGATCACGAATCTGGGCATTAGAACCTGTCGATTAGATTTTGCCAGCAACCGCACCGTCACGCGTGTCCATAATCAAAATCGCTTACGATATCTGCGCGCTACGACGATTGACGGCTACGCACATGTCAGCACCTTCCGTCAATTTCGGAAGATCTTGGAGCCTCAACTTGCCGCACCCCTGATCGCCCCAATCCCTTCCGAATGAGTTTTGAAACCGAACAATCGAACGGTCG
Organism: Erythrobacter sp.; assembly: GCA_049647465.1. Taxonomy (GTDB): domain Bacteria; phylum Pseudomonadota; class Alphaproteobacteria; order Sphingomonadales; family Sphingomonadaceae; genus Erythrobacter. Next base: position 712 of record JBARXS010000204.1, read on the forward strand.
TAATCGACCGAACCATTCGCTGTCCTCACAATCTTCACACCGTTTAACAGGACACAATGCGCTCCGCTCCGTCTGCCAGTGGGTGTGCAGAGCCCATCGCGTCCACAGTTCTGCATACCTTCGAACCATGAACAGCCGAACACTACCGGTCCCTTGTAGCCAAGCGTAGCGACGAGCTCTTCAGCGTTGGTCGCCCAGTGATACGAGCCTATCAGTCCCAAATCTCGAACGATCTTCGCCGCCGCAAGAACCGATGTTCCAAACGCCAAGGGGGAGGCTCCCGGATACGCGCCACCCGGATAAGCATCGCGCTTTTGTGCTTCCCAATAGATCATTTCCTTGGCGAAACGAGCTGTCACCCCCGTAACTTCCGCAGGCCGCGAGATGAGCTCGTGAGCCCAAGCAAAGCCAACGCATGCTCCCGAAAAGCCTTGGTCCAGCGCAGTTCTCGTGCGCCAGCTATAAGATCGGGGATGAGCAAATTGCTCCGGCGTCAGCTCGGCACGGATCCGATATTCGAGCGAGCGATCATCGAATTCAGTTATTCGTGCGAGCCGCGGATCGTCTGAAGTTTGACCATTCTTCAAGCGCACGGCGCAACTTTCTCGATATGAGGGTTCCCAATTCCACTAGAGACTTCATAGGCGAAATAGCTATTCTCGCGAAGAAGCGACCCAAAATTTTTTGGAAACCCACCTTGTTGAATTTTGATGGTAGTGTTGAGCAACATCCGATACACTATCGCCATGATGAGTGGGACAACAATTAGTCTTTCCCCTAAAATTCGCGGGGCTCCGGACGAGCTTAGGCTTGTGTTGCAGAATGTTATCGCAAATCCTGGCGATATTTTGATTGCGAGTCAGCAGCTTCGCGATCGGCCGATTATCGATTTGATTATAAGCGATCGGCGTATTCGATGCCTAATCGAAAGTCAGTATCTGCGTGAGCAACCCCAAAATCTCTTGATTGATCGCTGGGTGCCCGTCGGAGTGTTTGAAGAGAATCGGCAAGGACTGATGGCTTTGCTTCGCAGTGGGGTGGAGGTCCGCGGCGATCTCGTTTCGAGCGCGCTGCAACATGCTAATTTCGCAGTGGTGAGGGGCGATGAGGACTCAAGTGCCGTATCCATGCTAACCTCGGCGAACTTATCGCCCGGCAGTATTGACAGCCACTATAACTGGATAGTGGAGTCGGACGATCTCGATTTGGCAGAGATGTTGACCCGCGTTTTCGATCAGGCTTGGGATGGAGATTTTCGCAAGATAGATGAACACTGCTCGGTTGCTCTCGATGAAGAAGTAATGAGCTGTGTAGCAGGTAGTCAAGGTCAGGCATTGTCAATGCTTGACGACCTTTGCGAACGATGCGTGTCAAAAATCGACTTCGCTTTCTTCAACATCTCAAAGTCGTCAAAACTGATTGAAACCATTGTTCAGGCGTGTTCTCGGGGCGTGCAGGTGACTGGCGTGGTCGATGCAGATCAAGGTGGGCAATCCTGGGATGCGGTCGGAAAGCTTCGCGACGCTGGCGCAAATGTGCGCTACTATCCTGGCGCGATGACTGGAGCGTCAGGGCGGCGCATGCATTACAAGTTTGCCAGCATCGACAACAGTGTGGCCTATTTGGGAACGGCCAATGTTTCGGCTAGCGCAGAGCAGTCTCTAGAGTTAGCGCTGTCGTTCGAGAGCAGTGGGGCTACCGCAGCAAATGGCCATAGTTTCAAAAGGGCGTCTCAGCTCACGCGAGAGATCAACCGTTTGCTGCCTTTGAGCAAGTGGCAGCCTATACCCGTCCAACGCTTGTAGTTTTTCCTGGCTCTAGTTGAAGCTAATCGTAAAGCATGCCCGCAATGGCGGCACCAGCCATCAGGCCCGCTCCAATAGCTACTAATTCTGGTTGTCCCGTTGCCGTTCCGATTGCGACCAACGATGCACCAAGTTGGAAGACCTCGTCAGCATCTACCGATTGCGGTGGCTGATCTTTAACTGGGAATGCACCCGGCATAAGTTCGTTCACAAGCAATTCGGCACGTTCAAGGGCCGTCTTGTAGAACAAAACCGTCTGTGTCCGAGCGTCCTCATATTGTGCAATCAGTTCATCTTGTGAGATTTCTTCGTCGCCGACTGTCGCCACCATCATGCTACCCGCTTTCGCCCTAGCGAGTAACGCATCGGCTTGACGGTACTGCTCACCATACATGTCGGTCAATCGCGTATGAATGACCATCAGGCGCCTAATTCGCTTTTCTTTTGTTTTGGGAAGTGAGACTAGCTCTTGAGTTGAGAAACTAGGCATTCTAATTCTCCTTATGCGCGGATGAAATAGAGGCGTCCGATGATCGCGCCTGCGTCACACTGCTAATTTGAATACTAGAGGAAAATGGTCCGACACCCCGTCCAAGGCACTAGGACTGAACTTCTTCGGAAATCCGCCTCTTGTGGACATTTCTACTGGTTTACGCTTGGTGCCCAGATTGTAACGCACACGAAATGGCCGAGGCGATCCCGCTACCAGCCGCAAGGCACCTTCATCGCTGACCGCACCATGTGATACGATCAGGTGATCGTAGGTACGCCACTCGGAACGATAGTATGTACCTCCGATTTTTGTATCGTCATCGTCGAAGGCTAGGTTCCAGCAAGGGTTATAGAGAACTACGCCGGTATCCAAATAGTTGCTCACATGGGTCAATGCCTTACCCTTCAGTTTACCACGTCTGGCAACCAACTGAGATGACCGTGTTGTCTGGAGCGCCAACCTGACCGAGGGGTCGTATGGCTCATCATTGAAGTCGCCCATGAGAAAGCAAGGGATCGACCATCGCTCGAGCAGCTCTTCAGCCGGAGGTAGCGTGGTTTTCCCCTCTGCATCGACAACGTCTGATTTCGAAAACTTCAGCACCGCTTCGACATGCCGTTGAAGGTAGATAGAATAGGCGAAGCGAAGCGTTACTCCTTCCGAAACGACACGAGATGGCCAATGCGCAACCGCGAACATGACTTCTTTAGAATTTGAACGCAGCGCTAGACGGACGGCGAGAAGGTCTCTCGTAGCGAACCGATTATCCAGTGAGAGGGATTGTGCCTTCAAGGATTTCGAATCGAATAAGGTCTTGTTAAACAATAGTGCGACGTCCAGGCCGTCGATGGTGTTATCAGGAACTAGCTCATCAACGATAACGAGATCGTCCCAGCCTGCTGTTTTGCGAATGTCCTGAAGGACACGGGTAGATTCCACTTCTGCTAAGGCCAGAACAGCAGGCGGTTGGTCGTCCGTGATTGCGCGAAGACACTCAACGATATTGTGGATTTTCCGACGATAGTGGCTGTTTGTCCAGTTCGCGCCTGCAGCATCTAATTCGCGCGCAACGGGCAGACCATTCGGGTCGAACAGCCGCTGGACATTCCAAAAGATGCCATAATGTTCCACAGATCCTCTCCCAAAAGAATGGTTAGGACTCGCCCCTCGAACTTCTTCATTAGCAATAGATTAAAAAGACCAGTATCACAAGTGACGTGGAGGACCTTCTATCCAAGCACCGTTTTTTCCAACCAACAAGGTCTATTACGTGGCGAGGTTATTGCCGCTCTAATCTTGCACACATCTCCCAGGCCACAGCACTCAAGCGCTATCGTTCCGGGGGACTAGCAGATCCGCCAGGCTACCAACATGGCCGGTTCGAAGCGGGCACTGATGCAACAAGAGTTGGTGGATCCCTGACAATAACCTTTTTTCTATTGGGCCGTTCCTAGACATTAGAAAATTCTCAAGATCATCCGTGATCAACCCAATAGCATATTGCTCAACTCTTGCTTGAGCGTAGCCTCACTAGCGAAGCTTGGGCGGTGGATGTTTCTGCCATTTACCGGCGCGGCAATTTAGGCCGACAATCAAATAAGCACTTTACGATCAAGCTTCACGTCTGTCTCTGAATATCACATTCCGGAGAACTTTTTGAGCAGATCGAGCCGGCACGATTGGCGACTGCAGCCACGTCAAAGAATGGTCTGGTGGCAGAAAGGAAAATTGACCTTCGAACAGCAACTTTAGGCACAGCTTCCGCCATCGAGCTTCCAAGTGTCTTTGTTCCACACGACGGAATTTAGCGTCCAGTTTTGGGAGATCGGAAGTGCTGTGTTGCCGCCCGACATTGGGGCGCACAGCCGTCATGCCCACCAGAGCGCTTCTTTATCTTCCCACGCAGAAATCCGACCACTCGCGCATCAGCTCGCGTCGTTTGTCCAGGTAGTTGGTGCGGCGATAGGCGGCCTCCACTTTGTTACTGACCGAGTGCGCTAGCGCCGCTTCCGCCACTTCGCCGGGGTAGCTTGTCTTCTCGGCGACCCAATCTCGGAACGCAGATCGAAAGCCGTGCACCGTGAAGGGTAGTTTCGAGTAACGCAGGATCTTGAGCAGCGTCATGTCGGACATCGGGCGCAAGACGTTGCGACCGGGGAAGACCAGATCGCTGCATTCAGCGTAGTAAGGTCTGGCACGTTCGAGCACGTCGATTGCCGCATCGGTCAGCGGTACCACGTGTTCCTTTCCAACCTTCATCCGCTCAGCAGGGACAGTCCAGAGCTTTGCGTCCAGATTGATCTCCGCCCATTTAGTACCCCGCACTTCGCCCGATCGAGAGGCAGTCAGGATCAGGAACTCAAGCGCGAGCCGTGCGACACTCGTTCGCTTGTGCAGATGCTTCAAGAAAGTTGGGACATCCTCATAGGGCATCGCAGCGAAATGGCCGTCCTGCTTGGGCTGTCTTGGCAGGGTACGGCTCAGCGAGCGCATCGGCGCTTCGGTCGCGCGCATTCCGTTTGCGTATGCCCAATCCAAAACAACGCCTATCCGCTGCTTTACTCGGCGAGCCGTCTCTGGCTTTTCCAGCCAGAAATCGAGAAGCACTTCACGGACGAGCGGTCCCTCGATGTCGTTGACGAGTCTGTCGCCAAGCTTTGGGAAGGCATAGGTTTCCAGTGTCTTAATCCACTGATCCTGATGCTTGCCGTTCTTCCAAGTCGCCTTTTGTTCTGAATGAACCTTCTCCGCAGCAGCCTTGAAGGTAAGAATTTCGATCTTCTTGCGCTTGCGCTCCTCGATAGGGTCGATCCCCCGCCTGATGTCGCGTCGCAGGTCAATCGCGAGTTCGCGAGCCCTATGGACTGTGATTAGGTCGAGAGGCCCAAGCCCAATGTCGCGCCTGCGTCCATTCACGGTGGCGCGTAGCTGCCAATTGCCTTTTCCCGGCCTGTTGAGTTCGAGAAACAAGCCGTCGCCATCACTGTAGCGACCTGGTTCTTTGAGCTGCCGAATCCGGCCTTGAGTGAGCTTTCCCATATCCATCCTTTCCGCTTCGCCCCCACATTCACCCCCACAAAGTGTGGGGGACATTGTGGGGGCAGTGGGAACAAAATAAGAACTAGAGAGTCCGATACAAGTCCGAAAAACCGCAGAATTCTGCGGCTTTCAGGGACTTTCTGGGATCTCTTGGGATGGTATAGGTGGCGGAGACGGAGGGATTCGAACCCTCGATACCCGTAGTAGGTATGGTTCCTTAGCAGGGAACTGGTTTCAGCCACTCACCCACGTCTCCGCATCGCAAGGTCTTCGGGGGCAGCCCGTGTTTCAGAGCCGGTTGCAAAGTCCATGCGAGCCGCGCGCTATAGTCGCCGCCGCCCGCAGCGGCAAGCGCGCATCGGCAAATTTTTCTGCGATGCCATTTCGCGCCGCTCCAGCCTCCACATTCCCGCCCGAGCTGCCAACCACACTCAGGTGATACGCAACCTTACCAGGCAGTTCGCCAAGCGTTCATCGCGCATTGTCTAATCCCGTCACCTCATCGTGTTTTCGATTCGCTTCATCGCCTGTGCCTTGTCGGATAGGGCTGGCGAGACTTTGCTTACGCGGTAAGAGACCACTCTTCGTTGAAAGGCTGCGATATGACCACGTTCGCTAAGACAGTACGGCTTGATGGGCCGACCCCGACGCTTTGCGGACGGCTGGCATCCATTACGCTTGCCCTGCTCGCCGCCTTTGCAGTCGCGATCCTGGCTGTGACGCCGGTACATGCGCAAGGAGTTGAGAGCTTCGACCCCGATGAGGCGTTCCAGAATAGCTCCGCCAGTTCGGCCAGCGCGGCCAGTTCTGGCGCGATTGATGCGGATCTTGTGAGCCCGTCGGCGGCGCAAACCGCTCCTGATCAACCTGTTTCCGCCCCGCGTCGCGTCCCGGCAACGCCCTCCACCGCGCCTGATGTTGAAACCGGCCAGGCACCCGGGTTCGATAACGAGTTCTCCGATCTCGGCGCACAGACCAGCGGCAATGACGCGGTCAACTGGGCCGATCCTGATAGCGGAGCCAGCGTCGGCGTGGATGCTGGCGATCAAGCGGTCCAGACCGCCGCCGCCGGTGGCAGCACCTACGCCGAGGATGATCTGATCGGCGCGGCAGAGGGTGTGTTTGGCAAAGGCGCTGAGGGTCTTGCAAAATTGATCCAGGATTTGCTCAAGAAAGAGGGCGAGCCCAACGCCTATATCGTCGGTCGTGAAGCAGGCGGGGCATTCGTCGTCGGCGCGCGCTATGGCTCGGGCACCTTGAATCACAAAGTTGAGGGCCAGCGCAAAGTCTATTGGACCGGGCCGTCGATTGGCTTTGATGCAGGGGCCAATGCCGCGAACACATTTGTGCTCGTCTACAACCTGTTTGACAGCGAAGACCTCTACAAGCGCTATCCGGCGGGTGAGGGGCAGGCCTATCTCGTGGG
>JBARXS010000205.1:0-1704 GCA_049647465.1 Erythrobacter sp.
GCCCATGAGAGAGATACCTTTTTGTCCGTAGAGGTCGCACAGCAGTCGGGCATTATCTTGAATTCGAGATAGAGAGATTTCTATTCTCGGCAAAAACAACTTCATTTTTTTTAGACGGTTGCGTCTGATGGGTGACCCATATTGAGAGACTGCCTTAGCTCAGGCGCCGTGTCGCTCAATTTATGGCTCAGGGTTGGAAAACGGTTGACTATAGCTTGAACCAGCTTTTGGCATCCATAGCTCAATACATCTGTTGTAGGTAGCTGAAGCTGTCGCTCGTAGCGATCTATGGTGGTGAGGACTTCGCTATTTTGCATGTCTTCGTGACTGAGGGCGATCGCTATCACGCTAGCAGAGGAAATGGCCTCAATTAGCTGGATCTCACTCTCTACTGTGGGCATAGCCAGATCAGAAAAATCGCAGCGGAATTTTCGCGCAGGGGGATGCTGTAAAATAATACCATCAGGCATACTACCCTTAAGAATGCCCAGAGAACTCATAAAAGCAGGATGGCTAACTGCGCTCTGCCCTTCCACTAAAATGATATCGGGGCTTTCGTTTTCAAAGGCTTGAACGACAGCGTACTCAATCTCGCCGACGACAAACTGAGAAACGAGAGCGTCGATTGATATCCCGTATCTAGCTCCCTGCATCAGGCTAGTTTGCCCAGTTGCTACTAATACTGACTTGATACCGAGGTGATTTAGCGCCTGGTTAAGCTCTATGGCAGTGGTCATCTTGCCGCAGGCGCAGTCTGTTCCTAATAGGGCGATAACAGGAACATCAACTTTGGCTATTTGACCGGTGAAGACATGTAAATCCTCTAGTTTTGGCGGTTTTCTAATATCTCTAATCTGAACATTGCTCTGCATAGCGGCCTGAGCAAACTCAGGGTCGTCAGAAAAAAACTGATGGAGACCGTTGACGATATCCATCCCTTTTTTCATGGCTTCTAAAATTAGCAGTCTTTCTTCAGGTAGGATGTAGGCGTCTAGGGGCGCTTTTCCGTATATGTAACAGTCTGGAATCTCGCAGTGACGTAGGGCGTCGCTTAGATCGGCAAAGATTGGGATATTATACGCCTGTTCTCCCAGAGCTTCGCCAGCGTCTTGGCCTGCGAGCGAGCTATCGATGATACCAACAACTGTATAGACTTCAGAGTGACGAACCAGCCCGTTGGAGGTCTTTCCGTCTACTAACCCAAACTGTTTTTCACAGTAAACTAGCGCTGTTTTCTTCGCGATCGCCATTCTCCTCCCCTCGTACCTCTGTATACGTCAAATTCTCCTGTGCCTCACGAAGACACAGCGCTGCTAAAAAATAAGAATACAATGCGCCCAGATATGACCACAGCCAGATTTCTCATGGCTGCTAGGCGCAGATCTACAGCGCTCTAATGAACCCGCTGTCAATTTTCCAGGAAACTATAAGCGCGCTGAATTTGTAGCGAAAATCTCAGACCTTAATTGAGTCTTAGCTAGCACTTGTGTGTATTGATGGTAGCATATACTACCATTTTATAGGGAGTGGCTCCGGTCAGAGACGAAGGCAAACGCATGACGCAGGGTAGCGTTTAGAGGTGTGGTTCATGCGAGGGTGACACTTCAAGACGTTGAAGTCGTCTCCAGAATTATCCTTCCGCTTGGGTGATTGCTCCCAGCGAGCGATCGCCATCGCCCAATATGAGTCAAGAGCTTTCCGTCG
>JBARXS010000206.1:0-20461 GCA_049647465.1 Erythrobacter sp.
ACGCTCGGCAGGTGCTTTGGACTTCGACTGTTTGTTTCTCATCTTCGTTCCTTCGTCACTACGACGAGAAACAAACACTCCTTAAATCTCAACCCTTAATCTGTGCCATACGCGCTGACGGGGGACAATTACTCCAAGCTGCAATTGCTTGAGTATGAGCAATTGCGCGCTGAGCATGTCCGCAACATCGAAGTGCAGGAAGCCAACCAAATGCGCGCGCAAGCCTCGATCCGGCGGATTGAGGCCGATCTTCAGTCTTTGCGAGCAGGGTTTGGACGCACCGCTGTTACCGATCTTGCCGAGGCCAATGATCGTGCCAGTATGGCGACCGAAGAATTGCGCAAGGCCGAGCGCCGCCGACGATACCAGGAACTGCGCGCGCCGGTTGATGGCGTGGTCCAGCAGCTGGGCGTCTCGACCGTCGGCGGCGTTGTGCAACCCGCACAGCCGCTGATGGTGATCGTGCCCTGCCAGTCCGGCGATGCTGCCAACGCGATGAGCTGCAACAGCGGCATTACCGTTGAGGCATTTGTCCAGAATAAGGACATTGGCTCGGTCAGCGTCGGGCAGCGGGTCGCGGTCAAGCTAGAAGCGTTCAACTTCACCGATTACGGCCTGATTCAGGGCGAAGTGGTCAACATCAGCCGCGATGCGATTGATCAGAGCCAAGCCCCCGCAGGCTCAGTGCGCGATGAGAACGGGCAAGCGGTCCAGCGCGGCCTTGTTTACGCGGCGACCATCGAGCTGGCCTGCGCGGCAGACGACCCGGCGCGTCATGAACTGTGCGACAAGGTTCGCCCTGGCATGTCAGTCCAGGCCGAAATCAAGACCGGGCGGCGCCGGATCATTCAATACCTGCTCTCGCCCATCAGCAAAGCTATGAGTGAAGCGGGACGCGAAGAGTGATTCGTTGACACTGGCCAGTGTCAGGCGTCGATAACATACAATTCCGCGCGTGGGCGTGTAATTGCGACCCTTTAGATTTTGTTCAGTGCAGGGGCGCAAACCCGCAGAATAGTGGGAGTTTGATCGTTAATTACTGTTTTGTAATAATAATTGCGCTTTGCAACTTGTGATACAAAGTGCATCTTATGCTCACCTAAACACGGCTGCGGGATCGGCGGTGAATACTCAGGAGGGGGCGCGGGGCGAATTTTTTCTGGTTTAGCGCGCGAGTTTTTATCGCTCGTTTTGCTTGCTGCTCTGGTGCTGTTAGCATCGGCCTGCAGCAACTCAGCTCCGAGCGTACTTTGGCCGAGGTCTGATCGCGCAACCGTGGAGCGGGGGTTTAGTAGTATGGGATTGGGTGTTTGATGGCTATTGGCTCTTTTTTTGGTCAGCTTGGTTCATTTCTGGTGGTGTGCGTTCTTCTGGTTCTTGCCGCTTGCGTAGCCCCAGCGTCCTACGCGGGTGTGAGTTTGGTTCCGGGTGAGGTGGATCTTGAAATTCAAGTATCGGCGAGCCGCGCTCAGGCGGGAAGCAAGCAGGCGCAGCTCGAATTCTTGAAAGGTTTTTGAGTTTGTCGAAGACGATGAGGTTGTTGATCGGGGTCTCGTGGCTGCTGTTAGGGAGTGTAGTAGCCTCATGCCACGAGGCTGTTTCTACTCCTGGTTCGAAAGTTGCTGATAACGTAGGTGACGATAGTGAAGGATCGACCCTTTTTGGAGGGTCTGATGCGACCATGCAGGCGGCCAAAAGGTTTGCGTTAGAATTGACTGCCCGCGAAGGATCCAGCCTTCCAATCTGTAGAAACTCAGTAGTCCCCAAGGGCACGAAGCTTGGTCGCATCTCACTGGTGCTCGGTCGCAGGGAAATGCTGCGCCTCGCAGGCGAAAGTGACTGCGAGGTGACGATCGTGGCCGAGCGCGAAGACCTGACCTTGCCAAAACAGATCACCCTCCATGGCTGTCATCTCGCATATGACGAAACGGCTTTGCGCGTCACTCGACTGGAGCTTGCAGTCGATGAGCCGACTGACATTTGGTTTCAAAAGTGCCTGTTTAGGATTGGTCTCTGGGGCACCGGCCGAGGTGATTATGCTCTGATTGCAGACGAGGAATTATTTGTTCCAGTGCTGGGCACGCTCTGGGGTAACGTCCCAGGACGTCCAGAGATCGTCCCAGATATCCCGAATTAGAAAGTCTTTGAAGGTCGCGAACAATGTCCGAACTGAATGAAAACCAGGTGAACTTTCTCTACGAGCTTCGGAGAAGGCTTTCACAACTGGATCATGTGTCGAGTCTGCAACGTTACCGGATTGCAGCCCAAGTTGCGGCTCAATTCGGCTTTGTTTATCTGCCCGAGTATGTTTTCTCGGGTGGTGTTCAGGCTGGGATCGGTGTCGCATCTCTCAAGGCTGATATCCCACTGACAACAAATCCGATCGCCGAAAAGAGTATCTTCGTTGCGCGCTCGACTGGTTTTCGATTTTCGGGCGGAAGTCCGGGCTCTAGCTTCTCAGTCATAATCTCGGATTCTGGTGTTGAAATCGACACTTTGACCCAGATTCCAACTGACGGTGCAACAGACTATGTGGCGAACTTTTTGGCACCGGGCTCCGGAGGAGACCTCGGTGTTTACCTCGATGATGCCGGGACTCTTGTCATCCAGGGCAACAGCGAGATCCAGTTGGATGACCCTGTTGTTCAGGCCGCTATTGGCGCCGCCAATTTCGTGGAGAGGCGCGGTGTCGGCGTCGCCCCGGCTGCGAATGCAGAGACGTTTTTCAGTTTTCCGACTGCCAATGTCTATTGGGCTGAAAAGGTGGTCCCGCTTATCGATGCTGTTGTATCCGAGTTTAATAATGATAGCGCGAATCGACCTGGTGACGGTCTAGAGCTCGATAGGATTGAACTTACAGCGACGCTGAGAACTGAATTCGATACTGCGTTTCAACAAGCGGAGTCCGGTGCTGAACCGTTTGCCGTGGTGGATTTTGTCGGCCTTCTGTCAACGAACATTTTCCTCGAAGCCTTCTTTCAAGTCGAAGCCCAAGGCGCAGATACACTCCAGATGTCGGTGCCCGACGTGCTTGCGGGTGGAGCTGGCGTAAGGCCTAACCTATTCACTGAGATCGGCAGGACGGAGTCCACCGAGGGAGCGATATATATTTCTCAGACGCGTACGCCTCTCTTGGGAACGGCGGCTGCAAACGAGGCTTATTTTGTTCGCGATTTATACATGGTCGATGCGGACGGCAATCAACTGGTTACGCCTTCACGCATTACGTACGCGTTCGAGGAGAATTCTGGCCGGGGTCAAAGGGTCGAGCTCAGGAGTGGCGCGCGAATCCAGAATGTTTTGGAGACGAATGATGACGGTAGCCTGAAGACTGGTGCCACTCGTGATGCGTTCGTTCGCGACTTCGATTCCGGATCAGAGCTACAGCAATGGGTGGAGGACTATACAGCTGCTTACAAAGCGCATTGCTTTGTTGCTGGCACGCCAATTCTTATGGCTGATGGGTCAACAAAGCCTATCGAAGATGTAGTCGAAGGTGATTTAGTCTTATCTTTTGATCCGAAGGATCCGTTTGGATCACTGCAGCCTGATAAGGTCGTACGTTGCTTTCAGTCCACTAGCATGGACTTAATCAAGACTGACTCTGTGATGGCTTCCGCAGACCATCGGGTCTTGACGGAGCGTGGATCCTTTACAGGGCTGCGCAAGGCACTTCGGCTGGGTCTCAAACTCGTCGATGCCGATGGTGAACTCGTAACACCGACCAGTCGAGAGGGCTCCAAGGAAGAAACGGCCGTTTTTAACTTTCAAACCCAGTCTCTGCACACATACGTTGCAGGCGGGTTACGCGTGCACAATCGATGTTTGGACCTCGATGGGTCAACCGGTTTTGTCCAGGTTAATGAGGATGGAAGTGCGCTTGGTATCTACTTTACCGGTCGCGATGGGTTGCAGATCGCCGACTATCAGCATGGCCAACGAACTGCGAGTCTTTACAAGGTCGATAGAAACAAAATTTCTACAGAAGTTTGGGATGACATTGATCAAAGTTATTTTGGCGATCTGGATGTCCCAGAACAATTCCAAGCAATCAACCTGCCGCTTGAGCGCGACGCTCGGACGTCAATGGTTATACTCGAAGCTTTCGCTGATGATCAGCAGCGTTTGGCAGAGATTAACTTTGATGGGGCGATTGGATCGGTTGTTGGAGGCGCGTTAGGGGCATACCTTTTTGACGATTCTGCGCTATCGAGGATTGCTGGATCAGCGGCTTTCTCGGTAATTGGTGAGAACCTCGCCGAATTTGTTGGAAACTCATTCTCGCTAGATGCGAAATTAAAGTTAGACGACCCTGCGACCACACTGTCAGATTTGCCTGGTGAAATCGCCTCCGCCGGGATTGGCGCGGTCTCTAGTTACCTTGTCTCTGAGCTTATCAACGTTTTGGGCGTTGACGGGTTCTCGGCGGAGTTTCTTAATACTGGGCTTGGTACTACGATTGGCAAAATCGTTGAGAACATTTCCGGTATTTCAGATGCAACTTCTGCCTTTGCTGGAGTAGATCTTGCTCTTCTTGGCAATGCGTTCGGAGCCTTTTTAGGTTCGAAGCTCGCATCCGAAGTGGCCAGCTTCGATACGATCGGTGGCCAATTGGGTTCGGCGATTGGTTCCTCCCTAGGCGTCATTGGCCTCGCAACAGCGGTTACCGGTACAGGAGCTAGCGCGTCACTACTTGGACTAAAGCTAGGCGCGTTCGCAGGGCCGGTTGGTGCTGCAATTGGCGCTTTCGTTGGCTTCTTGGCAGGGGGGCTAATTGGTTCGCTCTTCGGTGGAACGCCAAGGTCAGGTGCAGACGTTCAATGGGATTCTGATACTCAGCGTTTACAAATCGCGGATGTGTATAGCCGCAAAGGCGGTAGCAAGGAAGCTGCCAGCTCCATTGCTACGGCTGTTGCAGAGACGTTCAATGGGCTGATCAGCAATTCTGGCGGAATCCTTCAAAACGCTGAGTCTATAGAATTTGGCAATTACGGTCTGCGTAAAGACCAGTTTGTATATCGTGAAAGGAATGCCGCAGGAAAGCTTCAGATCAGGCGTAGATTTGAAGGCGAAGACGCTGCCGCCGAACTTATCAATTTCGGTGTCTATAACACCCTTACGAAAAATGATTTCCAACTCTTTGGCGGTGATTTCTTAGTCAAACGCGCTATTTATAATACGCTTGAACTCCATCCTGGCTCTGCGTCTGACTTTGAGACTGTCTCCCTAGTCGGGAACGTCTCATCAGCTCAAGCCTATCGCTCTTATCTTGACAACGCGCCAGTCTTTAACGCGTTGGTATCGGAGTTTCCCGATTCCGAATTGACAGCCGAACTTTCGATCACGTTGGCTCGTGCGGAGGAGCTGGGTCTAACCAAGCGTCATCGTTCTGATTGGTTTGGTGGTTTTAACTTCCTGATTGACAACTTTGGGCCAGCAGGCACCTTTGAGTTTGGATTTCAGATCGATCTTGAATCCGATAAGCTCTCACGGTTGATCGGTGTCGATGGTCAACGCTTCCAAGACACTGTGGATGCAAGCCGTCAGACCCTTATTCAAGGCGGAGAGTTAGGGGAGACAATCCGTATCACCGCAGGTTACGGCCCAGCGGCAAACCCAGTTTTAGAAGACGCGCAGGACTTTCTGATCGATGGCTTGCAAGTCTCTGCTTCCCAATTTGAAATCGACTCTGCGGCCATCATTGAGGCCGGGGGCGGCAATGACGAAGTGCATGCCGGTGATCTTGGGACAACAGTTCTAGGCGAAAGCGGCGACGATACGCTTTATGGCGGGCGCTTGGACGATTGGCTTGTCGGTGGTTTTGGCGACGATCGTCTTGACGCCGGCGCGCAGTCGGGCGGCCTGGGTGGCGACGGCAACTATCTTGATGGCGGAGCCGGCAATGACGAGCTGTTCGGGCGCGAAGGCTCCGATTGGCTCGAGGGCGGTGACGGAATAGATATCCTTCGTGCCGGTGATGGAGGAGATGTGCTTTCGGGAGGCGCAGGCACGGGCGACCAGCTCTTTGGTGGTGGCGGCGATGACACCTATTTACTTCGCGTTGGCGATGGCGCCGACATTGCCGACGATGTCGATGTGCGCGCGCCTGAGGCACCCGTCGTTACGAACCCGTCCCACTTCCTCGACTTTGATCTCTCGGATCCGATTGCCGCTCGCTTCGCGGCTATTTTGGAAGGCTCAATCAACCGGGACTGGCTTGGCACTAGCGCGGCGGTCAGCGCTGGCCAGACCGCAGCAGGCGAAGACTCAATCGCATTCGGATACGGCATCGGCATTGGCGACGTTCGCCTGACGCGATCGGCGGACGGCAACGATCTGATCGTTCAGATCATGCAGATCGGCGAAGATGGTTCGGAAGAGGCCACAGGCGATCAGCTCACAGTTCGCGGATGGTTCACGAGCGCGTTCAGGCGGGTCGAATGGCTGAAGTTCGTCGACGGCACCGAAATCCGCATCGGCGATATGACAAGCTTCGTTGCCGGCACCAGCGGCGATGACGTGCTTATCGGCACCAACGGCAACGATTTTGTTTACGGCGGTGCCGGCGATGATGAGTTGCGGCTCCTCGCCGGTGATGACGTCGGTAATGGCGGTACGGGTAATGATCTCGTCGCGGGCGATGACGGGCGTGACCTGCTGATCGGCGGGCTTGGCAATGACCGCTTGATTGGTGGTCGCGGGAGCGATGCGATCACCGGTGATGCCGGAGCAGATGACATCTATGGCGGAGACGACGACGACATCATTTCGGGCGGTCGCGGCGATGGTGACTTGCTGGTTGGCGGTAAGGGCGACGATGTTTTCAAATATGCTCGCGGCGACGGACATGACACCATCTTCGACGATTACGCCGCCGATTACTGGCAGGTGGCTTGGACCTCCGCCGGAGGCTGGAACACCGCGCTAGGGTACACCCGCGATCCGGTGACGACCGAAGTGACCGGTCCAAATGACGAGTACATCTACAAAAATATCGGCACCGCAGCTGAGCCTGACCTGCAATGGATCGGGCGGTTCGATTTCGATGCAACCAATGGCGCTCTGCGCGTCTTCGCGCCTCCTGCAGGCGCGACGGATCTGACACGCGATGCGGGCGAGGATACAATCGAGTTCGGTCTCGATGTACGCATCCAGGATATCGTGCTCTACAATCCGCAAGGAACAGACGATCTTGTGTTGCAGATTGGGCAAGACGGCGCCGGCGGTTCAGGTAGCAGCGACTCAATCACTTTGAACAGCTGGTATTCTTCGCCGGGCGCCATCGAGAAGCTCGCCTTTTATAGCACCGGTCTGCTCGAAATCGATCCATCCAAACGCAGACTGATCGCGGGAACCGATGGCAACGATGACGGAGTGACTGCACCGCTGCTTGCCGGTTCTGCAATCAATGACTGGATCACCGGCGGGGCCGGTGATGACGTGGTCGCTGGCGGCGATGGCGATGATATCCTTGGCGGGAACTCCGGCTTCGATACGATCAAGGGCGAGGGCGGTAATGACGTGCTCTATGGCGGATCAGGCAATGACATCCTTGATGGCGGTACTGGCGCTGACATTCTGAGCGGCGGCGCAGGGCAAGACGCGGCGAGCTATGCCTCCAGCTTTTCCGCAGTGACGGTCCATCTTTCGGCAGCCTTTGCCAACACAAGCGAAGCGCGGGGCGACGAATTCAGTTCTATCGAAAACCTAATCGGGAGCGGCGATGGCGACGTGCTCGGTGGAGATGATTTCGATAATGAGCTCACTGGAGGCAAGGGGAATGACACCTTGTCGGGCAACCTGGGCGACGACACTTACGTCTGGAACATCGGCGATGGTGCCGATCTGATCGTTGAAGGCTCGTTCGTCGTTGAAGAAGCCGTGACGTCTTCTGGCGCGCTCGCGGATGGCTATGGCATCTCGAGGTGGCAGCCGACCGGCGCGGTCGATCCCGTGTCCGGATTTCGCTATTGGCAATTGCAGGTCGAAGGCCCGCAAGGTCAATTGGTCTATGATAGCAGCGGCTTTCTAGCCCGGGCGGACGAGACGCCGCTCGAGCCACTGCCGAGCGGGTTCATTCAGTCAGGCTGGCTTGATGGCTTCGTCCGGGCTTCCAACTTAACCAACGCTCAGCAGGTGACCGCGGCCAGTTTTGACACCTCGGTTGATGGCGGCTTCGATATTTTGGAGTTTGGTTCCGGCATCACGCTGGATGACCTGACCTTTGCCTGGAGCGGACCAGACCTGACCATCAGCTATTTGGGTCAGGCGCATTCGCAGGTAACGTTAAAAGGACAGTCGACGGCCAACAGCGCGGTTGAGGAGATACTGTTCAGTGACGGCTTGGGCGTATCGCTCGCCAGCATTGTAATGGCGACCAATGGGCAAGTGGTGTCCGGCGATAGCGAAGACAATCTGGTCCTCGGCCGCTCTGGAGCGCTTGCAGATCAGCTCGTCGGCGGCGCCGGCGACGATGTTCTGGTGGGCTATGCAGGCGATGACACCCTTTCGGGCGGTTCTGGCAACGATGTGATTGATGGCGGCGAGGGCGCTGATACGATTGATGGCGGAGCAGATGATGGCGGCGCTGGCGATACAGTGCGCTACTCCGGATCGGTCAGCGGAATAACCGTCGATCTGGCTCGCACAGGCGCACAGGGTGGGAACAACACGTCGGATGCCTACGGCGACACTCTGAGAGATATCGAAAGTGTCGTGGGTTCGGATCACGCCGATTTTCTGGCAGGCAACGCCTACAACAATCGGCTTTTCGGCGGCGCCGGAAACGATACCATTAACGGCATTGATGGCGACAATGTCCTCGATGGCGGCGATGGCGACGATTCCATCAATGGCGGCACCGGCGAAGACAATATATCGGGTGGCCGAGGGGGCGATACTATCTATGCTCTTGACGGTAACGACATTGTCTCAGGCGGTGATGGCAATGACAGTATCTATGGCGGCGCGGGCGAAGATCAGATTGTCGGCGATGCAGGGAATGACCACCTGCACGGAAACTGGGGCAATGACACTCTGATTGGCGGCGGCGGCGGCGATGTGATCGTCGGCGGTGATGGCGACGACATCATTGAGGGTGGGGCAGGCAATGACTGGCTTCAGGGTGACGCTGGCAATGACAGCTATCTGCTCGGCCGCTTCTCAGGCCAAGACACAATCGCTGAAACAGGCGGTGTAAACACAGTCGCATTCGCCGAAGACGTTCGCTTCGATGAGCTTTGGATCACCCGCGCAGGAAGTGACCTGCGCGTCGAGGTGATGGGCGGCGACACCGTTTTGACTGTGAGTGGTTTCTTCCTCGGCTCTGGGGTCAAGCCGATCCGGTCAATTCAGACATCAACCCATGGCATCTTTGTCGACCACCCTGCAACGCTTGCCCTCATTGACGCGATGACGGCATTCGGTTCGCCTCCGGCGAAAATGCCAGCGAGCCTCACTGACATGGTCAGCACTTATTGGCACGAGGGTGGCCGTTCCGCGCCGACCGCCCCTGACGCACCGCGCCAGGTGCAACTGGATGAAGACACATCGATCAATCTTGACGGCGATTACGGGGTTATCGACCATGACCGCAACATCGTCAGCTACTCAATCATTCCAGGACGCGAGCCGCAGTTGGGTGAGATCACCAATCTCGATCCAGCGACAGGCGCTCTAACGTACACGCCATTCGCTGACGCAAACGGCGAAGATAGCTTTACGCTTTTAGCGACCGACGCGGACGGTTTCGCAGCAGAGGTTCCTGTTCAACTTACGATTGATGCAGTGAACGATGCGCCGCGTGATTTGCGTATACACGGCGGTGGTTTGAGCGTCGCCGAAACTGCTCCAAGTAGCGGCACGCAGGAGGGCACGCCTATCGGTCGCTTCACCGCGATCGATGCCGAGGGCGGAGAGATCCAGTACAGTCTTGTCGACGATCTGGACGAGCGCTTCCTGCTTGACCCGACTGGGCAGCTGTTCGTCCGCAACGCCGCTTTGCTAGATTACGAGGCTGCTGACGAGTACACGATCCAGATCACCGCGACTGATCCGGAGGGCCTCAGCTCCACCGAGAGCTTCACCGTTACTATAGAGAACGTCAACGAGGCACCGGATCAGCCGATGCGGATCGCAGATGGCAGCGTACCGCTGCCGATCCTCAGCGCCAACGAATTTGCCGGCGGGGACTGGCCAAGCGATCCGGCAGCTATCGGGCTCAACAATGGCGAATTGCCGGCGGGGTGGACTGGCTGGAATAGGGCGGAGACCAAATGGCAGGCCATCGATGGGCCTTACTCTTCTGGTGTTAGTGCGGACACTGTCGCGCTGAACCTCACAAATACTGACGCCGATTCCTCTGGTGGGATCGCGATGGCGCCAACCATGTCTCTGGAAAGCAGCAAGGCGTACGAATACACAATTTACTTCCGTAAAAACACGGACAGCGATGTCCGTTTCATCTTTGGCCCGGGAAACACCCCGGATCGAGACGGAAACAACGACCTAGTGCCGCAATTCAAAAAAGCCGGGAACGGTCAGGAAAACCCCTATCCGCGCTTCCTGGACATAAACACAGATAGTCAATGGCACATCGATCCCTTCACGCAAGGCAAGTGGTACAAGCTTGTTGGGTACGTGCTGCCCGCTGGCTCGCAAACGCTGGATAGTGGTCAGACTCATGGTGGCGTTTATGACACCGAAACAGGTACCAAGGTTTATGACACGCAGTCTTTGATCTGGAGTGAAGGCGCCCAATCGACTGATGTCGTTCTCTCCCTTGCCACGACAAATCACACCAATTCAGACGGGTCGGATGAGATACTGGTTTGGAGCCCCGAAGTGCGCCAAGTGGCGTTGACGGACATCCTCTCGAATGATGAGCCGCTCGACACTGCCACCGAACAGGCGCGCTTTGGTTTTGGCTCAACCGTTGCCGCCCCGAACGATGAAAACACGCTCGTTGGAGAATTCATCTCTGGCGATGGCGCTTCGTATGTAGGCACTACGGTTGCAACGTTCGCGTTGAGCGATCCCGACGGCCCGACGCCTTCGCTTCGCCTTGTGGCGGGCGCGGGCAACAATCCCGAAGGCCTCTTCCAGGTCAATGGCAACCAGATCGAGTTTGCCCATGAACCCGACTTTGAAGAGCTGGCCGCGCTCGGATACGACGTTCTCGACAGCGATGGGGATGGCTTTGGGGAAGTCACCCTGACCGGGCAGGTTGAAGCGTTTGACGGCGAGTTGAGTTCAACAGCACCGGCCGGGTTCACCGTGCTTGTCGAAGACGTCAATGAACAGCCGACGGCTCTGGCACTGGCCAATCGGGTAAGCGAGATTGAAGAGCGCGATCAGATCGCGGCGGGCACCGCGCGTCCGACAATCGTGCTGGGCCAGGTTTCGGTCTCTGACCTCGATTTGCCGGGGCAGCTGACTTCGAAGCAGACCTTTGCCGTTTATGAAGGCAATTCGACGGCAGCCAGCACCCGGTTTGCCGTTAATGCCGTCAACGAGCTAGTGTTGCTTGCCAATCAGAGTCTGGATTTTGAGATCGATGGCGCATCAATCACATTGACCGTGCGCGCGACCGACCAATCGTCCGCGCCGCTTTCGATCGAGCAATCCTTCACCTTCTCAATCACCGATATACACGATATTCTGGAAGGCACGGCGAATGCTGACACTCTCGTAGGGGGCGTGGGGACCGATTTCATCTACGGCTTTGGAGGCAATGATACGTTGCGTGGCCTAGGCGAGCGTGACGCCCTGTATGGCGGAGATGGGAACGACAGTCTTTACGGCGGTGACGCCATTGATTTTCTGGATGGCGAGAGCGGCAATGACCGCCTGTTTGGCGAGGATGGGGATGACTTCATCAGCGGCGGCACGGGCAATGATGTTCTGGACGGCGGTGCGGGTGACGACGACCTTTATGGCCAAGATGGAAATGAAGGCGTTCGCGCAAGTGGTTCAAACCCCCTGCGAGGTTTCATCTCCGCTGGTTTGATCGGCGGCGTTGGCAACGACCGTCTCGATGGGGGGGGCGGTGATGATTTTCTCAATGGTGGGACCGGAGCCGACCAACTGATTGGCGGCGCTGGCTTTGACGGAGTAACCTATGGCACATCTTCGGGCCGCGTAACCGTAAATCTAGCATTGGGCACGGGGCGCTTCGGCGACGCCGAGGGCGACACGCTCTCCGAAATCGAACTTCTCGAAGGTTCGAACTTTGACGATCATCTAACCGGTTCCGCTGGAAATGACGTGTTGATCGGCGGAGATGGCGATGACACGCTCATCGGGTATCACGGGGACGATAAACTCGTCGGCGGCGCTGGTAACGATATCCTCGATGCGCAGAACGGCAACGACTATCTTGATGGCGGCGCGGGTGACGACACCCTCTATGGTGGCAGCGATAGCGACGTCTACTTCTTCGCCCGTGGCGATGGCAACGATACGATCGTCAACTACGATCCGACGAATACGGATTTTGACCTTTTGGCGTTCGACGCCACGATTACCTATGGCGACATCTGGTTCGAGCGGGTCAGCAACGATCTGAAATTGACGGTTTTGGGCAACACTGGGTCCGATGGCAGCGTTATGGTTCGCGACTGGTTCACGATGCCGGACCGGGACATGCCGGACAACTATTTCAAACTTGATTTGATCGCCGACGGCACTGATCGAGCAACTCAGGAACTCAACGTTGATGCCTTGGTCGCCGTTATGGCTGGTGTTCCGGCCGGAAGCCGTCCGCAGACGCTGGCTGAAATGCAGAGCCTTCGCGAGTCGAACAGCGCATTTAACGCCAGCCTGGGTGAGTTGTGGGGCCGTCTCAGCGCTCCCAAGATCAGCGACACTGGAACGATTTTGGGGATCGAGCCACTTGATGACGGCACCACTCAAGTCACCTTCTCTGTTCGCGCGTGGTTCGAAGACGAGGACGGCCTCGGTATTGAGATACCGGCTAGCAACATCGATTTGTCGTTGATTACGCCGAGTGGCGTGACCCTAGCTGACTATGTGATTGAGGCCGACTACGGCACACCGGACGCGGCTGGTAATCGAACGGTGACGCTGACGCTCGAGCCGAATGCGAGCACTCATCTTCTGCTCGGCGGTTCGCTTCAGCTTGACCTTCGCGCAACAATCCGAGGTACCACCCGCACAGCGGACGACGCAGGCGGTATTGCGCTCAGCATCGCGCCTACGGCGGATACCGGCGTTTTTACCCAGCTTGAGAGCGTGGGCGGAAACGCAGGCTCTTTGCTGCCGATCACAGTTTCGGCCGCGACGCCGGACACCGCTGGCTCGGAAACGCTCGATGTTCTCGTACGTGGCGTCCCCAGCGGGTACAGCCTAGTCAAAAGCTCCGGAGCCAGCGTTGGGCAATATGAAGGCGGCTCCAACAACTGGTGGCGATTGCAGGCGAATGAGCTCGCTGGCCTGCGTCTCAAAACGCCCGCCGGAAGCTTTCAGGACGCTCAGCTAAGCTTTGCAGTCCAGACTCAGGATGGCGGATCCGTTCGCACATCGGCTTGGACGCCGCTGCGTGTGGTTGTGAACGGCGCGCCGACAGGGATCAGCCTGTCGGGCTCCGTTAACGAAAATGCGACGAACGGTACGCTTGTTGGTCTGCTGTCGGCGACCGATCCGGACACCGCCGAAGGCGAAGCCGCGCCGAGCAGGTTTGAGCTGTTGAACGACGCGGGTGGTCGCTACATGCTCGATCCGAACAATTCGCGCCGCTTGCTTGTCAATAATGGCGGTTCGAATATCAATTACGAAGCCTCGGACTTCGTGTCCGCCAACACGATCACGGTGCGCGCGTTCGATGATGACGACAGCTATGTCGATCGGCAGATTGCGGTCACGGTCAACAATGTGAACGAGCAGAACAATCTGCCATCGAGCCATTCGATGCAGATCGACGAAGGCGTTGGTATTGGCACCGAAGTGGGACGTGTTACGGCCACTGATCCGGATTCAAGCAGCAGCGCCTTTGGACAGCAGCGCTACTCGTTCTTCTACAACAACAATACGCACGCTGTGTCATCCGACGGGCGTTATCGCATCAACGCGACAACGGGGCGGATCACGACGAACACAGGTCTGAACTTCGAGGCTGGCGACACGTCGCAAAACTACACAGTCGTTGCCCGCGATAACGCCGGCGCAGGCGGGTACAAGCAAGACCAGACCACCATCACGATCAGCATTCAGAACATCAACGAACAAAATTCGTTGCCTTCAAGCTATTCGATGTCCGTGGATGAAAACGAGGATGTCGGAACGATCGTTGGGCAAGTTGCTGCATCCGATCCCGACTCTAGCGGCACGGCCTTTGGTCAGCAGCGATATTACTTCCGCAATGGCAGCTCGACGAGCAGTGTATCGTCCGATGGGCGGTATCACATCAATGCTGTCTCGGGACGCATTACGACCGGCGTTGAGCTGAACTTCGAGGCGGGCAACACGTCGCAGAACTACACTGTGGTGGCGCGCGACAACCAAGGGACAGGCAACTACACAGAGGACACCACGATGGTCACCATTGGCGTCAAGAACGTCAATGAACAAAATAACCTCAGCTACATTTCGAACAAGACGGTTCGGGAGAATTTGGGGGCCGGCCATCTGGTCACGACCGTGAGTGCGTCTGATCTCGACTCATCGAGCACCAATTTCGGGAAACAGCGCTATTACTTCCTGAACGGGAATTCGATCAGCGCAACATCGGCTGATGGGCGGTTTACGATCAATGCGACGAATGGTCGCGTAACGACGCGTTCGTCTTTCAACTTCGAGACGATTTCAAACCCGGTGGGCAGCTACACGGTCGTTGCGCGAGATAACGTGGGAGCTGGCGGCTACACGCAATCCACGCGTACATTCAATATTTCGATCACTGACGAGAACGAGATTCACACCTTGTCGAACCGCTCCGGTTCCATCGCAGAGAACGTGCCGCTATCTCCACAGACCGTGCCGAACGCGTTCAACCTGCGCAACACGATGCTCAATGATCCCGAAGGCCGCGGCATGACTTGGTCATTTGAGGACGGTTCGACAGAATCGGGCATCTGGCAGATATCGGCCGACGGAAAGGTCACACTGAAGGCGGGCATCGCGGACTACGAAGAGATCACCACGCGGTATGAAGAGCAGATCATCTTCCCGGATCCTCCTGGCGGTATCGATCCCTTTGAACCCGTCTTCCCGGAGCCCGTCACGGTTTATGTGCCCGTGCGCGATCACTCTCTTGCCACCCAAGTGCTGTCGATTAAGGCGAAGGATGTGCTCGGTCGATCGGTGACCGGGAACTTTACTGCGACGATTACAAACGTAAATGAAGGGCCAGCGCTCAGTTCAGCCCGTACTTTCTACGTCCGCGACGATCAGGGTGAAGGCTATTTGGGCAAGATTTCTGGCGTCGATCCGGAAACCGGCGCGGCAGCTACCTCCTTCCGTATCATCAGCGTCGCCGAGCAAGAAGTCGCTCGTTCACGCGGCAACAGCAGCGATGTCGATAACACCGGCAACCCCTATGTCACTGTCGCTGGAAGCGGATCTTCCGCCGGAAACCTCTATTTCCAAGTGCCAGGCGACGGGGAATGGGAAGGCGGTATCAAGCGGCACCCGACGCTTGGAGGGCGTTGGTACTACCAGCTCAACTATGTGATGCAGGTAGGCCTGCGTGATGCGTCTGGTGTCGAGAATGTCGAAGAAGTGACGATCATCTTCAAAAAGCACAACACCTCTGCGGTTCTCCCGATCGCACTCGACCTTGACGGAGACGGGCTTGAGCTTGTGGATTACGACACGAGTAACGTCTTCTTCGATATGGATCTGGACGGTATAGCGGACCGGACGGGTTGGATTGGCGCGGACGATGCACTGCTGGCGCTTGATCGCAACGGGAATGGCCTCATCGATGACAGCTCTGAGATCTCGTACGCCAATGACCTCGATAATGCTCTGACCGACCTTGAAGGGTTGCGGGCGTTCGATACAAACAATAACGGTTTTCTGGACGCGGGCGATGAGCGCTTTGACGAATTCCTAGTCTGGCAAGACGCCAATCAAAACGGTGTTAGCGACGATGGAGAACTGCGCTCGCTCAACGAGGTGGGGATCGTCCAGATCAATCTCACTTTGAACCTCACAGGCGAAGAGCCAGCAGATGATCGCAACGTAATCAGTGCAACAAGCGACTTTATTATGACGGACGGTAGCCTTGGCCTCGTTGGCGATACGAGCTTTGCTTTCGAACCATCGAAGGAGATTGTTGAAGAAACGATACCGTTGCCAGATGACATCGACCTAATCTGGCATTCAGCAGATGGTGTTGTTGATAATTTGGAGGCGCTTGAAGGCGGTGGCGAGAATGAAGACATAGACGACGCTTCACCTTTGGAGTTCGACGACGAGGAATTTGGCTTGGCCGCTCCGATCGTCCTGGACTTCGATGGCGATGGATCGCGTCTCGTCTCGATTGCTCAAAGCGCGACTACGTTTGATCAAGACGGCGATGGTGAACTGGAGCGAACTGGGTGGATCGCCGCAGGCGATGCGCTGCTGGCCTTAGATCGAAATAGCAACGGCTCAATTGATAATATTGCCGAAATTTCCTTCCTCGAAGATAAGGAAGGAGCGCAGACCGACCTAGAAGGTCTGGCGGCGTTTGACAGTAATCTAGATGGTATACTTGATGCTCGCGACGAGCGATTCGTCGAGTTTCGCCTCTGGTTCGATCGCAACACCAACGGTGTCACAGACGCTGGCGAGTTGCTGAGTTTGGCCGAAGCGGGCTTGGCGTCAATCAGTCTTGAGGGCACGCCTACAGGCGAAACGGTCACGCCCGGCCAGAATATCGTATACAACGAAACCGAGTTTACATTGGACAGCGGAGAAACCGGGACTGCACTTGATTCCGGTTTTGCATTCATCCGCGACGCAGCAATTCAGTCGACTGGGCTCACCGGAAATCAGCAATCTGCTGCAATTTTCGAGAGTTCGGCTCTGTCTTTGGACAGAAAGTCGAAGAAATATCGAGCTTTCTCTATGGGCGGAGAACTTGTGGTTTTGCCAAGAAGAGGTCGCGGAGAGATTGACCCGAGAGCGGGAATAGCAGGCACCTTCACGGAAATCAGCTTCCCGAACCGAACTTACGGCTATCTTAGCACATTGGTTCTCGATCTTGATGGCGATGGGATTGAGCACAGACGTTTCTCGAAGTCTAAAGCGCGCTTCGACATGAATGGAGATGGTGTTGGTGACGATACCGGTTGGACAAAAAGCCGCGACGCTTTTCTTGTCATTGACCGCAATGAGAACGGGCGCATTGATGATGGCAGCGAACTCTCCTTCACGCTTGACGCACCTAACGCACGCAGCGGCATGCAAGGCCTCGCCGCCTTCGACAGTAACAATGACGGTTTGATTTCGGCGCTCGACGAGCGCTTCGGCGAGCTCAAGGTTTGGGCAGATGCGGATCGTAACGGGCGAAGCGCACAAGGAGAATTGCGTTCACCGTCTGAGCACGGGATTGCTTCGATCAGCCTTCAGGCGGTACCGACTGAACAGCGCAGCAAGGTTGGGCGCAACTTGCTTTTGGCGACAGCGATCTTCAATCGCACAGACGGCTCGACCGGCACGCTGGGAGATCTTGCAATTGGCTTCAAGCCAGCCAGCCAGCCTGTCGCCAGACCTGGCGGTTCAGACCTCGCTTCGTTCCGTCGATCTGATCACCATGGCACGCCTCGGATAGATGAAATGTCAATTCAAGACATCTTGCGCGAAGATTTCTTTAAACGGTTCGAGGACACAGATTTTGCTCCTCAAATTCATTCTGCTGGAAGTGGGCTTGGCGATGAGACAGGAGTGGCTCTTGCTTCGCCTGAAACGATCGGCGTCCTTCGCGACCGTGCAGAGGCGTCGCAAATTGCAGGGACCGAAATGGACGGCGCGACCACAACTAATGCACAAGATGCCAATCGCGAACGGATGCTTGCGAGAATCATGCAGGATATGGCAGCTTTCGGTGACCGCGGGGGACTGGATGACGAGCTGCGACATCGGAGTCATGCGTACCCCTTAGCGGACTTTTATTCTTGAGGCCCAATGATGAACGCTGAAGCTTCCCAAACTGCCACACCGCCGACCGTCTCACATTTATTGGGCGAAATGGTCTGGCTGCTCACTCAATCACCCTTGCATCGTGCGATGCAGATTGGTGACATTGAATGGTTATGCATGCCTGCTCTGCTGAAGCAGCAGTTCTACCTGTTCCGCGAAGGTGACCAACCGGTTGGGCTTGCGATGTGGGCCAAATGCGGGGCTGACGCAGAGAAGAAGCTCGAGGGCGGCATGATCGAGCTCGAGAACCGTCTCACGCTGGAAGAATGGAACAGCGGCGATCGCGTTTGGCTGGTAGATCTCATCGCACCCTTTGCTACCAATCAGAACAAGCAGCGAGAAATCATGATCGCTGACCTCATATCTGGGCCGCTCAAGGGCATCGAGTTTCGTTTCCATCAAACCGATCCCTCGACCGGCGAACGCAAGGTACAGACTGTTACTGGCGATGCGGGCGACAAGCTGAAGGCCGCGGTCGAGGCCGCAGCCTCAACCAAGCAATAACGACGTAAAGGCTCGTACATTGAGTCAGATTCTGGCGCTTACCGTTTCGGCCTTTTCAGGCCGCTATGTTGGGATTGATCGGACAAACTTCGATCCACAAATCCAGGTTTTATTCGATCGCGCTCGGGCTGGCGACAATTAGGCACAGTTTGAACTCGGCATGCCGCACGCCAACGAAAAGGTCGTATCTTGTGGCATGGAAGGACGACTATAACA
This sequence comes from Erythrobacter sp., assembly GCA_049647465.1. Classification (GTDB taxonomy): domain Bacteria; phylum Pseudomonadota; class Alphaproteobacteria; order Sphingomonadales; family Sphingomonadaceae; genus Erythrobacter. The sequence goes on from JBARXS010000206.1 coordinate 18,865, forward strand.
CCGCGAGACCCCACTCAAAACTAGGCGGAAAGACCCCCCGCCGAGATCGCGGGACAAGCGGTGTGGGGGCGTGCCCGCACTTAGCTTGCCATCCCATCAAACATCAATCAGGAAAGACAAGTCTCTATTTGTGAGTGATAACAATCAGGGGAAGCACGTGACGAGTGATGGAGGAAAAGGCATGAGGGGGCGAGGCGAAGCAAGAACGTCATGGATTGCAAAAGCAGAATTCGCATTTCTGCTAATCGTTCAAGTGACTATGCTCATCAGTGCCTTGGTGTTCCTAGCCTCCTCGGCAGTATCGGCGCATCCAGGCAGAACCGCAGCTGATGGCTGCCACAATGATCGCAAAAATGGCGGTCGGCATTGCCATGGCGCTCCCGCGAATAGCAAACCGGCAAGGGCTCCGAGCGGCGAAGTGTACTACCCGAATTGCGCTGCCGCTCGTTCCGCCGGTGCAGCGCCCGTTCGACGCGGACAACCTGGATATGGTCGTCATCTCGATCGCGATAATGATGGTATTGGATGCGAGCGATGAGCTTCTTTCTTGCCCTCCTGTCGCCAGCTCGTCTATCGGAGTTTGCCCGACCTGAGGGGTGATGATCACATGTGTGCACGATGGCGACAGCTCTATCGTAGAGCGCGTACGGATACATATCTCCGACTTTGATGCGCCGGGCTCGATCACGTCTGCGAGAGGGTGAGCAGCCTTGCGGTGCGGGCGGGAGACACTTTTTTAACCCTATTGAATTCGGAGCGCCACAACATGGTCCGCCAAGGCACCGATCGCTATGGTCGGACTCTCGTGATTGTCACGAATGCGCGAGGTTCGATTGCTGCTCAGATGGTGCGCGCTGGCTTAGCTCGGACTTCGTCTGGTCGCCGGAAGCCCCTCAAACTACGCAACTATTCATCGATCACTTTGCCACAACGATTGAAAGACTCACCGTTCCTGACAAGGGTTCTCGTTATGACGCGAGGCTCACGCAGCATCACTCACATGAGTTCATAGAGTTATTCGCCTAAATGCCGGAGCAGTTTTCGTTCAGTCTGGTTTATAGCCACTCATACTATAGTAATTGGCGCATCCGGCAGACAGCAAGACACCGACGCGCCTGCCGATCAGATCCCATAGGACGCGGACAGTGAGCTTGCTCGCTTTGCGTAGCATTGCCTTCAGCCGAGAGAACGCCTTTTTGATGGTATTGAGGTAAGGGCGCTAGGGCGGAGGGAAGCGAAGGCCGGCATCGACCGCTTCGATATTGAATGCGAACAAAACGACTATCGCCTTTTCAGCGACATATGGCGTTGACGGTGAGTTTCGTCCGTTTGATCGTGATTATGCCAGATTGATAATATTTCTTATGTTGAAACTAAGCCAAAAGTGGCGAGCAGCACAACGAATGACACCGTGTCTGCAGCGACCGCTTTGCGCCCCAATTGCCGACATTTAGCGTTTTGATTGGAAACCCCTATTCTGTTGAAAAACTCTGCTTGCAGTGGGGCTAAGCTGCTGATTGTGCTTTGCACGCCTTCGGCTCCAGTGATCTCGGCAAGCAAGTGGAGATTTGCTGATGATGGGCGAGCGAACGGTGAT
>JBARXS010000207.1:0-6391 GCA_049647465.1 Erythrobacter sp.
AGGGCACTTTGCGGAACGGTGGCGAGGGACAGTTTCGGACGTCCTAATAGACCAACTTGGCCTTTCAGGAATGATACTAACGGATTTCCCAAAAACCACCGTTTGTTGAACATCTGCCCTGACGGCAAGACTGGGGCATGTGCCGCTAAATCCGCATAGTTGACGGTTGGTGTTAGTTGCCAAACAGCTTTTTCCAGAACCCGCGCGGGCGCTTGTCTTCCAAAAGTACCGTAGCTTGTTGTCGCCATCGGTCCCGATCCTCGCGAAGGTCGGTTATGGTTTCCAGCAACTGCTCGCGCTCGCGCTCACGCTCCCTTTCAATGATTTCCAGTTGAATGTGGAGCGTTCCTCGGTCGTTCCGTAGGTGTTCCGCATCGTTCGTATCGGAACGTTCCGCGTTCCGTTCTGCCGGAACGGCAGGGAATACTCGATGCAGCTCTGATGGCTCAATCGCGTAGGCACCACTATCCAGTTTAGCTGCTGAAATCTTGCCAGATTTTAGCGCCCGGTGAATAGTAGTTTTGCTTTTTCCAGCAGCCTTTGCGGCCTCGTTCAGAGTGTAGCTCATGGCGTTCCTTCACGTTCCAAATGGAACGTGAAGGAACGTTCCGTGGTGTTACGCATCATCTTCACCGAGATCCGTAGCGGGCAGGTCAGGCTCCATGCCGGGGAGGGTCGGTTCGGATGGCGGCGGCAGGCCGTCCCCAGACGGGAGCTGCTGTTCACCTCGGAGCAGACTGGGAACTTGGCGCAGCGGCTCCTGTTGGCCGAGCTGGTCGCGATCCGGCTGTTCTTCATCCGAAAGAACGACGGCTGCGCTGAACAGGCTATAGCGGATACCGTCGCGTTTGCCGGTCCATGCAACCCGGTCGTTGATGATGTAGGCGTTCACAGTGCCGCGTTCGCCAACCTGCCGTATCTCGATCCAGTTGCGATCCCGAAGCGTCTTGAAGGCGGTCTTCACCGTATTGACGTGCCGCCCCATGATCTTGGCCATCGTTTTCTGGGAGACGACGACAGCGTTGTGCTCACCTACACGAGCGACCAGCAGGTGCATCAGCATCGCCGCGTTCGGACTATCCCGCATTAGAGCTGCCCACGCCTCATGGGCAGCTCGTTCGGTTTGAACCCATCTTCCTGGGCGCTTCTTGTCCGGCAAATTCACTGTCTAACCCAGCCATTGTATTGTCAATTTCTAACATCACTAACGCACAACGGTTGTCAGTTATCAAGTATTCAATGTTAGAAACTGACACCAGATTGTCTAGGGGTGGACAATCCTAGACTGTCTAGGGGTGGACAATCCTAGGGAGTCTACCCCCCCCCTTCAAGGCATTGAAAAGAAAGGAAGAAATTTTTGCTCTCTCTTATGATCTACAGGAGGGCAAAAAATCCACGCCCGTTCGGACGGGAGCGCTCGCCAGTAAGCTGGCGACCGGCCGGGCGGGGGTGGAGTTTTTGATCGACGCAGGCGACGAAGGAGCCTGCTTTTACAACGGTGCCAAACTTGGGCCGATGCTGGCGAGGTCAGTTCGTCCCACTAGCGAAACGGTGACCGGATGGGGTGGGTCAGGCAGGGAGGGGAAGGGGGTGAACAATCACGCCCTATTTCCTGCCACGTTCATCACCTCGAACCGTAGCTCTGATTGTGATGCCGGTTTTGCTGAGAATGAAGATCAGGGACCGGATGGACCGGAGTTGGTCTGTTTCACCGGTGCCGGTTTTGGTGCAGGTCGGTTGAGATTGTCGGGGTGGTTTTCCCAAACCGCGTTCACGGATTTGGCGACCTGCTGATAGCCATCCTCCCCGAAGCTCAGTTTGAGCTTCTCCTTCAGCAACTCGACGAAGGAATGATACGATTTGACCCGCGTATCCTTCGAGGACCACTCATCGCCTCTCTGGCGGGCTTCCTGCATGAGCTGGGCGGCTGACTGTTCCGCAGATGTGACAATGCGCTCAGCGGCCTCTGTAGCGCCCCTCTGGGCCTCTCTGAGGGCCGTCTGTGCCTCCAACCTGCCCTTACGCACCTCAACGGCCCACGCGGCCACCCTGTCGAAGGATTTGGTCAGCCCGTCACGGATCTTCTTTGACATGGAAAGAGGCTCGCCAGTCTTGCTGTTGTTCAGAGACCAGAAGCGGGCATGAAACCCACGGGTCGGTCTGCCATCCGGGGCAGCGGCTTTCAGAGTCGCAAACTTCTCGGGTTGATCTGCCATCGCGTCAGCCACGATTTCATCGTCGTGCGTGCCGTCGTTCGCCAGCCCGATTGCGATAGACAGGTTTTTTGTGGCTGATGCGAGACATGCTTCTGTTTCTTCCAGATCGGCCCGATCCTTGGATAGCTGTTCGCGTTCCCGTTCGATCTGGCGTTTCTCTTCCCGCAACTGCGCCGCCTGTTCGATGACCCACTCCCGCGTTGACAGGCCCTCCGGGGCGTTAACCGCGCGATCCACGCCATACTCGATCCCAAGGTGATCGAGGGCGACGGTCATGCGCTCCCGGAGGCGCTGGAAGCTGTTCTGTTTCGACAGGGTGGGGTGCGAGGCCCGCCCGACCGTCCGCACCCCCTCGGATGCCAGAGCCGCCGCCTTGCGCGCCTCAAACTGATCCGGCGTTTCGCCGCGTTTGGCTCTGCCCGGCTTGCGGGCTTTTCGGGCATAGGTCGGGGCAACGACCGCATGGACATGCGGCGTGTCCTCATCCAGATGCAGCTCGGCAAAAATCAGATCAGCCCCATGCTCTTCCCGGAGTTGGTTCATGCTGGCCTCGATCCATGCGGCCAGACGGTCTTCGTCCCATGTGCCGACTGCCATCGGATCACCGGGCCGGAAGTATTCGGGCGAGGCGGACAGCACGATGCGCAGGTAGGGCTTCTCGGATTGCGCGGTCGGCTTCTGAACGCCCCGGTCATAGAGGTTTCTGAGCGACTGCATCAGCCCGCGTTCATCGCCATCAAGTATCCGGTTCAGATGCGACCGGGCGGGAACGATGTTGGACGATCCATCGGGCACACGGGTCAGGCAGTGCCGGTCCAGCGAGCTTATCATGCTGGGTGACGCGGGTTCGATGTTGTAGACGAGCTTGGCCATGTGGTAGAGGTAGCACGGCAGGAAGTGACTGCAAAGTCTCTTTGCTCATAAGGAGACTTTGGGTCCCGATGCTGCGCACCACCCAAAATCCCCTTCTTTCGCCCTGCCGGGGGCTTCTCCGATCTGGTCGATCTGCGCGGCTTGCAACCCTTCGGGCCGCGCCTTGCCAAGCCACCGCCGGTGGCTGCAAACCCCTTCCTCCCCTGCCTTGTGGCTGGCGATGTCGATCAGGGGTTTGCGATGGTCCCGTTGTCGGAATCCGCGGCCTGCCGTGCCAGTTCGGTGTGCGATGCCGACCCCAGCCTGCGCCCGGTCAGTTCTGCACACCGAGCTTCCAGCCGGGCCAGCGTCAGCCCCAGCTCGCCGGCCAGCTCCTGCGCCGGGGCGCAGTTGAGTGCCACCGCATCCGTCTCCAGCAACGCCTGTCCGACGCTGGCCCGTTCATTCGGCGCGGGCGCATCGCCCAGCAGGATTTCCCGCAGGCGTCCTGGGGAAATCCCGCCGTAGCTGCACGAACCATGCTGCGCATAGACCGCGAGCCACGTCATCGGCACCCGTTACGCCTGCTTCTTCGGGCGCCCACCCTTGGCACCATTGGCGCGGGCGGCGGCAGCTTTGGCGGGCGATGTGGCCTGTCCAGCGCGGCGAGCCATGTAAGCTTTCGTGCCAAACACTCCCGCCAGCAAGCCACTCACCCTGAAGTCCGCATCGAGGGCTTCCCAATGCAGCCCGTACCCCGCGCCAAGGATTTCCACCGTTGCAAGCTCATCATGCGTGGCGGTTTCCAGCCCCTGTGCGAGGTGGGGCGGAAAGGCGAAGGTGCAGCCGTTGTTCAGCTCGACGATGATGCGCGCGCTCTTGCGATCATAACGCACGGCTGTCGCGCGCGGCTCGACAAGGTGCGCAATCTTGCCCCGTTCCAGAGCGGTGTCGATTTCGGCGTCTGTCAGATCAGCCATGGAATTCCCTCCACTTGGCAAGAAACTGTTCCTGCTGGTCGCGGACCAACTGCATGGCGCGCCGCAGATCGTTGGCCTTCATGTTTTCAGCCCGAACAAGCGCTGGCGCACCGTCAGGCCCGATCAGGTTGATCTTGGCATGACCATCGCCGAACACATGCACATGGGCTGGTTCATGGTCGTCTGTGAAGATGATGATGCGCAGCCCATGCGCCCGGTAGATCGTGACCATGCAGAACAGTAACCTATCATGATGGGTTATTCAAGTGAGGGATGTGGCGGGCACCTTGATGCTTTTGAGCAAGCAAAAACCTTCAACAACTGCTCAGGTTTTGAACGGGGTTTATGGCAGCTAAAAATGGGGTGGTTTGCGCGCGTTCCAAAAACAAGCGTTTTTAGAACGGTCGCGGAGTTCGATCAGGAGGGATCGGCTCCACGGAAGTGCCGGAGGGCGGGGTGGGTAATAGCGATCCCGGTCACGGCGACTATGCATAGGACGCCACCGCAGGCTAGCACAACGCCCGGTGGCAGCACCGCCCCCATGGAACCGGCTCCGAAATTGCCTATCTGCGGAGCTGCGACCCCCACGACCTGCTCGGCTGCGAGGACCCGGCCCCGCATCTCAGGGGCACAGGACAGTTGAACGACCGCGCCGCGTGTTATGGCCGCAACTGTGTCGGCGGCCCCCGCCGCGGCGAGGCACACGAGCGTTGCCCACTCGGTCTCGACAAAGCCCGCCGCCGCCACCGCCAACCCCCAGAGCGCGGCTGCGCCGATCTGGATCACACCCTGGCGAGGATGGCGCGTAACGGCACCTGACAGAAGCATGGCCATGATGCCGCCTGCCGCGAGAGCGGACAGAAACAGGCCCAGCGTCTCTGGTGTGCCGCCGAAGCGGGCTTCATTCAGCGCTGGGAACAGCGCTATCGGCATAGCGAGCAGCATGGCCGCGAGATCGGTCAGCAGCGAACCGCGTAGGGGCTCCTGCTTCCAGATCGCGCGAAGTCCAGCCATTGCTCGGCTGTCGTTTTCACCTGCATCAGATCGATGCGGCGTTTTGGGTAAGGCGAGAAGCCCATAAAAGGCCAAGGCGAACGCCAGTGTGCCAAGCGCGTAGCAGCCCGCTACGCCCCAGATTCCAGCTAGAACCCCAGCGAGGGCTGGTCCGACCAGCATCGCCACTTGGAAGCTCGCATGAGTCAGCGCGATGCCTTCGCCTAATTGCCCACGCGTAAGAAGGTCGGGGATCATTGCCTTGCGAGAAGGTTGACCGATGGCAAGGCTCCCCGCTTGCGCCGCCGCCAAGGTGAGGAGAAACGCAGGCGAATTCCACCCGATCAGGGCCTGCCCGACTAGGCAAAGCGCGAAGAGAATTGTGCCGAGGTTGGCAATCAGTATCAGTGCGCGTCTGTCTTGCGTGTCTGCAAGGACGCCACCCCAAATTCCGAAGACCACCATCGGGACAGCCAGTGTCATGCCGACCGCCCCGCTCATTAGCGTCGATCCGGTCATCTCCCACATCTGGTAGAGGATCGCGAAAGCCAAGACCTGACCGCCTAGCACCTGCCATGAACTGCCAGCCCACAGACGCCGAAAGGCCGGATTATCGCAGAGCGGAGCGACGTTCAGCGGTCGGAACAGTTTCACTTGGATTGGCGCGAGCGCATATAGCGGGCGATCCGATCCCTAAGCGACTCTCGATCAAGTCGTTCTCGAACATCCGCCATCACGCGCGTCAACGGATAGGGTAGGTCTGCGTCCAGCTCCGCTAGCATGGCCTCGGTCGCGTCCCATTCGGCTTCAAGAAAAGTGATAACAGCGCGACCCTTGTCGCTGAGGTCGACCAGCACGCTACGTGCATCCCGCCCCGTCTGCGTCTCGACCATGTTGGCCGCCTTCATAGCCTTGACGGATTGGCTCATCGCGCCGTGCGTGACACGGGTGAAGGCCGCTAGATCGCGGATTGTCATGGGGCCATGATCGTTTAATCCGATCAGCGCCATGCTGAATCGTGGGCGGACGCCGTCGACTTTGTAGTCGCGGTAGAGCGCGACTATGGCGTCGTCGATTTCGCGCGACAACGCGGAGACGGGAGCGAACAAACTTTGGGACTTCTTGAAAGTATGAGACATAATAGTGCTTATATATAAGCGCTATTAATTTGGCAATGATGATGACTATCGAGGGGTGCTGTCGTTAAAGAAGGAGTTTCTCAGAGGGCACTTTGCGGAACGGTGGCGAGGGACAGTTTCGGACGTCCTAATAGACCAACTTGGCCTTTCAGGAATGATACTAACGGATTTCCCAAAAACCACCGTTTGTTGAACATCTGCCCTGACGGCA
>JBARXS010000208.1:0-15714 GCA_049647465.1 Erythrobacter sp.
GATTGTTCCGACGGTTCCGTTCTTGTTGGTCGCCGCATTCTGCTTTGCCCGCAGCAACCCCGAATGGGAGCGCAAGATCCTCGACCATCCGCAGTGGGGCAAACAGGTGCGCGACTGGCGCGAACGCAGCGCAATCTCGCGGCGAACCAAAGTGCTGTCGATAGCATCGATTGCCGCCGGGGTTGGGTTCACCTGGCTGACGCTGGGCTTTCCCTGGGTTTGGATTTCGGTCGCCGTGCTAATAATCGTCGGCGGATGGATTGCTACACGAGATGAGTGAGCCCGCCAGCTTAAGCCAAGGGCCAGGTGGATTTCTCTCCAGCCTATCGATTTAGGCCATGCGCATTGCTCAAGGAAGTCAAGAAACACGCAGATCACAGTTTCGATGCCGCGATTATCTCGTCACCAGCAAGATTCATTTTGCCAAAGCTGAATGAGATGGTGATGCCATCGGGAAATGCTGGATGAGGCTCCCCCATGCGCGCGCGGAAGTGGCAGCCGGTTGCCATCTAGCGATACTCAAGAGCCCCCATGCCCTACCTGCGCATCGTCTCCAGCATCGTTCGTAAGGCTGGCAAAGCTGGGCGCTCTGTAGTTGTTCAAGCCGGAAAGTGTCTGCCTGATCTTGGCCGGATGTAGACAGGTCGCCTGCGTTCGGCTTGCAGGATCACGCACCCACGCTATCCCGCACCACGACAACACCGGCTTCGCGCTGTTCCTTCAGCTCTTTCTTCAGAACCGCTGGATCGCGCGCGAATACAAAGCCGAAGCTGACGCCGCCTTCTTTACCGATGGTGGCATGGTGCAGTTTGTGCGCTTGAACCAGCCGCTTGGCATAGCCCTTTTTAGGCACCCATTTCCAATACCGCTGATGCACCAGCCCATCATGGATCAGGGTGTAGATCACACCATAAAGCGTGATCCCCACGGCAAACCACCACAGCCAGTCCCAATAAAGCGACCCATAGATATACATCGCGGCATTGATCGTGCCGAACACGACCGCGAACAGATCGTTCTTTTCAAACATATTGTCATGCGGTTCGTGATGATCGCGATGCCATCCCCAGCCCCAGCCATGCATGATATATTTGTGCGCGTACCACGCAAACAGTTCCATCCCGATAAGGGACGAAAGAACAGTCAGGATGATCTCAGGCCAGGTCATGCTGCTGCCCCTTTACGCCTGCTGGCTTTGCTAGCCAAGTCTGTAGGGGGGCTGTCCAACGAATTGGTAATCGCGCCAACACCCGCTTTCTTCGCTCCGGGCAGCGCCCACCACGGCACTTGCGGAGCGCGGTGATGTTCCAGATGATAGCCGAAATGGCAGCATGTCAGCAGACTGGCGAGCGTCGAAAAATCGTTGCTTCGCGCATTGTGGCGATCGGCGAAAGGTTGGGCCGCAGCGTGATGGTGCGGGCGATAGGTGCCGAAATAGAACAGCTGCAACGAGGACAGCAACGCCGGAGCGCCATACAGCACGAAAATCTGCATGAAAGGCACGTCGAATACAAACAGGTAAATTCCCACGACCGTGTGCACGAAGATCAACGAGAACCAGCCGAAATACCGTTTGAAAAAGGTCCAGTACCACTGGAGGAAATTGCTCGGATGATCCTCGTCAAAATCGGGATCACCCTTGTGGCCGGAAAGCTTGTGATGGACGAAATGGGCATCGCGCATCCGCTTCCACTTGAACCCGGCGTAGAGCATCAACAGCGTCGCACCGACTGCCACATTCACCCGCGGCCATCCCGGAGCAAGGCTGCCATGCATGGCATCGTGGCAGATGATGAACACCGCCACGCTGAGCCAGATTTGCAGCACCGCCAGGCACAGCGCGAAGGGCAGGTTGTTCCAAGTCAGCTCGAAAACGAACATCGAATAGAAGTGCACACCCAGCCAACCACCGCCAACGAGAGCGGCGAGCGTAAGCCCGATAACCCGCTGTACGGGTTGGCTGGGAAGGGCATGGCGCGTGGTCATGTATGGAAACTACGTTTAGGCGCGCCGTTTGGGTGCGTATAGTGTTTAGATGGGTGGGTTTGCAGGATCGACAATTCTGCGCGGCTTTGGTTTGCCATCTGACTTAAGTGCAAAAGCGCGCCTCAATTCGTCATCCCAGCGGAAGCCGGGATCGCTCTCAGTCGAGCTTACCTACGCAATAAATCGCCGTCAGGATACTGATACCGCATGATCGCCATGGGTACTAAAAGTGCGAAAAAATCAGAGACGCCGCCCAAGCGCTGCCAAAAGCCAAATGTGCCGGCTCGTTTAAGTTTTGCAAAGTCCGCTTTTGCATGAAGGTGCCCAGATTTAATCGCCTTCTTGAAATACCTTACCGACTGAATCTTGTTTTCTTCATTACTGCTATCTGACCAGTATATTCGGGCTAGCCTATACATCGCTGGCGAATAGCCACGGTCTGCAAGTATGATGTACTCACTTTCGGCCTCACTGAAATTTTGAGTTTTCTCCAGATACTCGGCTAGCTGAAAGCTCCCGGCTATCGACCCTCCTTGCGCAGCATATCGTGTCCATCTGATTGCTTCAGATTTATCTGGTGAAGCGCCGTGCAGACCACAAAAAAGTATCTCTCCCAAACATATAGCCGCTAGGACAGTTCCTGCTTCTGCTTTCTCCGCCAAGCCTCGCAAAGATCTATTTAGATCTTCGCCTATTTGCTTCATGAACTCCCATACTTCTTGATTGTATGGATCAGAGTCCCACTCTAACCGCATAGTCTCGCTGACTTCGTCGAACTTGGCCATGGTGAGATGAAATTCCTACCCTTCTCTAAAAGAAGTCCAAATACCAACGCACCATAAATAATAGCCGCCGAAGTTGGACGATATCTGTTATTCTAGGAGCAAAGAGCATGTTTGAGAAGATACGGAATCGCGAGGCTCGCATCAGCAATTAGAACGGACGCGCAGAGCCTTTTTTTAACGGAGCAAAGCCCCCCACCCTTGCGCTCCCCCCTACTGAGGAAAAAACACTTCACGCAGATGCTCACCAATGCGGGCCGGTCGCAGGGTTTCGGCATCAATACAGCACCAGCTCGATTGCACTTCAGCCAGCACATCCTCGCCGCGTTTAATCACTGTGTGATAAAATGCCCGCGCGCCGTTGTAGCGTTCAAGCACCGTGCTAGCGATCACATCGTCTTCAAGAAAGGCCGGTTTGCGGTACGTGATCTCATGCTTGAGAGCGACCCACGCTTTGCTCGCCACATCGTCAGCCGGGGCGATCCGGTTCCAGTGTGCAAGCACCGCATCCTGAACCCAATTGAGATATCGCGCGTTGTTAACGTGCCCCATGAAATCGATATCATCGGGCACAACTTTGATCGGGAAACGGAATGGTATTGCTGACATAAGTGTCAATTAGCGCGAAAGCCGTTTCGTTTCTATGACGAATTGTCAGAAAAACGGCATCCGCTCTGCATCTGCCTTGCCAGTGTTGCGCGATGGCCGCTAATCGAGACTGAAACTAGCAATTGAGAGAGATTATGGCGAGCAAACCCCGCACGCTTTACGCAAAAATCTGGGACGATCACGTGGTCGAGACCCGCGATGACGGAACCTCGCTGATCTACATTGATCGCCACCTTGTGCATGAAGTTACCAGCCCGCAAGCATTTGACGGCCTGCGCGCGTCTGGTCGAACAGTGCGCCGCCCGGAATTGACGCTGGCTGTGCCCGATCACAATCTGCCCACTACCGCACGCCGCGATGCCAAGGGCGCCAAGATCGCGATTGCCGATCCGCAAAGCGCAGCGCAGCTTGCCGCACTTGAGAAAAACGCGCCCGCCTTTGGCATCCGCTATATCGGGGATGCCGATGCGGAGCAGGGAATCGTCCATGTTGTCGGCCCGGAACAGGGCTTTTCCCTGCCCGGCACCACCATTGTATGCGGCGACTCGCACACCGCCAGCCACGGCGGCCTTGGCGCTCTCGCCTTTGGTCTGGGCACAAGCGAGGTGGAACACGTCCTCGCCACGCAAACGCTGCTGCTGCAAAAATCAAAAGCCATGGAAGTGCGGGTCGAAGGCGAGCTTGGCCCCGGCATCTCGGCGAAAGACCTGATCCTGCATATCATCGGCGTAATCGGAGCTGCGGGTGGCTCTGGCTATGTCATTGAATATCGCGGGCCTGTCTTCGAGGCTATGAGCGTCGAGGAACGGCTGACCGTCTGCAACATGAGCATTGAGGCAGGCGCACGCGCCGGCCTGATCGCGCCGGACGATACTGTGTTCGAATATCTGAAAGGCCGTCCGATGGCCCCGAAAGGCGAGGAATGGGACGAGGCCCTCGCCTATTGGCGCACGCTGAAGACCGATGCCGGAGCGCAGTTCGACAAGTCCGTGACTATCGACGCGGCCACCGTCGCACCAACCGTGACATGGGGCACCAGTCCCGAAGATGTCGTCGCGATCACCGGCACCGTCCCTGCGCCGACCAGCTTTGCTGATGAGAGCAAACAGGCCGCCGCTGCGAAAAGCCTCGATTATATGGGCCTCACCCCCGGCACTGCGATGACGGACGTGCCGATCGAGAACGTCTTTATCGGCAGTTGCACCAACAGCCGCATAGAAGACCTCAGAAGCGCCGCAGAGATACTCAAAGGGCACACAAAGGCGGACAATGTTCGCTGGGCCATCGTTGTGCCCGGATCAGGTCTGGTCAAACGCCAGGCCGAGGAAGAGGGGCTGGACCGCATCTTCACCGACGCCGGATTTGAATGGCGGGAGCCGGGCTGCTCGGCCTGCCTTGGCATGAACCCGGACAAGATTCCGGCGGGCGAACGCTGCGCTTCGACCAGCAATCGCAATTTTGTCGGCAGGCAGGGGCCGGGCGCGAGGACGCATCTGCTTTCGCCGGCGATGGCAGCGGCAGCGGCGGTCAAGGGCAAGCTTACAGATGTGCGTGAGTTAAGCGGATACGCTTGAAACCCGCCCCTGCTGAGCGCATGATGATACCATGACCAAAAAAGATCCCACCCCCGCCCCCAAGCCTGACGAGTCTTCCAAGTCCGGCGACTCCAGCTCCACCGCGAGCAAAGCGGCGATTGGCGCTGCGGCAACCATCGGTTCCGCCGCAATAGCAGCCGCCCTGCTCTATGCGGGACGCCGGTTCCGCAAAAAGCCAGAAGACAAAGCGGCACCCGGCAAAGTGCCTTCGGGCGAACCGCCCGAGACCGACTAAGACTCGCCGACCAGAATAGCGTGATTTAAGGACATCCCACCATGGACAAGCTGATCCAGGTTTCAGGCATCGCCTATCCCTTCGGTGCGAAAAACGTCGACACCGATGTCATCATCGCGTCCAAATGGCTCAAGACGATTACCCGCGATGGCTTGGGTCAGGGCGCATTTGAATCGATCCGCGCCGATGGTGACAGTGTGTTCGACGATCCCGCCTATGCGGGTGCTCCGATCCTGATTGCGGGTGATAATTTCGGCTGTGGGTCCAGCCGCGAGCACGCCGCATGGGCGATCCTCGACATGGGCATTCGCGCGGTTATCGCACCCAGCTATTCCGACATCTTCTCTGGCAATGCGGTCAAGAACGGCATTCTTCCAGTGGTCCTGCCGCAGGAGGCGATTGACCGCCTGATGGAAGTCGCGCGCGAAGGCTCTCCGATCACGGTCGATCTGGAAAACCAGACGGTCACGACGCAATATCAGGACCGTTTCACCTTCGAGATTGACCCGTTTCGCAAACACTGCCTGCTGAACGGGCTTGACGAAGTGGCTCTGACGCTGGAGCGCGATGCCGCTATCGGTCAGTATGAAACACGCCGAAAGGCCTCGCAAAGCTGGCTGATGGCTGGCACGGCTGCGTGATCAATTACAGCAATTTTCAGATTACCCGGGAGAGACCACAATGAAAGCCATTCGCACCCACGAAGTGGGCGGCCCTGAGACGCTTACTCTCGACGAGATTGATGCACCGACGCCGGGCAAGGGCGAAGTGCTGGTTGCGGTGAAGGCCTGCGCCATCAATTATCCCGACACGCTGATGATCCGCGACCTGTATCAGTTCAAGCCAGAGCGCCCCTATGCGCCCGGCGGAGAGCTGGCCGGCGTGGTCGAAGCGGTCGGCGAAGGCGTGGACAATTACCAGGTCGGTGACCGCGTCATGGCCGGGATCGGCAATGGCGGGCTGGCCGAGAAGGTCGTGGTCCCCGCCGGCCGGATGTTCCCTATTCCCGACGGTGTCCCGTTTGAGAAAGCAGCCTCGCTGCTGATGACATACGGCACCACCATCCACGGGTTGAAGGATCGCGGCCATATCAAGAAAGGCGACACTGTCCTGATCCTTGGCGCGGCGGGCGGCGTTGGCCTTTCTGCCGTGGAGCTTGCCAAGGCATTCGGCGCGCGCGTGGTTGCGGCGGTTTCCTCCGAAGCCAAGAGCGAAGTCGCAAAGAAAGCGGGCGCGGACGAAGTGGTCATCTATCCGCGCGAGGATATGGACAAGGTCGCTTCCAAGGAACTGGCCGGCAAGTTCAAGGCGGCATGCGGGCCGGAAGGCGCAAACATCGTCTATGACATCGTCGGCGGGCAATATTCCGAACCCGCGCTGCGCTCCATCGCGTGGGAAGGCCGCTTTCTTGTGGTTGGCTTTCCCGCCGGCATTGCCAAGATGCCGCTCAATCTCACCCTGCTGAAATCCTGCGACATCTGCGGAGTGTTCTGGGGCGCCTTCACCGCGCGCGAGCCCGCCAAATTCGTCGCTCAGGTGAACGAGCTGTTCGCGCTGATGCAGGAAGGCAAGATCGATCCGCTCGTATCCGAGACTTTCCCGCTTGAACGCGCGGGCGATGCCATTGCCAAGCTTGAAAATCGCGAGGCTGTCGGCAAACTTGTCGTGACGATGGACTAGATCGCCTGAAGGCCTAGGGACTAAAACGGCACAGGGGCCGCCATGGCGTGCATCTATGCTTGCCGCCTCCACTGCTCCACCCTATTTTGAGTCTGACTTTTCTCCGGAGGGACTGATGACCGATTTTAAAGACCGCGAACGCTCAGAAGAAGCCAAATTCGCAATGGATGGCGAGACCGCTTTCAAAGTGGCCGCACGCCGCAACCGAATGCTGGGGGAATGGGCCGCTGGCCTGATGAACCTGACAAGCGAAGAAGCTGACGCCTACAAGAAAGCCGTCGTTCAGGCCGACTTTGAAGAAGCGGGCGATGAAGATGTGATCCGCAAATTGCTGGGCGATCTGACCGCAGCAGAAGTGGATGTCAGCGAAGCCGATATTCGCGCAAAGCTCGAAGAAATGGCAATCGAAGCGCGCCGTCAGATCATGAGCGACAATTGATGAGCGACAGCTGATCCGCGTGCCAGATTTTACAGGAGACCGTCCATGCCGATGAAAGGCGAAGACATCATCGCCGCGATTGAAGCGGAGCTTCCCGGCGCGGTCATTGAATTGACCGATCTCGCAGGCGACGACGATCACTGGTCAGCCCGCGTCACAGCCCCGCAATTCGCAGGGAAGACCCGAGTGGCCCAACATAAGATGGTTTACGCCGCTTTCGGCGAGAAGATGGGCGGAGAGCTGCACGCCTTGCAAGTTTCAACGGCGGTTCCCAAGTAACCTTCATAAGTGATATCCGCATCACCACACCCAAACTGACACAAAGGCCGCACCAATCATGGCTGATACAAACGAACGCATCTCCACCCTTGTCGGCGACAACGATGTTGTCCTGTTCATGAAAGGCACGCCCCTGTTCCCGCAATGCGGTTTTTCCAGCAAGGCCGTGGCTATCCTTGACCATTGCGGAGTCGGCTATGAAAGCGTCGATGTGCTGCAAGACATGGAAATCCGCCAAGGGATCAAGGCCTTCTCTGACTGGCCGACCATCCCCCAGCTTTACGTGAAGGGCGAATTTGTCGGTGGTAGCGACATCATGATGGAAATGTTTGAAGCCGGGGAGCTCAAGCAGCTGCTCGATGAAAAGGGCGTGGCCCCAGCTTCTTGAACGCTTCTTGAGACGCATCCTGACAGGTCAGTTATAGAGTGAATCCAAAAGCAAAAAGCCGCCCTGCGTGACCAAACGCAGGGCGGCTTTTTAGCACGGGGAAGTGGGACCAAAGACCAGGAAGGTCACACCTCTTTTTGAAGACCATCGGGGTCTGCTCCCTCTTATGCATCGGCTGTGCCAAAAATCGAAATCAGTGATATTACAATAACTTGTCTACTTAACACGACTCTGGGCAATCCGTGTTTGTAAAGTGGTCCGACACAATTTGCGGTCAATTCCTGCCGCCCCGGTCATCCACCGCTCAACGCTCTGAAATCACGGCAAGTTTACGTAGCCGCTTGGCAAGCACGCCGAGGAGCGCCATCACAGCGACATGACCGATCAATCTCGCGCCAATCCTGCGCCTCCCTCTCCGCCTGAAGGCATCCCGGCCGCAACAATCATCATCTTCCGTGACTGCCCCGATGGCGGGGCTCCGCAGGTTCTGGTTACGATCCGGTCGCGCAATATGGCCTTTGCGGGTGGCATGGCCGTCTTTCCGGGAGGCCGGGTGGACCCGGCGGATTTTGAGCTGGGCGAAAGCGTCTCGAAAGCCACAGATATGGCACCGGACGAAGCCGCGCACCAGATCGCAGCCGTGCGCGAAACACTGGAAGAAACCGGGCTCGCACTTGGCCTGAAAGGTACGATCACCGCCGAAACAGCCGCTGAGGCGCGCGAATTGCTTGAGCGGGAAAAGGCTCTTGCCCCCGTTCTGGACTCGTTTGGGTGGGAGTTGGACCTGGCGCAGATCACCCCTTTCGCCCGCTGGTTTCCCCAAAACGAGAAGCTGAGCCGCGTTTACGACACGCGCTTTTATCTCGCCAATCTCGGGACGGGCATGGTGGATGTCTCAATCGACAACTCAGAGAACACAAAAATGTTCTGGACCAGCGCGCAGGGTGCGCTGGATGCCGCGGCGCGTGGCGACATCAGGGTTATTTTCCCCACCCGCCGCAATCTGGAGCGGCTCGCACTGTTTGCCAGCTTTGAAGAGGCGCGCGCCCAAGCCGAAGCGATCCCGATCAAGACTATCATTCCGAAGGTGGACGAAAGCACCGGCCAACCGATGCTCACCATCATCGAGGACGCTGGCTATCCGATCACCGCCGAATTGCTGGAGAATGTCGCGCGCGGGTGAGCCTATCGGCGGGCCAAGCGACTTACCTGCGGGCAAAACGCCTGCGGTTCTCTTCAAAACTCACGACGCGAAAGCCGCGTTCGGCCATTTCCTTACGATAATCATAGCGTGCATCGGCGATTTCACGGCGGTATTCCTCATGCGCGTCGCGGCGATCCTCGGCATCGGTAGCGCGGCGCAGATCGCTTGCAAGCTCCCGCCGGGCTTCGCTGATATCGGTCTTGTAATCGAGCCACCACGGATTGCTGTCATTGTTCGGAGAGACCCGCGTGCCTCGATCGCCTTCGACGATGATCGGATGCTGACCAGCAATAGCGGGCGCGCCTGCGGCGGAGGCGGTGATAGCGGCCAGGGCGATGGTGATGATGGCTGAACGGGGAAATGACATGGGCAGAACCTCCTGAATGAACGGACAACATAGCGAGGCCTACGAGAGTGCGATTGCGAAGCTGAACGCGGGCAGACTCGGGCGCCGCAACGCTTGCGATTCTCCACAAGGCGTTGCCCCTGATCGGCGAACGGCATTCGCCAAGGGGAGGCACACCCGAGCCCCGGAGGACGCAGTCCGAACTCACCAAAACCAGGGGGCAAGCGATTTCAACGAAATGAAAATGGCGCGCCCTGCAGGACTCGAACCTGCTGCCTCAAGATTAGAAGTCTCGCGCTCTATCCAGATGAGCTAAGGGCGCGCGCCGGATGTGCCCTTAGCGTGCTTTGCCTCGCTTGGGAATCACGCTAGAGGCGCAAGTCATGGAAAAGCCCCCGCTCAGCGTCGATTTCGATGTGGACCCGACCGACAATATCGTTGCAACTGATACCGCGCCGGTGGCTTTCAAATACTATGACTTCGTCATGGCGGCATTCGTCGCGATCCTGCTGCTCTCCAATATAATCGGCGCGGCCAAACTGACCTTTATCGAGGTAAGCTGGTGGCCTGCCGGATGGTGGCCCGCCGCAGACGGGATGTTCATTTACGGCGCGGGCATCCTGTTCTTCCCTCTCGGCTATGTCATCGGCGATGTCCTGACAGAGATTTACGGCTTTGCCCGCGCCCGCCGGGTGATCTGGACCGGCTTTGCCGCGATGATCTTTCTCGCCTTCATGAGTTATGTTGTTGTCAGTCTGCCTGCATTTGACGGCTGGGCGTGCGCTGCCAGCGGGTTTGACGGGAACGGGCCGCTCGCTTCGACTACTGATCCCGATGGCCCTTCCGGTGCGATCTGCCAACAGACCTATGTCAGCGTCTTCGGCAATGCCTGGCGCATTGTCGTCGCGTCCATCATCGCTTTCTGGGCGGGGGAGTTCGTCAACTCCTATGTCATGGCCAAGATGAAGGTCTGGACCAAGGGCCGCGCCTTGTGGACGCGCACCATCGGATCAACGGTAATCGGACAGGGCGTGGACAGCCTGATTTTCTACCCCATCGCCTTCTACGGGATCTGGACAACGCAGGCGGTGATTACGGTCATGGTGACAAACTGGCTGTTGAAAGTGATGTGGGAAGCGGCGTTGACGCCGGTCACCTATACCGTTGTCGGCTGGCTGAAAAAGGCGGAAGGCGTCGATCTGTTCGACACAGAAACGGATTTCTCGCCCTTCTCGAGCAAGGAAAAAAGCGCCTGACCCGATAGGGCTAATCAACCCTAGTTACTAACCCTCCTCGCTGCGCAGCGCGTCATCAGCAACAATGTCCACACGCGGGCTCAAACCCAGTCGGCCGGACAGCACCTTCATATCCTTTTCGACCGGCCCGCCATGAAGAGCCGCATGGCTTTCTGCAAGCCTCAGGACCAGAGCATCCTTCTCGACCAGCAGGCGGCTCATATTGAGCGAACGGCGCGACAGCGCTCCCAATCGGCGGGCCAGTCGGACGCTCAGACCCCATTTGATCGCTTCGTCCAGCGCATCCTCTGATGCCAGCGCGCGGACCCGTTCTGGCAGGTCCAACTGGTTGCCATTCGCCGCAATCGCCGCTGCGA
This sequence comes from Erythrobacter sp., assembly GCA_049647465.1. GTDB lineage: Bacteria > Pseudomonadota > Alphaproteobacteria > Sphingomonadales > Sphingomonadaceae > Erythrobacter. Next base: position 11,156 of record JBARXS010000208.1, read on the forward strand.
GCATCGCGCGCCCTGCATCATCAATCGCGATCCAGCGTTTGTGCAATGCCCAGTCGATTGCTTGCGGCAGACGAATGTTCGGTTCGATCTGCATCGATGCGAGCGCAAGCATGGTTGCGGCCAATCGCAACCTTTCGCTCCCATGTTTACGGGCGGGCGCCGCATCTAGCGTCCAGCTGGCGATGCGGGTCGCGAGCATTGCAGGCGCGCCGCGCTGGCTTGCGAAAGTGGAAATGCCAGCCAGCAACGGATCCTGCGATTTACCGTCATCGGGCAGCCGGTCAAACAGCAGCCCCTCACGCAGGCCCCAGGACGAAAAGACAAGCCTTGCAGGCTCAAGCTGCGACAGCATGGCTTGCAGCAACACCGCCGCATCGGGCAGCTTTTCCGCCCTCATCGACGATATGCGTTTGCGCGCTTTCAGGTTCTCATAAGTCTCTTCGCTCAGCGCTTCGGCCAGCTTTCGCGCTGGCTTGGCTTCGAGTTGAAAGCCATGCGGATCGCTGAGGGGATGGCCCTCGTTCTGCATCGCATAGACGGCCATTGCGCGCCATGTTCCTCCGACCAGGAACAGCGTCGCATCCTTCTGGCGTTTGCCAGCCCCTTCAGACATCTCGTCTTCCAGAGCAGCCCGCATGGCGCTTGCATTCTTGTCGCCCTTCACGCGGTAATCCGGCAGGCGCAGCGCACCCATCGGCAAAGTCGCGGCATTGCTGGCCTCGCCCTTTGCCAGATCGACCAGTTCCAAGCTGCCCCCGCCCAGATCCGCGACCAGACCCTCGGCCTCAGGAAATGCGCCTGCGACACCCAAAGCGCTCAGAATGGCTTCCTCTTCGCCGCTTATCACCCGTGGCGAGAGCCCCAGCGCCGTGAGTTCCGCGATAAAATCAGGCCCGTTGCTCGCTTCGCGCACCGCGGCTGTTGCGACGGTTTCTATGTCGGTGATGCCAAGGTCGTCCAGCAACAGCACAAACCGTTCCAAGCCGCCCATAGCGAGTGTGATGGCCTCAGGCGCGAGCGTCCCATTCTTGGCAATATCACGGCCGAGGCGGGCCGTAACCTTCTCGTTCAGCAGCACCGTGGGTGCGCGCATCGTGCCGCCATACAGGACAAGTCGAACCGTGTTCGATCCGATATCAATGATCGCACGACTGGCAGTGTTTCCCGCAAACGCGCCGTCGCGGTCGCCCCGCCGTTTCTTGAAACTCATAGGTTCTGGCCCGCCCCGCTCCGCTTAGCCTGCGCGACCCTTGCGCAGCGATAATTTCGGCACGCCGCCCGCTTCAAGAGCCCCACCTCGCCCGGAAAGCGAGGGGTTCGTCATGAAATAGCGGTGGCAATTGAAAGGCTTATCAATCGCCTCAACCCTTGAATAGCTGCCATCGGGATTCAGCCACCAGCTTTGTTCGGTATCCAGCATGTTGGCGAGCAAGACCTGCTGGAGCACCTGATCGTGCACTGTCCGGTTAAGGATCGGGATGAGACTCTCCACCCGGCGATCCAGATTGCGGCCCATCAGATCAGCTGATGACATGAAGACTGCGGCCTGAGGCCCCGGCATCTGTTTTCCATTGGCGAAAGCATAAATACGGCTGTGTTCAAGGAACCGTCCGATAATCGACTTGACGCGAATATTCTCTGAAAGGCCCGGAACGCCCGGCCTCAGACAGCATATCCCGCGACATACCAGCTCCACCTGAACGCCCGCCGCGCTGGCCGCGTAGAGCCGGTCAATCATGCCCTTGTCTGTTATCTGGTTGCATTTGAGCCAGATAGCCGCGGGCAGTCCCTTTTGCGCATTCGCGATCTCTGTGTCGATGCGGGAATAAAGCTCTTCACGCAGGTCGAGCGGCGCGACGGAAATGAGCTCCATATCCTTTGGTTCGACATAGCCGGTGACGAAATTCATCATCCGCGCGGCATCCCGGCCCAGTTTCGGGTCCGCTGTGAAAAAGCTCATATCGGTGTAAATCTTGGCGGTGATCGGGTGGTAATTGCCCGTTCCGAAATGGCAGTAGGTGCGAAAGCTGTTGCCCTCGCGCCGCACCACCATCGCCACCTTTGCATGGGTTTTCCAGTCAGTGAAACCGTAGATGACCTGAACCCCGGCGCGCTCCAGCTTGGTCGCCCATTTGAGGTTCTGCTCCTCGTCAAAGCGCGCCTTCAATTCCACCACTGCGGTGACGGAAATGCCGTTTTCTGCCGCTTCGATCAGAGCGTTGATGACGGCGGATTGCGTGCCTGCGCGGTACAAGGTCTGCTTGATCGCGACGACATCGGGATCGACCGCGGCCTGCCGGATGAAGTCGACCACCACTTCAAAGCTTTCATAGGGGTGGTGGATGATGATGTCCTTCTCCCCAATCGCAGAGAAAACATCACCGTCATGTTCGCGCACCCGCTCGGGATAGCGCGGGGAATAGGCGTCGAATTTCAGGTCGGGGCGGTCCTCGGAGACGATCTCGGCGAGGCCGTCGATCCCGATCATGCCGTCGGTCTTGATCACGGCGGCCTCATGCACGCCCAATTGTTCAAGCAGAACAGCCTCTGCCTGCGGGTCGAAGTCCTCTTCCAGCTCCAACTGGATCACCTGCCCGCGACGTCTCCGCTGGATCGCGCTGCGGAATGTGCGCACGAGGTCTTCGGCCTCTTCCTCGATCTCAATATCGCTGTCACGCAGCACCCGGAACAGGCCGTCACCCTCAATCGTGAAGCCGGGAAACAGCTTCTTCGCATAACGCTGGATCAGGCTGGCGATCGAGATGTAAATCGCCTCATCACTCGAATGTGTCGATGGGACACGGACAAAGCGCGGCAAAGCGCTCGGGATCAGGATCATCTCGATGATCTGTTCCTTGTCCGCATCGCGCGTCAGGGTGAACAGCAGGCCCATCCCTTCGTTCTGGACAAAGGGAAACGGATGCGCGGGGTCCAGCGCCTGAGGGGTGATGACGGGCAGAATCTCGCCCAGAAAGAACTCTTCCAGCCAATCATGCGCCGCCGCCTTGATGCGCTGTTCATCGGCGATATGAATGTCGGCCTCTGCCAGTGACACACGCACATCACGCCAGATATTCTGTTGACGGTCAGACAGCTCCGCCAGCTTCGCACGAATTGCGGACAGTTGCTGTGTCGGTGTGCGTCCGTCAATCGCGACCTTGTCAATCCCGCGCTGTGCCTGTCCGACGAGGCCCGCGACACGGATCATCATGAACTCATCGAGATTGCTGCCCGAGATCGAGAGGAACCGCAGCCGCTCCAACAGCGGGTATTGCAGATTATCCGCCTCAGCCAGCACGCGCTCGTTAAAGGACAGCCACGACAATTCCCGATTGAAGTAATTGTCCCCGTCCCCGGAACTGGCAGCAACGGGAGCCGTATCGGGATGATCGTGGGTAATCGGAGCGCTGCTCATCGCTTCGCTGGTCCTCTACTCTTGGGCGGGCCCTCTGCTTCGGGCTGCGTCTTGCGCGCTTTGTGCACCTGCGAGGCCCAAGTAAATCAGGACTTGGCGCTTGTCATATAAATGTCAATGTATCGCAAGTCAGACTCGCTCGCCAGATATGCCCGTCACACGAGCGAGCTGGTGTCCGCGATCTGCGTTATTCCGCGCTTGCCATTGGCATCGCGACCCAACTGAACGATCACATCAATGACGCTGGCAGCATAGGCGATGGTGTCCGACCGGGTCAGGCCGATACCGGTTTGCATCACCATCAGGGACAGCTGCTCCAAGGCGCCGCGCAGGCTATTGGCGTGGATGGTGGAGAAGCTCCCGGGGTGGCCGGTGTTGATCGCCCGCAGGAAACTGACACTTTCAGCCCCGCGCAATTCGCCCAGCACAATGCGATCCGGCCGCAGGCGCAGCGCGGCTTGAAGCAATTCGTTGGCCGTGACTTTGGCTTCGCCAAGCTCGCCCTTTACCGCAACCAGCCCGACGCAATTTTCGCCGGGAAATTTCAGCTCGGGCGTATCCTCGACCAGAACCACGCGTTCATGCTGCGGTATCTCACCCAGCATCGCATTGAGGAAAGTCGTTTTACCCGTGCTCGTCCCGCCAGAAATCAGGATGGTGCGGCGATGGCGGATGGCCTCGCGCAAATAGGCAATCGGTTGAAACTGGGGATCGGGCATCTCGACCTGCGCCTCGCCCGCCAGCGGCCCGCTGTCATAGGCGTCAAGCGGCAGGTCCAGCCTGCGATGGCGGCGAATCGCCATTATCCAATGTTTGCGACTGGCAGGAGGCCCACAGAACTGGATACGCGCACCGTCCGGCAGCGTCGCGCCCAGCAGCGGGTGCTCGCGATTGATCCCCTGATGGCTGACCCGCGCCACCTGTTCGGCGAGACGCTGAACCAGCCGGTCATCAATCTCCGGCGTCACAATCCTCTGGATACCGCCGCCGACAGAGGCGTCCTCAATCCACACCTCACCCGGCTGATTGACCATGATCTCGGTCACGGTGTCGCGGTCGAGCCAGCGTTTGAACGGCGCGAGATAGGCGTCGAGATAGACGCTGCGCTCGGCCATCAGGTCAAGGCTGCTGGGCTCCTGATCCG